>NZ_JBGIYY010000007.1:0-219505 GCF_041380235.1 Glaciecola sp. SC05
CAAAGAAGTATATCGCGGTGTCTTCAATTAAGTGCATCAATTAGCTCAGTTATTAATACGCAAAACGGCAATCCATAAACCAAACAGTGCAATGTATGAAACTTAATGTACTAGAGCCCGAGGACGATATTGAGGACCACCAAGCCCAACATTGTCAGAAAGTCAAAATCATCGTTTTCCTTTTTCATTTTATAAAGCGCAAGGTATTGATGCTTTCTCAAAGAGTGCTTGGACTGCGTTAACGCTTGGAATTGCCATTTTTCTTCGCTCATTTTCACAACCCAAATTGCAATGCATTGCATCATATGGCGCGATGTTCTATTCTTTTAGAAGATGTTTACAGTAGCTGAGTTACTTGAATGAGAACGCAATAAATATCGAGAAATAAAATGAAAGTGGTAAACCAAAATAATGCAAAAGTAGTCTTTGGCAACTGCTCATTTAATGTGGATTCTGGGGAATTTTCAGATGGAACACAAACAGTCCGTCTCGAGCCTCAAATCGGCAAATTGTTAGTATATCTTTACTGTAATCAGAACAAGGTGATAAGTAAGAACGAGTTAATTGAATCGCTTTGGGAGAGTCGCGTAGTATCAGACCACGCGTTCAATCGCTGTCTATCTTTATTGCGGCGCACACTCAATCAAGACAACCGCGACGCTTATATAAAAACCGTACCTAAGCGAGGTTACATCGCTTCATTTCCGCTTGCTAATGAAGACTCCACAAGGCTCGACACCATTGATAAGGCAATACACTCGCATTCAAAACGAATGAGTTTGCGCAAGGTATCTGTAGCGATTATCAGCATGTGTATTTTGTCCTTTGCCGCAATATATGTTTTACAGCAACACACTGAAGACACAGTGCATACTAGTTTATCGCCGAGCTCCCAGAGTCAGGTAGCTTATGTTCCTACAGAAAACATGACTGCTTATCGCCTTTATCGCGATGCCTTGTACCAAGTTGAGCAAGAAGGGCTGAGTATGTCGTCTCCTGAATATCTTAACATGCTTGAAGAAGTGGTGAGTATAGACCCCAACTTTGTAAGAGCAAAATCTGAACTCGTTGCGCTTTACAGCTATTTGGACTTTAAAAGATCACCCAAGCGGTATGTTGAAAAAGCCGAAGCCGGACTAGCGAAAATTGCGAGCCTATCGCCTAATTCTGCAGACTTTTATTATGCTCAGGCCGCCTATATTTACTACATCGTGGAGGACTTTAATAAAGCATATTCGATTATTAATTTGGCTGAAAGCTTAAATAATGACGATATTCGCGTGCTGAAGATGAAGTTGTATATTGAACGTCGACTCAATAACTATGAAGCACTCATCAGAACATTAAAAGCAATCAGGATATTAGAACCAAGTAACCCTAAATGGACGGAGGGAATTTTACGTGCCTTGTCGGTTTTACAAGACTACGACGCAATGCAAATTGAAATAGAAACTTATCATGCGCATGCTGTGCTTCAAACCGGTGAAATCGATTTTTATCATCATTTGTTGGACTTTCGTTATCATCGAGACTTGTCTATATTTCAAAGTGCGACAGCACGCTCATGTCAGCACGCAAATCAGATACACTGCGGGTGGATAGCGCATATCGCTAATCGTGATTACCAACAAGCGTTGGCGCTTTTTAAAGACATCGATTTAAACATACCTTTTTATAAATTTCGTTCTTCTCATAGGCTAAAAATGTTTACACTTTGGCTGAAAGACCAAGATCACTACTTAGATGGCTTTATTCCGATATGGTTATCAGAATTTGAAAAGTTTCATCAGGGCAATCAATTTAGAGTTAACGCACCTCTTCGTACTGAAGATATGGTGTTGCTAGCAGTGAGCGGTAGACAAGAATTGGCATTAAAGTCAATTGACCAATACTTTCAACAATTCCCTATCGACTGGGCTGAACGAATTATATCCCGTAGTGAAATTTGTAGAATACTGGGGATGATGGGCGATAGCGAAAAAACGGTACAGTGTATTGAAGAAGGTATTGAGCAGGGGAGTTTAATTTATCCCTTTCTAGAACACTATTTGCCCTTTTACGACGCAGTCAGAGACACGCCAAGGTTCATGGCGATGGTGCAATACATCGACGGTGATGCAATGAAAAATGACGCGATAGCCTTGACTAAATAGAACAGAAACAAGTCCTTTTGTTACTGTTTATTGTGTAAACAAGTTAATGTTTAAACGACTAGGGAACTGTTTATCGTTATCTTCGAGTACGGTTAAATAAAAATGCACATGCAATTAGCATCAAACCAATAACCCCCGGTGAAGATGCCTGAACAATAACTCTATCGACAATATCTAGGGTGACGGAATTTTCAAAAACAGTATCCAGTGATCCGCCCATAAATGTGTCGGTGACGCCATTTCTTCCTACCAAAAACCCAATTATTTCAAAATTTGATTTCACAGAGCCTTGCAAGAAAAAGGTGCCATCATCTTCAAATCCATTTACCAATACCACATAGGTTGGGGGCAGCGCTAAACCAAAGTGCTGATTAATAAAGTCATCTTCGAATACGGATGTAAAAGTACCGCCACTACCACCATAGGTATTGTTATATAAGACCTGAGCAACACCGCTTGGACCTGCTCCTTGGATAATAAAATCGCTACCCTCGTTGCCATAGCAAACGGTCATAAAAAAACCATCGTCTCTGGTCGATGTGCTGCTTGCGTCAGCATCATCACACGACACTAAACTAGCATTCGACATGAGGCTAATACTTAAACTCAGTGCAACTATTGCGCTTTTCAATATATTTTTCATAAATTTCCTTTTTTGTTTTTTATACTGCTCGCGCACCTTACATTTAGCGACCGGTAAAAAACTTATGAAAACTTGATTTTTGTCTGATTTTACCTTGATTGTTGGTTTTTTAGTCCCTAATGCTTAGCGTCAGCCATGCCTTATATGCATTGGGAAGGTGGAAGCGTATTTCAGAGGGCCTGCTGATAAACCCTCTCATCGAAAACAAATGTATGCGTCTACCTAAGCACCACAAGCGGCAGTTGCGTGTAGCCGAGCATTTTTAAGGTATTGCTGCCTAAAAATACTGTCGCCAGTTTAGAGTGAGAAAACGCACCCATTACTACCATGTCGACGTTTTGCTCTTCTTTGTAGGCAGATAGGCTGTCAAAAATATTCCCTTCTAGGTAACTCGCCTTTACCTCAAAGCCATGCTCTTGCAGCATCGCTTCGGTGCGCTTGAACTTCTGTTGTAAGTCACTTTCATTGTTTTTTACGGTCACTAAGTGGCAGGTCATATTATGCAGTAATCCGCCTTCTATAATCCGCCGCACCGCTTTGTCGGCGGTCTCTCTGCCGTCGTAGGCAAGCATAAAACTTTTGGGTTCGGTAAACCCTCTATTTACAATTAACACCGGTGTATGCACGCGGCGAATGACTTGTTCAATATGTGAGCCTAGTGCTTCGAAGTCTTCAGGATGGCCTTCGCCAGCGCGTCCTATCACAATAAAACGGGCGTCTGATTCGAGGTCGCAAATGGCTTCAACAATGCCGCTGTGGCGTTGAGTTTTTTCTATGTTCGCGCAGTTCTTACTAATGGCTATTTCATGCGCATGTTCTAACAGCTCTTTACCATAGGCTAAGGCCATTTTTCCGCGCTGTTCATCAAGTGATGCCATTTCGTTCAATAAGGCAGAGCGGGCACCCAAGCCAATTGCACCACTCAAGTCTTGGTTAGACGGGCAATTGGTTTTTTCAATGGCGTGCAATAATAGTAAGGTCTTATCGAGTTTTTTGGCTGCCCAAACACCTGCGTGACATACGTCTTCTGAAATTGCTGAGCCATCTATACAAGTAATGATTTTATTCATGATGATTTCCTTAGTGGCCGCCCATTAGCTTTTCGACTTCTTTGGGATCGTTGTGAACACCAAACTTATCGACGATAGTTGAGGTAGCTTCGCCCATCCCTATAATTTCAACCTCGGCGCCTTCACGTTTGAATTTAATCACAACTTTGTCTAGTGAAGTGACCGCCGTAATATCCCAAAAATGTGCATGAGTCAGGTCAATAACTACCTTATCAACCGCTTCTTTAAAGTCAAACGACTGGATAAACTGCTCAGATGAAGCAAAGAAAACCTGCCCAACCACCTCATAAACACGTTCATTTTCATTTGCTCTTTGGGTTTTAACCACCATAAAGCGTCCAATTTTGTTGGCAAAGAATAGGGTTGCTAGCAGCACGCCAACAAATACGCCTATGGCTAGATTATGGGTAGCGACTACAACCGCAACGGTTGAAATCATCACAATATTGGTTGATAGAGGGTGATTTTTTAAATCTCTCACGGATGTCCAAGAGAAGGTACCAATAGACACCATAATCATCACTGCCACCAAAGCAGCCATAGGAATTTGTTTGATCCAATCACCTAAGAACACCACCATGATGAGTAGGAAAACACCTGCAACAAAACACGATAAACGCCCACGCCCGCCCGACTTTACGTTGATGATAGATTGACCAATCATTGCGCATCCAGCCATGCCGCCCATCAGGCCGGCGCCAATGTTGGCGATTCCTTGACCTTTGCACTCTTGGTTTTTATCACTCGATGTATCGGTTAAATCATCGACAATGGTGGCGGTCATCATTGACTCAAGTAAACCCACCACAGCGAGCCCAAGCGAGTAGGGTAAAATGATCATTAGCGTTTCAAAGTTTAAGGGGACTTCAGGCCATAAAAATATGGGAAGGGTGTCGGGGAGTTCGCCCATGTCGCCTACGGTGCGAATGTCTAAACTTATGAACATCGCAAAGCCAGTTAGCACCACAATACAGACCAGAGGCGATGGAATAGTCTTTCCGATAACAGGTAAATATGGAAAGAGGTAAATTATGCCTAAGCCTGCTGCAGTCATCGCATACACATGCCAAGTTACGTTGGTGAGTTCTGGCAGCTGTGCCATGAATATTAATATCGCCAGCGCATTCACAAAACCGGTGACCACCGAGCGCGACACAAAGCGCATTAAGCTGCCCAGCTTTAAAAAGCCCGCAAGGATTTGAAATACTCCGGTCAGCAGCGTGGCGGCTAAAAGATACTCAAGTCCGTGCTCTTTAACCAAGGTGACCATCAGCAGCGCCATCGCGCCGGTGGCAGCTGATATCATGCCTGGGCGCCCGCCGACGATGGCGATAATGACCGCAATACAAAAAGAGGCATACAGACCAACTTTAGGGTCAACCCCTGCAATAATTGAGAACGCAATGGCTTCGGGTATTAAGGCTAGGGCAACTACGAGCCCCGCGAGTAAATCCCCTCTAATATTAGAGAACCATTCGAGTTTCATTTTTTCGAGCATAACGAACCTTATTTGATAATGCTGCTGAGCATATGCGCTTAATTTACCTTAACTATAAAACTAGCTTTTATAGTTGAGATAACTTTGTGCTGAATGCGCACTAGATAAATTCACAAGCATTTTTTGAGAAAAACAACTGTCGCAAAGACAGGATAAAAGGGGTGTCACAATTGCGTCTGTGAACCATTGGTGAGTCAAGCTATGCTTGCGTCAAAGGCAAAAAATTTCTTCCCAACTTGTACGGGCGACATTTTACACTGATCAGTGATACTCGCAAGCCCCTATAACTCGCATTTACAGGCAAACAATCGCATATACCCCTTGTTGAGCTATGGTTAAAAGTAAAACTAAAGCGTGTAGTCAAAGGGTGCTTGATGAGGCCAATGCCGTATCCTCAATTAAAACAAACGAGGATAGGGCGCCAAAAGCCTCAGCTATTGAACATCTTTAACAACCTGTATATTCTTTGGCTACGCAATATTTGCGACCTCCTTTAACTATATGGAAACCATATGTTTAACTCACTTAAACCTAAGCGTCTGATTACCCTAACGCTTGCGATATTTTCTTGCATGATAGTGTCTTCTGGCTATGCGGCAGCAGATGACCACGACTCCAAAGGCACAGCATTAATGCGCTACGCCGATATTCATCAGAATCAACTTACCTTTGTTTATGCAGGGGATATTTATACCGCAGACATCAATACCGGTGTATCTAAGCGACTAACGTCGCATGTTGGCTTTGAAACCTTTCCTAAGTTTTCTAGAGACGGCAAAAGAATTGCCTTCTCGGCAGAATACAGCGGCACGCGTCAGGTATATGTGATGGACGTGGATGGCGCTAATTTAGAGCAGTTAACGTGGTATAACGACGTGGGCCCAATGCCGCCCAGAGGCGGGTTTGATTACCGCATTTTTGATTGGTCTCCCGATAATAAAAAGATATTGGTACGCGCTAACCGCTTGGCTTGGGGCGAACGTATGGGGCAACCGTATTGGGTGTATGTAGATGGCGGTATGGAAGAGCCTTTAGCGGTGCCTGAAACGGGTGGCGGCATGCTGTCGCCTGATGGCAGTAAGTTTGTATACACACCCATTGATAGAGAATTTAGAACGTGGAAGCGCTCACGCGGCGGCCGCGTTCAGGACGTGTGGATATATGATTTGGTTAACAATACCAGCGAACAAATTACAACGAACTTTGCTACCGACCATCAGCCTGTCTGGGTGGGTAACGACATCTTTTTTATAAGCGACCGTGATTACCAACTGAACCTGTATAAATACGTGCAAGGTGGTGAGCCAATTAAGGTAACGCACCATGATACTTATGACTCACTATGGGCATCGGCCGGTCCTGATGCGGTTGTATATGAAAACGGCGGGTATTTATGGCGATATGATCCAGCGAGCAATACCAGTACACAGCTAGTCATTCACATTAGCGCGAATCAAGAAAATTTGCTTGCGCAGCGCAAAAACGTCAAGTCTTTTATCGAATCGATGGATATTTCTCCTAACGGAAAGCGCGTGGCTATTGCCGCTCGAGGCGAGTTGTTTTCGGTGCCTGCAAAAACCGGCGAAATTATTAACTTAAGCAACACGCCAACGGTTAGAGAAATTGACGTCACATGGTCGCCCGACGGCATGCACTATGCTTATTTAAGCGATGCTTCGGGTGAATACGAGGTGTATGTTAAGCATACTGCATCGGGGGAAGTGACGCGTATTACTAATGATGGCAGCATGTGGCGCTATGCTCCGGTATGGTCGCCTGATAGCAAAAACATTGCTTACAGCGACACTAATCAAACCTTATGGTCGGTCAATGTTAAAAGCAAAAGAAGCACTAAGTTAGACCGTTCCACACGCAACGACATTGATGACTATAGCTGGTCGCCCGACAGTAAATATGTGGTATATACCAAAACCGAGGTAAGCGGCTACAGCTCTATTTTTGTGTATAGTTTTGATGATAAAAACGTACAGCGCTTAACTAGCGAAGCGTTCAACGATTTCTCACCGGTATTTGACCCCAAAGGTAACTACCTGTTCTTTTTGTCTAACCGTGATTACAATCTGTCGTTTAGCAGCTATGAGTTTAACTACCTGTATCACCAAGCGACTAGAATGTATGTAGCTCCATTAAACAACAGTGTGCCACCGCTCTTTCCATTTGAAAACGATGGTTTGACCAAGCCCGCGGCTAACGATGCTGATAGTAAAAAAGAAGGCAACAAAGCAGTAGAAATCAACTTGCAGGTAGCCGGATTTGACCAGCGCGTAATGGCCCTGCCCGGTAAGTCGAGCAACTATAGCGACTTGCAGACTAATGGTGATGCACTATTTGTAATGGAAAGAGCCGCTAGCGGCAGTACGATACAAATACTCGACCTTAGCAAAGATGAAGCGCCCAAAACGGTATTAGCAGGCGCAAGTGCTTACATGCTAAGTGCCGATGGCGCACATATGCTAGTAAGGCAAGGTGCAGACTACGGCGTGATTGAGGCGAAGGCCGATCAAAGCATGGTCGACAATACCCTTGATCTGACCCACCTAACGCTAAAAATAGACCCTAAAGTAGAATGGCGCCAAATGTATACCGATGCATGGCGCATATTGCGCGATTGGTTTTACGACCCAGGAATGCACGGCAACGATTGGCAAGCAATTCATGATAAGTATTTACCCATGGCTGAAGCCGCCACACATAGAACCGATTTAGACTATGTGTTTGGTGAAATTGCAGGAGAGATGAACGCTGGTCATATTTACGTGAACTCAGGCGATCAGCCAAGCGTTGAACGAAAGCAAAATGGTTTATTAGGGGCTGAATTTAAAAAGCACGAGAGCGGCTACTTTGAGATCACGCGTATTTTCAAAGGCGAAAATTGGACACCAGCACGGCGTTCGCCGCTCACAGAATCTGGCGTAAGAGCACAAGTCGGCGATTTAATACTCGCGATAAATGGCCAAAGCACGCAAAGCGTTAAAAACATTTACGAATTATTGGAGCATACCGCAGACAGAACTATCACGCTTAGCATGAACGACAGTGCTAAAGGTAAAGGAGCATGGCAGGCGCATGTTAAGCCGATTACCTCTGAAGGCGAGCTAAGATATTTAGCCTGGGTGGAAGAACGCAGAGCCATGGTCGACAAGCTGTCAAACGGTCGTATTGGTTATGTGCATCTGCCAAACACGGCTGTAGATGGCAATCGTGAGTTATTCAAGCAAATGCTGCCGCAAATTAATAAAGATGGTTTGATTATCGATGATCGCTACAACGGTGGCGGTTTTATTCCCGACCGAATGATTGAGCTTTTGTCACGCAAAACCATGAACTATTGGAAGCGCAGAGGCCTAGACTTAGACAGCAATGCCACACCGCTAATTGCGCATGACGGCCCTAAAGTGATGTTGACAAACGGGCAGTCGAGCTCAGGTGGTGACGCTTTACCTTATTACTTCCGCAAAGCCGGCTTAGGTAAGATCATTGGCACGCGCACGTGGGGTGGATTAATCGGAATCAGTGGCAATCCGTCGTTAGCCGACGGTGGCTCAATTATCGCCGCGACATTCCGCTTCTTAGACACTGAGGGCAACTGGGCAGTCGAAAACGAAGGTGTCTCGCCCGACATTGAAGTGATTGACCGACCTGAGCTTGTCGCTCAAGGCATCGACCCATCTATTGAACGAGCGGTTCAGGAGCTGATGAAGGATTTACCGGTCAATCCGCGTAAATTAATCACATCGCCGCCCGCGCCGTCAGAGTTTTGATGGGCGCGCCGCGTAAATAGAAGCACTTCTTTTTAACGGCATAGCACTTACTGGATGATGATCGTAAGCGCTATGCCAGTTGATTATTTGACACTGTCTTTTTCACTGCGCATAGAAGAGCCGCCAGTCACAGCAATACGCATAGCGGTCTCTACATCTATATCAAGAGGCTGGATTTTATCTGCCGGCACGTAAATCGTGTAGCCGCCAATTTGATAACTCAAGGGCATGTAGACTGGCTGTTTGTTCTGGTCGGGGAACAGTTTATCTGCCACGCTAGTGCTGGTAATAAAACCAATCACGTGAACATTCGGGCCTATTTCAACTGACACAGGTTTACGGTCGCTTGGCTGATCGCTTCTTTTGAATAACTCCACCGCATCAGTGATTGCGCCATACAAGGTTTTGATAAACGGCAGTCGCTCCATAAAGCGATTGCTGTATTCGAGCAATACTCTCACGACATATGCATTTACCACTAGGCCAACTGCCGCCAAGACAAGCAAAGTGGTGACGATCCCCAAGCCAGGAAAATAATAATCAGATTTAAAATAAGCCGCTAAGGTGACCTCTACCGTAGTCACTAACCAATACAAAAAATACAGCGTTAAGGCCAGGGGCAAGACGGTTAACAGTCCTTTTAAAATGAGTATTAAAAAACGATTTAGCATGAGGTATTTGGCCTTTATCAACAATGTAGCAATACTAGCAGGTATATTGCAGCGACTTGAATAAATTCAACGAGGATCAGTGTGAATAAATTCAGCGAGGATCAGCGTGAATAAATTTAATCCTAAAAAATTGCTAAATAGCAAATGGACGGCAGTAAAGCCTACAAACAAAGAGCGCCATTTTATGATCACGAAAGTGAAATTTGACGATGAGGGCGAAATCGAAGCTTGTGTGATTGAAGCTCTGATGTCTAAACGAAGCAATGATATTGACTACAATGAATTAAAAGATAGCGATAGATGGTTGCAGGGCTGGCAGTAAATGTCGCACAAGTCAGCCCGCGATGGCGATCATGTTGATTATCCATGAGGCGCGGTTTCTATGGGGCACTAATATAGGCTAACTCGCATAAGGCTTAAGCCAATTTGCGATCGCATTAAAAACATCGGGGTCGCTGAGCATTGCATTGTGACTGAGATTGTATTTCAGCCATTTATGATGTTCAGGGATAGCCAGTGTTTTGCTAGCCTGCTTGCTGATACCGAACGCACTGTTCAGCGTGACTAAGCCATCTCCAATGGTTTGTTCGGATACTTTATTGGGCGTTTTATTCAATACGCCAGCGAGGGCATAAAATCGAATATTATCAGGTATAGGTGTGAACGCGTCTTGCGATGCGCTTATTTTGCCGTGTCGCAAGTCTTCTATGCCTTGGCTTCGAATGCCAGTTAAGCGAGTAAACGGCGCTGCATATGGACTGAGTGTGAGCAATGAGTCTATGACTGCGCCGCCTTTCTCTAGCATGGCACCGGTATGAGGCGTGCCAATTGAAATGATGCTAGTTGTCTTAGTCAACCATTTTTTGTGATGCTGCGTACCATAAAAATGCGCACTGCGCGCTACAAGGCCACCCATACTATGGCCCACTAAGGTTAGATCTGTAATGGATGTTGGCCACTCTTCTATCAGCATGTCTAATTGCTGTGCCAACATCTCGCCATTGCTAGCAATCGATTTGCCGGTGTTGTAATGCAGGTAAATAGGCGTAAACCCGAGTGCTTTTGCGAGTTGTTCACTTTGATTGGTATCGTTTGCTTCCCAGCCATAATGGCTCATGCAAAGCCCATGAATAAAGAGCATTATTTTATTTGAACCCGAGCTCTGCCCTTGGAGTTTTAAGGGGCTTTCGGCTTTATTAAATTGCAAAGGTTGTCTGTCAAATATAAAGCGCATGTCTATCGCTAAAGCGTTATTTTGCTCTACTAGTTTGTCGCCATACACTCCATTGATCACTGACAAAAACACATCATGAGTAGGAGATGATTGCGTTGAATCACCTAGAAAAGGCGCAACCGCTTGCATAGCAAGGTCAAAACTTGTACCGACAGTTTTGCTTGTACTACGAATGGTTTTATAAACTAAGCTGCTTATACCAGAAGTGCTGGTGGCCTTTGATTCCCCTATGGGCGGGTGCACCCGCTCAATAGTATTGTGCATGGATTCAACTAGCTTGCTAGTGCCTAGTGTTGAGTTGACTATTATGGCTGTTAAACCTCTCAGATCTTCTAAGGTTTGTCTACTTGGCTTTGCCATTAATGTTAGCTCATATTTTTAATCCAGTTACCTAGTTATACATAGGTTTTGTTAAATAAGGTAGGGCGACCATGGTGACAAGAGCGCGATCGCTAAAAATTAGGGTAAAAGCAAGCTAGCGATCAGATGAATCGTTTAAAAAATGTATACCAACAATAAAGAATCATACTTCTAATTAGATTTTTCAAGTCCACGGCGGAAATACTCAACGAAATCAGAAGTAAAGTATCATACTTTTTTTCAACTGACAGGCCGTTTTGGGCAGTTAGGCGACGTAGAGGTTTTCTTGTATTTGGTATCGAGATAGTAAAAAGGTGATACTATTTTCAATGATATCTGAGATGACCTTACTGTTATTCAAAAATTGATGATCAAACTATTTTTCTCGATAGCTGACGTTCAATAACTAACGCTTTACCAATGGACTGCCGCAGCGGAGCGTAGGCAGTCCCGTGGAAGCCACGCAGGTCGTTGCTGGAACGCAATTTAATAACTTGTTAGGCATTTATTACCACGCACCTTCGTGAAAAAAGGTACCTTTGCACTCTGACGGTACTGAATTGTATCGCCATGAGTTAACAATGCTGCTAGAAGGCTTAGTAATAAGTACCCAATGACATGTGGATTTACTTCCAGTAGCACTAGTTTCGTAGTCCGTAGATATGAAATATTCCCTATGTTCATCATCAAGTTCTACGACTTTCTCTAATTTAACATATGGGTAAGTAGTATATTTTTCGGCATCTAATCCTACTATTCTATCAGCATACTTTTTGAAGCCTTCCTCATAGAATAAAGGATTTAAAAAAGAGCAGCCAGATAAGAAAATCACCAAACACAACACTGAAATTTTCAAATAAACTCTCCTAAATGCCTAACACCTTACATAATCGGTTTGGTGGCGCTTTTCCACCAAATCCGTCTTAATGTTTTTGTTAGGTGTCGCGTTCAAAACATCATTCATCTTTTTTATTCATTGAACAGTTTTTTATTGAGCTTTATTGCTAGATAAACAAACGATACAGGTATCCCAAGAATTACCAGTAGCACAAATAAAAAAAAGCCCCATTCAAGTAAGCCTCTTATAATATTAGAACTGAATAGCGCTGTCACTAATCCAAATGAAGAGAAAACAAAAAGAAACAAATAGCGCTTAAATGATTCAGACTTTTTACGCTTTTTATAAATTGACACGAGGCTCCATACGAAAGCTATCGGAATTAAGCCAATCGTTATAGGGAAAAAAAGAACTAATATTTCGCTACCCATAGACACCTAACAGTTCAGGTTATGTGGTGAAGTACCGCTAGGTACTTTGTCCACATCAACAGGTTGTTCTGTGGCTACGTGATATGCACTATCCATGTTACTCATAAACCTTATTCGTTAACCATGTGATCTTTAAATGTTTATCTTATACCCCACGGGCTTAATTCGATGTTTGACTCTACACTTTAAGCTTCTGCGGTATCCGCCTGTAAACTCCGTTTTCTGCGTGTACCGCAGAAGCTTAAAGCGTACGTAAAAAGCTCAAACTTTTCTACTGGACCTTTTGACAGATCTCGATGCTTGCATACATCCTTATTCAAAATGTTCAGTGCCCGTGGCACAGAACGCCCGCAGCTGCGGGCGCCTTGTAGCGACGAAGGCGCGGAAAGGCGCTCCGACAGACTGCGTTTGTGTACGCCCAGCATGGGCATGAACTAATGAGGTGAAAGTCCTCTGTAGGAAAGTCACCGTTTACTTAACTTATTGGTTATTAGACGATAACTACTAGCGAATGGCAAGGGCTAAACCGCGAGGGATAGTCTGAAGGAAGCCGGACGCAAATCTGCGAGCTGATGAATAAGAACATCATATGAGGCGTAGGCTGGAGGCGAGTTGGCACAAGACAACGAAGCCATGTGACTTAACGGCCACCGTAAATGATGCAGCAGTGCAGGGAAAGTTCATGCTCTTATCTGGGGAGATCTGCTTAACAAGCGATCGGTAAACCACCAGTCAGGCTCTGGTATATAAGTGCCTTGGCCTTTGAGTCTCATCAACTCAAAGGAGCGAATTTGATGAAAACCGACAGCGCTTTCAGGGGCAACCTTGCAAGTGATTAAGCAGAAGTCAGCAGACGGCATAGTAGCCAAACGCCCATCGTAATGGTTGGGACACGGTGAAGTCGGGGCCCGACCCGCCATAAACATTTAGAACAAAGGAGGAGCCTTATTGAACTTGAATACACGAATACCGACCGGTAATGACGTGACTCAGCGTATTGATGAGCAGCCAGCCTTTAGTGCAGATCTACTTGGACTCGCACTTCAATCAGCCAATATTATGGCTGCATGGAAACGAGTTCGAGCCAACAAAGGGGCCGCTGGCATTGATGGCATGTCCATTGATGACTTCCCCGCTTGGGCGAAAGCGGGTAACTGGAAGCGTATTATGGCTGAGCTTCGCTCAGGACAATACCAACCTTCGCCTGTTAGGCGTGTGGAAATTGATAAACCCGATGACGGTAAACGCCAGCTGGGCATTCCCAACGTTGTCGACAGGGTTATCCAACAAGCTATTGCTAAAGTGTTAACGCCCATTTTCGACCCAACCTTCTCAGAGAATAGTTTTGGGTTTAGGCCATATCGAAATGGTCAACAAGCGGTGAAGCAGGTACAAGACATCATTAAAACGGGACGCCGTTTTACTGTGGATGTCGATCTGTCTAAGTTCTTTGACCGCGTTGATCACGATTTACTCATGACCTACCTTGGCTATAAAGTGAAGGATAAGGGACTGCTTAAACTGATTAAACGTTATTTGCGAGCTGGGGTTATCGATAACCAGTTTTATAGTGAAAGTCGAGAAGGTGTTCCTCAAGGCGGGCCTTTATCGCCTTTATTGGCGAACATCATGCTCGACCCTTTGGACAAAGAGCTTGAGAAACGAGGTCACAAGTTTGCTCGCTACGCGGATGACTTCACCATATTGGTAAGCTCTCCTCGTGCGGGAGAACGTGTGCTGAGCAGTATCAGCAGATTCCTGAGTCACCGCCTGAAACTGATCGTTAACTCGGTCAAAAGCCACGTCGTTAAGACCAATGAAAGCAAATTCCTTGGATTCACATTCAAAGGAGGACTCATTCACTGGCACCCGAAGACTGTGCAGAAGTTTAAGCAACAAGTCAGACGGTTAACGAATCGCAATTGGGGCGTATCGATGCGTTACCAGCTCTTTAAACTCAGCCAATATTTACGTGGTTGGATAAACTACTTTGGGATTGCTAGTGGGTATCAACGATGTGTAGATCTAGATCATTGGATCAGGCGCAGAGTACGAATGGCCTATTGGCGACAGTGGCGAAAGCCGCGAACCAAAGTGAGTAGTTTATTGAAATTGGGCGCGAACATACATGCCGCAGTAACGAGTGGCACCACCAGTAAAGGGCCATGGCGCAGCGCTAAATCACCAGGGATTAATCAGGCATTATCGCTTGATTACTTAAAGTCTGAGGGGCTTTATTCGCTAAGTGATGGTTGGATCGCGCTTCACCATCCTAAGTGAAACGCCCTGTGCGGAGCCGCATGCAGGGTGTTGTGAGGGCTGGAGGTTAGAGACCTCTGGCTACCCGATTATGTTTCATTCTACAATAGACACCATAGTTTTAAATGAACCAAAGTCATAGTATTTAGTTGGCATACTAGCGCATTTATATCGAGCTCCAACATGCAAATCATAATTACTTAATGGATCAAATATAATGTAAGAGGAGTAGAGTTCAATAGCCTCTGAAGTATTCGCCAATTCGCTACGCAAAATAAGCATGTCATCTGCTAGCAACATTGTTTCAATAGCAATGATACTGCATTTCTCTACTTGGTATGGAACGCTAATTTGAAAATTACCTTCAAAATTCTCCTTCACTGTCAAACCAAACTCTTCCAAATCTTCTGATGATAGTTTTGAAACAACAGAGCCCGCTATGCAAAACACAGTGACAAAGCTTAAACCTAAAAAAAGCAATGGCCGCAATTTATTCATCTTGAAACATAACGCAAAGCTTTGCGGCAATTTTGGAGCCGCGAAGCGGTGGAAAAATTGTCCGCCAACAGCGTCTTGTTAGGCATTATTGGGCCCACATAAATCGTGTTCGTTGAATAAAATGGCCAGTTTTTCGAAAGATTTCTGATAGCTGACATCTCCGTTATCCAACAGCGCTCGGACATCATCTATAAAGTCCCATAACACTCGCCTCCAGCTGAAAGAGCTGTGATTCAACGAATCCTGAAGAATCAGCGTAGAGGTCAAAATAGTGTTTGAGATCACCGTGATCTGTGAGGGAAACCTAGGCGATGGCTGAAGCTTTGTAATGGTGTAAAAGTTTTGCTCACCATCATTGGCCATAGGATGGACGTGGGTTGAGGCATAGTCGTAGCCGTATTTGTATAGAAATTCCATTCCCATGTCTTTAGCGACATCCTCCGCCTTCGGGCGCCGCCACTTAGGCTTATCCTTTTCGAGAGCTTTGATGCGTGCCTTTTTCTCATCACTAATTTTATATACCCAGCCTACAGCCTGATCCTTGAAAAGGTCATCGCTTTTTACACGGTTTTGGCTCTTGAATTGTTCGAAAAACGACCAGTCATCGAAGGCTTGAAAGTCGTCATTCACTCCGAGGCTGTGCAAATGAAACATTCTATCAACCAAGGCTCGATGTATAACCCAGGCATTTTGAGTGTCACCGTTATCCCAAAGAGAAAAAACGCTTCTAAGGGTCATGGCTGAGCGGGCAACGAAGTTCCTGATAATTACGTTCTTTGTGTCACAGTCGTGTTTGGCGAACGAGAAAAGCACCATTCCACTAACCGCATAGAGTGCATCTGCAGCAGCTCGGTAAACCTCAATGGTTTGATACTGCTTCTCAGCCATATCTTTGCCTAACTTATTATTATGCAGACCGCATTGTAACAACGAGATAGTTTCATTTCACACAGCCCTCATACTTGATTATTTTCAATAGCTTACTATTTTTTCGGTGATAATTTCTACAACTTTTTATGCGTTTACGATGCATGCATAGTAACCCCGCTTGTCGCTTACTAAGAAATACAATAAAAACAATAAGCTAGACTAAAGTAGCAACTAAATCAGTGTGGTTACTATGCGTGCATCGTAACCACATTATGCGTAAATACGGCGAATACAGGCCCTGTCTGAACAACAGGCTTATTCTACCTTTTGTGAAATGTAGATTACTATGACGGGTGTTTAGACGAATGACCGCTTTCCCAGTTAACATGGTGGTATTCCGGCTCAAAAATTTTTTTAAAATTCAAACAGGATTAGTACTTTAAAAGCCTATGTAGTAATGAGCGGCATACGGCCGCTTATGCCGTATTCCCGTCACTTCCCAACCAAAGATTTCAGAGCTTGTTAGTATGATCTTTATTGTCAATCTACAAAACATAGCATTCAGAGTGCAGTAAACTCATTGTTGTCTTTTGTTTTCGTATTTTTTCCGAATCATTTTTATCCGACTACTATCTGTGTCCTTGTGAGGTATCTTTACCGAGGGCAGTAAAGCCAAAGCTATCAATACAATTGAACTGATTATTCCTATGATGCCCAGTACCTCGGTAATTAACCCATGTTTTTGGTAAAGTTTATAAGCATTAAAACCAAGTAGTAATGATAGCAAGGTCACTAAAGTAGCGAAGCCGTATGTTATTATATTTTTCATTAGCATTCTCAATAAAACGGGCGCCTCTACACATCAAAGGCGCTCGCTTTCAAAGCCCAGCTTAGTGCTGACTAGATATTGTAAAATAAAGTGTAAACGCGGCAGCACCGGTTCCAAATCAAGCGCCGAAGCCTTTTGCTGCTATTACGAGCAAGGGTGCAATCCCACCACTGACATTTTCTACTTCATTTGTGTTTATTTCGGTCATAAAATTTTCCTTGTATTATCTGAGTTTGTGCATCGCCATATGAGCGATACCCATTGCAGCGATTAAGCCCACATCTATTGCAATAACTCCCACAATAAATGGCACAACTCCTCCATTTACATCTTGAACTTCTGTCATATTTAACTCTTTCATATCTTCTCTCCTTGAGATAGTTTTGAATATTTTTAGAGGGATGACTCCTCAATGTATTGATACCCTGCTGCTTGAACTTGATCAGGTTGTGGGTATTTACTCAATTGCCATTTTTACTTTATTAATCGCCTCTATCACGAAAGGCACTTCGTTTGCGCTTATATTCAGAAGGTTAGCAGACATATACTCGGGACTGTCATAAAGCTCGCGTATTGCTGCGTCGACAGTTTGTATGAACTTCTTCGACGCTTCATTTTTATTGCACATCATATACACTTTTATTACAGGCTCGATACCTGCAATTCGATATGACACTAAGCCCATACTCCTTAAATTACCTTCAATATGAGCGAGCTCCGCCGGCGGCATAATGGCGAAGTCTGCTCTAGAATGAACGACTAATTTTGCCAAGTTAACATGCGAGGTCATTCCCTGAACAAATGCCTTGTTCTTGTAAGCTACCTTATTTAACGCGTTATCAAGATAATCACCGTGACTAATATTTTCCCAAAGTATTATTTTAGCCTCGGGATAAAAATCAAACAGTGCTGGTATTTGTTTTACCTCCCCTTCTTTATTGAGAAGAGAAGGATGCAGAGGCTCCATATCTTCCCTTAAAAAGAGTCTATGGGTTTGCATAAAACCAATTGGTAGCGAAAAATAGTACTTTGATTCGCGCTCTGTGGACTTAAGTTTAAACAGCGCACATACTGAGCTTTTTGTCTCTTCTTCAAATTTTATGTTTAAGCGAGCAGTGGGCAAGAATTCAATATTTACGTTGCTAGGCAGTCGGTTAGCTACTGCAAGCATAGCTGCAGATATTGCATTCTTTGGGTCTTGATTTGTATATGCTTCTGTAAAGTAGATGTCTTCATAATAAACATGCATAGGCGTGTTCGATACTGAGTCACTAGCATTTGATTTATAGGCAATGAGGTTTATGGCGCATATAGCGGCGCACAGCAGCTTTTTTTGTATGAGTCTGGTCTTCAATATAAACCCTACGTTTTTTCACCAATGTTTTTATAAATATCGGCAATTAAGTTCGATACCTGCGTGTCATCCTATGATATTTTTAGCCTTAGTATCCATGTTTTCTCATAGACATCATAATGCAGCAGTAACGGTCACTTCTACCAGAATAACGTCTCTTGCCATGGTAGCCTGAACACACGAACGAGCAGGAGCTTGTCCTTCAGGTATCCAATCACTCCATAGCTTATTAAATAATGGCACGTCGCTATTATCCTTTACATGAATAAGGGCATATAAAATCTTTGACTTGTCGGTGCCGGCTTCGGCTAAGTGCTCGTCTATTCGCGCAAATACTGACGTGGTTTGACCGGCCATATCTTCAGTTAAATCAAGGCCTACTTGTCCACACAGATACACCGTTTCGTTATGGATGACGATTCTACTTAACTTTTCACCGCTGCGTTTACGAACAATATACATCGAATACGTCTCCCATCTTATTTAAGGTAATACACCTTTTTTGCTAGTTTAGTAGAGGGATAGGAAAAAAACGAATTGAAATAGACAAGTTGAAATTAGTATCCGATTCATCTTGTTTAGAGGAACCGTGATTAGGCTTAAACATGTAGGGTGCAAACTGTTTTTTAATGAGTTCAAATAAATAGTTTGATTAGGTTATGGCTCGCTTATTAACAATCTCGAAGATGATATCGACCGCTGATTTTGTATGCGTGATAAATAAGATAGTGCTACTCTGATGCCGTGGATTCTTTAAAGTTAGAAATTTTAACTTCATTAATAATAAAAATAACATGTCAGTTTGTATAAGGAACTTACCTATGAAAAAGGTTTTACAGTGCATTAGCGCCGGTATACCTCTGTTGATGACGAGTGTTGTCGCTCTCGCTTCCCCGACTAAAATGCTTGAACAACCCGACCTTTCTGCGCAGCATATTACCTTTGTGTATGCCGAAGACATTTGGCTCGCCAATCGTGACGGCAGCAACGCCAAACGCCTTACCGCCGACAGCGAAACTCAAATGCGACCGCACTTTTCGCCAGACGGCAAGCAAATAGCCTTTACTGCGAACTATGGTAACAACGAAGATGTGTATGTGATTTCTATCGATGGTGGCGAAGCCACAAGGCTCACGTGGCATCCAAGTGACGATGTCGTCGAGGGTTGGTCTAACGACGGTAAACGAGTGGTGTTTACCAGCATGCGAGAAGTGAATCACAACCGCTCCCCACAAATGTTCGAAATAAGCGCTGAGGGCGGTCATCCTGCTAAGATAATGGAAGCCCGCGCGGTAGATCCTGTATGGGCGCAAGATGGAGAAACCATCGCCTATCGGCCTTTTCATAAGGCGCATCGAGGCGCCAGTGGCTGGCGTCAACATCGCGGAGGCACTTCACCCCCTGTGTGGATTTACAACACCAAAACTCATCAAACCACCGAAGTGCCCAAACCTAACAGTAACGACTTTGAACCAATGTGGGTAGGTAGCGACCTGTATATATTATCAGACCGCGACGGCTCGGTTGCGCTGCATCACTACACCCAAAATGGCGAAGTTAAGAAAGTGTTAGACACCAAACCTTGGGATATCCTCAGCGCCAATGCTCATGGCCCTGAAATTATTTTTGATGCCGGGGGCGAACTGCTAATGCATGACACCCGCACCACGCAAACCCAAACCTTGGCAATTAACATCAATCCTGATTTACCTCAGCGTCGAGCGACTTGGAAGGATGTAAGCGGCAACATTGAATTTGCTGCTTTATCACCTACCGGAAAACGTGTTGCCATAACCGCTAGAGGTGAAGTGTTCACCGTTCCCCTAAAAGACGGCACCACTCGCAATGTGTCGCAAAGTGATGGGATAAGAGAAATGACCGCAATTTGGTCGGCCGACGGCAGTACCATTGCCTATTTATCAGATGCCTCTGGCGGATATCAATTGGTGCTTAGCGATCAATTTGGTAAGCAGCAAGATCGTAGCTTTGCCATGACCGATGTAAAAACCAACTACTTTGACTTAGTGACCTTTGCTGACGACGACAGCAAAGTGGTATATCGCGATAGCCATCTAAATTTGAAGTACTTTGATTTAGACAAAAAACGCTCTTATGTAATTGGCACCGATCCTGTGCGAAAAGGCTTTGTAGAAGGGTCTCAACAGGTTTCCATTTCGCCTGACAGTAAATGGATCGCTTATTCGCTAATCGGCCCAAGCAACAACCAGATATTGTACCTCCATAGTTTTGAATCAGGTAAATCTACCGCCGTTACCGATGGTATGAGTGACGCGGGTCAACCCGCATTTTCGGTGGACGGCGAGTACCTATATTTTTCAGCTTCGACTAACCGAGGTCCAACGGCAGCCAATATAGATATGTCTCAGCAAGAAAGGCCTTACCGAGCCGCCTTGTATGCTCTGGTTTTATCATCGGAAGGTAAATCGCCTTTGCTGCCAAAGTCAGATGAAGAGAGTGAGCTTAGTGAAACGGCCAACTCAGATAAAAACAAAGATGATGAAGCAAAAGCTACGCGTATCGATTTAGGCGGCATAATGGAGCGAATTGTAGCCTTGCCCTTAGCTGAGAAAAACTATAGCAGTCTTGCTGTCGGGCACGACGGCGCTTTGTATTATATTGAAAAGCCTCAGCCCGGCTCTGGTTTATCGCCCACAGGCCAAATCCCTGACAAAAGTAATTTACTGCGTTTTGACATGGCTGAAAAGTCTGCAGCGCAGGTCGTCAGTGATGTTGAAGACTTTATTTTTAGCCATGATGCCAAGACAATGCTCTATGTCGCTTCAAACGGCCAATGGCAAAGTGCTGACGTAGGAGAGAAAATCGAAGGGAAGGCACTCAATACCTCAGAGTTAAAAATGCGCATTGATCCCGCAAAAGAATGGGCACAAATATTTGAAGATGCTTGGCGCATGCAGGTTGATTATTTTTACGCTGAAAATTTACACGGTATCGACTGGCAAGGTGTATACAAACAATATCGTCCTTTGCTTGAGCATGTGGGTACACGCGCTGATTTAAATAAACTCATTGTGGCGATGATTGCTGAGCTTCAAGTGGGTCATAATCGTGCCTATGGCGGCGATTACTATCGGCCCTCAGCGGTGAATGTTGGTTTACTTGGCGCCGATGTGCGCTTTGAAAACGGCGCTTTCAGATTAGCCAACATTTATACCGGCGAAAAATGGAATCCGTTCTTTGATGCGCCTTTAGGTATCCCAGGCATTGACATTAATCAAGGAGATTACATTCTAGCGGTGAATGGTAAGACCTTTGCTGCGGGTGACAATTTTTTTGCTGCCTTTGAAAATACCGTAGGTAAGCAAGTGAACTTGTTAGTGAGCGCAGATGCCAAAGGCAAAAATGCAAAAGAAGTAACCGTTGTGCCTATGGGCAATGAGCGTAATGCAAGGCTATGGTCATGGATTGAGGCAAACCGTAAATATGTAGATGAGCAGTCTGACGGGAAGGTGGGCTACGTATATGTGCCCAACACCGATAGTGCAGGCTTTACGTTTTTCAATCGTATGTTCTTTTCGCAGTTGGATAAAAAGGCCATCATTATTGATGAACGCTTCAATGGCGGCGGGCAAATTGCAAACTACATCACTGATGTACTTTCAAGCACCTATTTAGCCGGCTTTAAAGACCGCGATGGTAAAATATATGGCTCGCCAGTAGGAGCGTTAGATGGCCCTAAAGTAATGTTAATTGACCAAGATGCAGGCTCTGGTGGTGACTTTTTACCCTACGCGTTTAAATACGAGGGTATTGGTAAACTGATTGGCACGCGCACTTGGGGGGGCTTAATCGGAATTTCACACAACCCACCATTTGTAGATGGCGGATACATGTCGGTACCCTTCATTCGAATCTTTGATACCAAAGGTGAGTGGCTGGCTGAAAATACCGGTATTGCCCCTGATATCGAAGTAAAATTGATGCCAGCAGATGTGAATAAAGGCAAAGATCCTCAACTCGACAGAGGCATTCAGCAGATGATGGAGGAGCTTAAGACCTTTACACCTATTCGCCCCAAAGAGTCACCGAAGATTCCAACAGAATTGGGATTGTAAGTGACGCTTTCGATTTAAAAAAGCAGGTAGTACTCTATCATCATATGCTACCTGCTTTACTTAGCCGACTGCTAATGTGTATTGTTGGCGGCTTCAATCTCTGCATTTAATACATCTTCGCGCTGGTAAACGGGAAGCAGCTGTTGATTGTACTCAGGGTGTGGGTCTTTGCTATGCAAGCCATCATCCGGGCATGGAAATTCATGCTCGGATGAGGTCATGCATAAACCTTGAGTTTGCGCGTCTTGACTCACTAAGTTGTTATAATTAGCGCAAGCAGAGTTAAGCAATACGCATGCGATCATGGTTAATTTAGCCGCTTTAGCTTGTATTTCTTTTAAGTGTGGCACGTTTATTTCTCTCTATTTTTGGACATTTAGATACCACTTAAAACGTCTTTTAAGAACTTCGTTTTGCAACATAACACAATCTTCAATTTATGCAGCTCAAAATAGGATGAGCTAGTTAGAAGTGTCTAAAAATTTTACATGTTTATAAATGCTAAGGCTTCAAAGATTTTAATTTATTGAAATCTATATAAAAAAAATTTAGGCATGATTTGTGCGATAAGCTAATTTAAAGAGCGTTATTTAGACAGTGTGCGCGTCATCCTTGCAGGATAGCTACCGCGTGTCTTATGCGAATATGAGTACTTAAATACTCATGGTTAGATGAAAAGTGTTGTATGCGATAGGGAGAAGTATATGTCTAGTGAGCTTGATTTTGATTATCTGAGCAAGTTGTACCAAACAGACCCAGAAAAATTTGAAGAGTTAAGAGCAAAAGAAATCGAAGCGCTGATTGAAAGCGCTTCGAGCAAATCGCAAACGCGCCTAAGAGGTCTTCAATTTCAAATTGATGCACAACGCGAGATCCACAAAAACTCATCTTTAGGTGCCTGTATAGCAATCAGTAAAATGATGCATGAATCATTTGAGGAGCTGAGGTTTCATCTTAATGAAGCGGCTAACATTAAAGACCCGCTAAATCATCAGCCTTTGCAATATGAAGCAGGAGCATCCGTCGATGCTAGTTCAGCTAAAGTGCTGCAATTCAGCAGATAATTTAAAAAGCACCCATACATAACATGTGTGGGTGCTTTACTTCTTATTTAAGACGATTTGACCTTCGCAATATACGCTTCTACTCGCTTGTTCAGCAATGGCATAGGCATTACTCCTGCACCAATTAGCACTTCATGAAAATCTCTTATATCGAACTTTTCACCAAGAGCTTGCTTCGCTTGGTCGCGTAGATCGAGCATGGTATTCATACCAATTTTGTAGCTAAGCGCCTGCCCAGGTAATACAAAATAACGCTCTACTTCGGTGATAATATCTAGTTCGGATATAGGGGTGTTTGTTGCAAAGTAATCGATAGCTTCTTGTCTTGTCCATTGTTTGTGATGAATGCCTGTGTCGACCACTAGGCGCACTGCTCGCCATAATTCACTTTGCAACCTACCGGCATTATAAAGGGGCTCTTCACTCATGCCCATCTCACTAGCAAGGCGCTCTGCGTATAAGGCCCAGCCTTCAGTGAACACTGCTAAACCGCCAAATTGACGCATTTTAGGCACGTTCTCAAATTCTTGGGTTCTGGCGATCTGAAAGTGATGGCCGGGTACACCTTCATGAAAGGTAATACTGCGAAATACATACTTTTGTACGCTGGCCATGTCGGCTAAGTTAGCGTAGTAAATGCCAGGGCGAGTGCCATCTTGTGATGGGCGATTATAAAATGCGATGCTGGTAGAGTTTTCACGCCATGGTTCTACTCGTTTGACTTCAAACTCTGCTTTTGGAAGAGTATGAAAGTATTGATCGGCAATCGCAAAGATCTTATCGGTATCGTCTCTGGCCTGTTGTAAAAATGCCTCGCGGCCTTCATCTGTGTTTGGATAGTAGTTATTTGGGTCGTTTCGAATGAATTCAAAAAAGTCTTGGAGAGAACCCTCAAATTCGATAGTTTCCATTATCTCGCGCAGCTCAGCGTGAATGGTCTCAACGTCGGCTAAACCAATATTATGGACTTCTTCAGCACTTAGATCGAGAGTGGTGAAGCGTCGAACTCGCATATCATAGAAGTTTTTTCCATCGGGCAAAGCCCACACGCCGACATTTTTATCCTGCATACTTTGCTGCTTTAATGTCTCATCTAAAACTGCTTGATATCCTTCAGCGAAAGGCCCTTTGAGTGCATTGACAGCTTGCTCAATAAGTGTGTCCTTTTCGCTTTGTAAAATGTCTAAGTCAGCCACTTTATCCTTAAAATCGCTATATAAAGGATGCATCGCTTCGCTGTTATCAAGCGGTTGACCTGCTAGCACGCTGCCAATGTCTTTGACCATGTCAGGAAAAGAAAATGCCGGCGGTATTACACCAATCTCGGCTCGGTCTTGCATGCGAGCGGTCATGTCCATCATCAACGGCTTAATACCTTTGAGACGAGCGATATAGTTATTCGCATCCTCAACCGACTCAATCGTATGATTATTTTTTAATAGAGTAATTGGACCCATATATTGGCCATAAAATTGGTCGGCTACATACACATGGCGATTAAACAGCATTTCGTTTATATCAGCTTCAAATTTGGCAAGTGCGATATCGTAGTTAAGCTGTCCTTCAGTGCTAAGCTTGCTGCGATCAAATGTGTCGACAAGCGCCGCTTGGTCGCTTTGCATTTGCGCGATCCTCTCAGCTCTCGCTGCATCGGAGTTGTCGGTCCATTTGTCGAGACCTCCCAAATCGATTCCCAGCACCGACTGATAGTTGGGACTTTGTTTAACGTTCCGGTCAAATATGTCATCTAAAAAAGTAACTAGTCGCGCATCCTCGGCTTGCTGCGCTGCTACTTGAGATGTCTGTTCAGTAGCAAGGCTTGTATTTTGGGGCTGGCTGCAGGCAGCCAAACCTATACACATTGTTGCTATAGTTGCTAAGTATGTGAGTTTGTTCATTGTATGTGTCACCTTATTTAGTTGTTATTTTGCACATGAACTTTTAATGCACCCCATACTACTTGATTAGCAGACAAAACCAAAGAGGCCTGAATCAACGTATAACAGCTAAAATTACATCGAGTTAAGGCGTAATAGGCACCACGCAATTGTTTAGATTCGAGTCTATTTAGTGATACGCAATTGTGCATAGGCCGCTAATGCCGTACTTATTTTAATTGCTACTTAAGAGAACACATATGTCTGCTGCCAGCATAGATTTACCCGTCGATAAGCTCAAATATTGGACTGAGAACCACCCACAGCGCGAGGTGTTATTTCAGCCTAAAGATGGCAATGTTACGGCATTCACGTGGCAGCAAATCCATGACCAAGCAAATGCTGTAGCGAGTCAGTTAAAGGCGTTGGGTTATGTGCAAGGTGATAAAATTGCAATACTCTCTAAAAATTGTGCGCAGTGGTTTATTGCCGATTTTGCCTTAATGATCGGGGGCTATATCAGTATTCCGATTTACCCTACCGCAAATGCTGAAACTATAGAGTTTGTGTTGCAACACGCTGAGTGCAAAGCTATTTTTATCGGTAAGCTAGATGACTTTGCAACTCAAGAGCCCGGCATAGTCTCAGGCGTTAAGCGCATTGATATGGGTTATCCAACCATGACGGTTGAGCACACTTGGCAGGACTGTATTTCATGTGAACTAGATGCTATTAAGGCGGATATTACACCTGATAGTGTGATGACTATATTATACACATCAGGCAGCACCGGACAGCCAAAAGGAGCGATCCATTCTTATCGCAGCTTTGTTAATGTGGGGCTGCATTTGGGACAACGTGTGGGTACCACGCAAGATGATCGCTCCTTGTCATATTTGCCCTTAGCACACTGCACAGAGCGAGCCTATGTTGAATCGACGTTTTTGAGCTTTGGCGCACAAATTTATTTTGTAGAGTCTTTAGATACTTTCAGTCGTGATCTGCAGCGCTGCTCACCTACAGTATTTGGTTCAGTGCCAAGGTTATGGACCTTGTTTCAAAAAGGTGTGCTGCAAAAAATGCCGCAGAAAAAACTCGACCTGCTGTTAAAAATTCCATTTGTTAACTCAGCCGTGAAAAAGAAAATTAAAGCGGGTTTGGGATTGGGCGATGCAAAGGTATTTTTGAGTGGTTCTGCACCCATTTCTGAGAAGATTTTGGAGTGGTATCAAAAGTTGGATATCAATATTGGCGAAGGTTGGGGAATGACCGAAACGTTTGCTGCGGGCACCACGCCTAAAATGGATAGACCGATAAAGTTTGGCACTATATCGCTGCCAACAGAAGGTGTTGAATTGCGTATTGCAGGAGACGGTGAAATTTTAATGAAGACCGACTCGAATATGCTTGGCTACTACAAAGACGATGCCAAAACACAAGAAACGCTGATCGATGGCTTCGTGCAAACTGGGGACTTAGGGGAATTAGACGGAGAAGGTTATGTCAAAATTACGGGCCGTAAAAAGGATATTTTCAAAACTGAAAAAGGAAAATACGTTGCACCGGTGCCGATTGAAAAGCTATTTGCAGAAAACGAATATATTGAACAAATGTGTTTAATGGGCACAAGCTTAAAACAACCGGTATTGATTGTGAATTTAAGTCAGCATGCAAAAACGCAAAGCAAAGAGCTAATTACAGAGTCGCTTGAAGCAACCCTTCAACATGTAAACACATCATTAGAAAAGCATGAAACCGTAGGACATATCATTGTTGCAAATTCAGACTGGACGCCAGAGTCTGGCGAGCTAACGCCCACTTTAAAAGTAAAAAGGCATGTAATTGAAAAGGCGTTTTTAAGCCGAGCACAGCAGAGCCACACTTATAAAGTCGATTTTATGTGAATGCTGACACCCCATATTAAATTGCTTATTTCGAGCAATGTTATTATGAAAGTGCCAAATCAAGCTATCAAAGTAAAACTCACCATCCTTTATGTAAAGCACGCTTGACATCTCATGCAAGGAGAGTATGCTCTCTTGAAAGTAAAGTAAACCATACATTATATCAAGGTGAGTATACAAATGAGCAATCTAAATATGTCTGATAATAATCTCAAAAATCGTATGAAAAAAAGTGCATTTCAATTGATGATCTGGACCAGTGCATGGGTCATCAGTTTGGCCCTTGTCGCATTTGGACCCAAATTTATTTGGGATTTCAATACCGCGGCTACGACTGTTGCCATTTGCGTCAATGTGTTAATGGGTATGCAAATGATCATCGCCAATAAACGGCATCTAGAAGATATGGATGAAATGCAACGTAAAATCCAATTTAACGCTATGGCGATTTCTTTGGGCACCAGCATGGTGTTTGGTGCTGTTTATGGCTTGTTAGAGACGGTTAAAATAATCAGCCATGCGCCTAACCCGTCTAACATATTGTTTGTTATGGGTATCAGTTACGGCATTGCAATATTTTTCAATTATAGGAAATATCTATGAAGAATAGGCTTAAAGTATTGCGCGCTGAACGCGATTGGACACAAGCCGATTTAGCCGATGCGCTTGATGTAACTCGGCAAACCATCAATGCTATCGAAAAGGGTAAGTTTGACCCAAGCTTACCGCTCGCATTTAAAGCAGCAAGATTATTCAAAATGCCAATCGAAGATATTTTTGATGACGAGCAAGGATGAAATGACAGAAGAGCAGCGGGTGGAATAGAGTACCGTGGATGACAATAAATGGTATGTGTAAGTCGAGCGAGACTTTGGATTAAAAGCCAGATAGCTAAACCTTGTTTCAAGCCGCACACAATATTGCTTTGATGTTAAAACGGTGTGCGGTAAGGTAGCGCCTGATTATCTAATAATGTTGGTTTTATCATGAATATAAAGTCACTTGCCACATATTGCTGTTGGCTTGCATTAGTTACGTTTGTCAGTGCATCAGTTTTCGCCGACGACCATGACGCAAAGCACTCTGAAAAGCACATCACACCTGAAGATTTATGGCAGCTTAAGCGCATTAGCCCCATCGGTCTTGACCACTCTCGCAGCCATGTATTTTACCGCGTCACCATACCGAATATCGAAAACAATGGCTTTGATAGTAAGGTCTATAAAGTGTCGATAAATGGCGGGCATAGCCAATTAGTTGAGAGCTATCAAGGCTTGGTGCCTGATAAGAATCTATCTCCCGATGGTACAAAAAAGTTGTTTCATGAAGCGGTTAAAATAGACGCAGTTTTAGGTACCGACCGCTACCAACACTTAACGGCATCAGATGCCTACGTGTTTGATGACTTAAATTATCGCCACTGGGATACGTGGAACGACGGTAGTTTTAAACATGTGTTTTATCAAGACTTAGTCAGCGAAGAAAAAACCGACATCATGCTCAACCAGCCATACTCTTCGCCGCAATCTCCCTTTGGTGGTGACGAAGACTACATATGGGGCCCAGAAGGCAAGCATATATATTATGTGAGCAAAAAAGTGCAGGGCGTGGAATACGTTACCAGCACTAACACCGACATCTATCGTTACAGCCTTGCAAGCAAAGAAACAGTCAATTTGACTGCAGATAATCCTGGCTATGATAAGGAGCCTGCCTTTTCATCTAAAGGGCAACTAGCTTGGTTACGCATGAAAACGCCAGGTTATGAGGCCGATAAAAACGACATTATGATCATGGTCGGCAACACGCCCGTGAATATTACTGGCCATTGGGATGAAAGTGTACAAAGCTTTTTGTGGAGCAATGATGCGAGCCGAATTTATTTTACGGCTGCCACTGCTGGCACCATTCAGTTATTTCAGGTTTCACTGCCTAATAAATTAAGCGCTAAAACTGATAGCAAAGCGTTTGCAATAGAACAACTCACCCAAGGTCAATTTGACGTTAACAGCATAGTGGCTGAAGTAGATGGTAAGTTGATAGTAACGCGCAATAGCATGAATGCCGCAAGAGAGATTTATACGTATCATTTAAAAGAAAAATCCTTGCAGGCGCTTACCACAGTCAATGATGCGTTTTATGCTTCTAAAGAGCTACCCACCGTTAAGAAACGTACGGTGAAGACGAAAGACGGTCAAGATATGTTGGTGTGGGTAATTTATCCTCCAGGGTTTGATGAAAGCAAAAAGTATCCAACGCTCCTTTATGCCCAAGGTGGTCCGCAGTCTCCCTTATCGCAGTTCTATTCCTTTCGCTGGAACTTTCAATTGATGGCGTCGCAAGGTTATATCGTGGTTGCCCCTAACCGTCGTGGCATGCCCGGTCATGGCGTAGCGTGGAATGAAGCGATTAGCAAAGACTGGGGCGGTGGCGCCATGCAAGACTATCTCGATGCTATTGACGATATCTCTGAAGAATCGTACGTTGATAATGAGCGACTTGGTATGATTGGTGCGAGCTTTGGGGGGTACTCGGTATTTTATTTGGCGGGTCATCATGACAAACGCTTCAAAACCTTTATTTCACATGATGGTGTTTTTGATTTCAGGAGTATGTACGGCACCACCGAAGAGCTGTTTTTTGTGAACCACGATATAGGCGGGCCATACTGGGACAAAGACAACGCCGCCGCACAAAAGTCTTACACAGACTTCAATCCAAGTAACTTTGTGCAAAACTGGGATACACCAATGCTGGTGATCCACGGGGGTAAAGATTACCGAGTGCCAATCGGGCAGGGCATTCAAGCCTTTCAAGCCGCACGTTTGCTGGGCCTTAAAAGCCGCTTGCTGTATTTCCCAGAAGAAAACCACTGGGTGCTGACTCCGCAAAACGGCCTAGTTTGGCAGCATGAGTTTTTTAAGTGGTTAAAAGAAACATTATAGTTTTTATTGGGCGCACCCTGTTATCGGGTGCGCGCCAGTTAATTACTGCATAAACTGCAAATGATTTTTAAAAAGCTGAGTTAAACAGCGTTGACTTATATGCAAATGAGCAGTTTGTTCATCAATTCATACGTTCGTGAAATGAGCATTAAAATCAAGTTTTTGAGGTTTAGTATGGCAACATCAAGACGAGCTATTTTTGTTGCCGAACTTACTATCAAAACTTTGCGCGCCTTCTCATGCTTATACCCAAAAATGACAACAATACCAAACTTGCTATAGATGGCGCACTAACAGGGGTGACTGGTGTCCCAACAAACATCTGTGCATAATCGAATCCTCCACCCGACTGCACCACATACTCAGGCAACCAATTCCCATTGGCGTCAAATACGCTGGCACGAGTGATAATTGTATTGCTCAAGTCATTTGTCATCCTTAAATCAATTGAACCGGCATCTATGCCCTCTATTTCAACATTGAACAATTCACTGTAAGTCCAATCAAAAAATATAGCAGAGCCCTTCCACAAAAGATCTTCAAACACAACACTAGCATTCAAATTGGCGAATTCGTCTACGTTGCTGCCAAATACGCCGTTTGAATGGTAACTTGAGGTACTCTCGACTTGCCATTCTTCACTCGCTTGTGCCCGAGAATTCGCAATACGCGAAAAAAACGAAGAATCTGTAAAATAATTGGCTGTTGTTGCGCCACCTTGGCTTGGGTCCAGATAGTTTACGGTATTGAATAAGTCGCCCGTTAAATCGACTTGAAAACGCACATACAGATTCGTGGGAACAGGATCCTGACTGGGCACGAGACGGCGCACCGTGATGGTGTCATCGTAAGAGATAGTGCTTTGCATATCGACGTTTAAGTCTGTAAAACTAGGACTATTCATAAAATCGTGTTTTATGCTCAAATCTGCGTAGGTCTTGAGTCTGCCCTGATCAATGTTTACTTGCCAAAATGCAGAGGCATTATCAATGCCTTTGTCAGCCAGTTCGAAATCAAACTCAGAGGTACCACCGGTATTACTGCCATTATAAGAGGTGCTTAAATCTTTGCGTGGATCCGGCACGTTTGGGGGATTCAAAGGAATGTATTTACCGCTGACATTGACACTTTGGTTAGATGTAATTACCAGAGCAGCATTTGACACGCTGATGACGCTCAAAAACAAAAAAGCGAGATAGAGGGTTTTGTAGCTTATGATTTTCATTTTCAAATCCTTTTAATATCTAAATTTTTACTTTAGTGAGATTAAAACTAGTCAACAAAAATGGCGCATTGTCTTTTTTGATTGACTCCTATATTTGAATAACGAAAAACACCTAAAAAAACGGACATTTTTTGTAAGAAAGGCCTAAGAACAGCCAACCCATTGGGAATAGCTTGGCCTTTCACATGTTGTTGAATACGACGCAGGATCATGGGCTTACTTCTTCATCTTCTAAATAATAGAGGGTGATAGGTTTAACACAAGAGCCGTAGATTTCTTGGCGGCTCTGATATTCCTGTGCGAGTGACTCGCGTAATGCCGGCTTGTCATTTTCATCAACAACAAGGCCAATGGCTTCTATTTGCCAAACAACCTGGCCTGCTATTGCTTCCATCAAAAAACTTTTTTCATCTAACTCTGAAATTATGTCGAAGTAGCGCAAGCGTTCGCTTTTAGATAGTTCAATGTTTTGTCCTAGTACTTTAAAGCGTGCTTGTAATGTTTGTATTTCACCTTCAAGCGTTTCGAGGTCTAAAGTTTGTTTAAACATTACATCAATTTGATTTTTGCGATCGTTATCCATCAAATTAAAGGTGCCGCGGGCCAGTTCGGCATTCCAAACGCGTGAACCCCAAATTCGGCTCGGCGAGCGTAAAACGGGTTTGAAAGCGCGTTGCGATGAGTTTTGGTCATCGCGAAAAAATGGTGTCCAAGATTCATCAAATGCTAGGAGTTGTTCATCCAAATTACGCAACTGCTCAATCCTGCAATCACTAAAAGCCACACGCTCTTTTGCGAAGAAGTAATTATTGCTTAAATCAATTTGCAAGGCAGATACCGCTCTAGCTAGTTCTTTAAGCCCTTGGCGCTCTTCACTCCAATTAGTGATTTGAAAGGCAATGAGAATACCGGCAACAACAATGACGAAATCAATGCCAACGGCAAACCAGTTCTGATCTTTAACATGTTTTGTGATGCGGCGTAAGATCATGGGTTTGAATCCTCTAACATAAGTGTAAGATTAACATTAGGAAGAGTAATCGGTGCAAAGCAATCTCCATAGGCAAGGGGATCATTCGCGTTTGCAACACGTAAACGGTCATAAAATTCAGACAAAGTGTCAGGTGCTATTTTCACCATTGTTCTCCTTTGTTAATGAGGAATAAAAGTCAATATTTTGGACACCGTACACGCTACATGTGAGGGCGTTCTAGCACAATAGCCAAATATTTTATTAACGCTTTATTAACGCTCTATGGATTCTGTTACCCTATCATTGCGTGTATGCTGTTAGAAATTCAAGAAAAATGTGTATTTGAATGCAATCCAATGCAACTATCTCAAGTGAAAATGTAAACCACGCATCTTCGAATGACACGAGTTTTTTTGGCCATCCAAAAGGCCTAGCTTATCTTGCCTTTACAGAAATGTGGGAACGCTTCTCATACTATGGCATGACCGCATTGCTTGTTCTTTACATGGTGCAAGAACTGTTATTGTCCGGCCATATTGAGAATGTGGCTGGCATGGCTGTGCTTCGTGGCACGCTTGAAAGTGCGTTTGGTGCGCTTTCAACCCAGGCGCTGGCGAGCATGGTTTTAGGGCTTTACGGAGGACTTGTGTACTTGACTCCGATCATCGGTGGATGGCTATCAGACCGATGGTTTGGCGCTAAACGCATGGTACTTATCGGCGTATTTTTAATGACAGCAGGCCATGCTGCTATGGTATTCGAGCAGAGTTTTTTAGTCGCTCTACTACTCTTAATTTTAGGCTCGGGTGCACTCAAAGGTAATATTGCAGCGCAGGTAGGGCAGCTGTATGCACCCAACGAAGAATCTAAACGATCACGCGGATTCACAATATTCAGCACCTTTATCAATGTTGGCGCGCTTACTGGGCCACTTGTGTGTGGCCTGCTTGCGCAAGTTTATGGTTGGCACTACGGGTTTGGCGTTGCTGGATTGCTTATGCTCGTCGCCTGCACGGTCTATCTTAAGGGTGCAAAGTACCTTCCGGACGAGCGACCCAAAGGCCTTGAAAAAACGATTTATCCACCTCTTTCTGCTAAAGAACGAGTCACCATATTACTCATACTGCCTATATTTTTGGTCAATGTGCTGGGCCATGCTGTTTATTTCCAGAGTATTAACGTAGGTCTTATCTGGATTTCTGAGCACGTTCACCTCGACACTTTTATGGGTGCAGTACCAACGCCATGGTTTTCATCTGTTGATCCCCTTGCGGGCATAATTGCCGCGCCAATTCTTGTTATTTTATGGCGAGCGCAGTCTCTGCGTGGCACCGAGCCAAGTGATCTTGGCAAAATCGGTATTGCCATGGTCTTTATGGCATCCGCCATGCTGGTATTCTCAATCGGTGCTCACTTAGCGGGAGATAGCAAAACATCGATACTATGGCCAGTGATTGCCTATATATTCTCGGGTGTTGGCTTCTTGTGGTATTGGCCGACTACTTTGGCCTTTGTGTCGCGTAGAGCCCCCAAATCGATAAACGCAATGATGCTAGGTATTATCTATCTCTCATTGTTCTTCGCCAGTTTCATCTCAGGATACATAGCCACTTTCTATGAAAGCTTGGGCCCAACAATGTTTTTCTTAATCAATGCGGCACTACCTTTTGTAGCCGGACTGTTTATTCTTCTATTTGGAGGCAAGTTAACGCGCGCGTTTGATGCAAACAAACAGGAATAGACACCGATTGTTTTAGTTGCGACTCAAGACGCTGAGAATAGGATGAATAAAAACTATAGACTGTGTCCGACGATAACAATGTTTGATACTTTTAATCGGTAAAAAAGCTGTGAGAATTTATACTCACATGATTGAAAAGTGACAATTGCAGTCGTAAAAGCATAGCAGTTTTCAACACAACCTAGGTCATTCCTGGGGGCGGCCAGAAGGGCTAGACGAAAAAAGCCTTCATTGGGCAAATTTAGCGCAGTAATCAGACTTAGCCTGCATGGCGTCTCTCATTGATTGAGCTTCGCGAATGGCTATTAATACTGGAGAGTCTTTATGGGGGATATCGGTAACCTTGCTGTTTATATCAAGCAAGTCTATGTCATGCATTAAGTTGCGAAGCTCAAGGTTTGCAATTTTAATGGTTTGTCGCTGTCTTCGGTTGGGCGCTTTGAATAGTACATTAATGTCGCCATCGCGCTCATACCTTTGACCATGCGCAGCGTAGCCTCTACTTTTTAGATACTGCAGGGTTTCTATAATTCGGCTGTTTAAACGCGCTGAATCGCGCCCCTCAATGTCATCTTCAGCGATATTCATGATCGCAATATCCATTCCGGTAATGATGCCTATTTCATTGCTTGGCATGACTCCATAATTAGCAAGCGTTTTTAGTGCAGCAGTATTATGAGTCGCTGCCGCTAAGTCGGCTAGGTTTTCAAAAGAGTCATGTATACCTTGGACAAATACTGGCATTGCATCGAGTCCTTGAGTATTGGCAAACAAGGGGGCTAGATACTCTATTGGTAAGTCTTGCAAAATACCGATCGCTGCATCGTCGACCGTAAATGCTCGAGAATAGACAGCCTGCGTAAACTCTTTAGCACTTAATACCTGTGCAGACATCACAAACAAAATAGAGGGAGAAATGACATTACTTATTTGAAGTCGTACTAACGATTCGAGATAGGTGTGAAAATTGTCATTGTTGTCTAAAAGCGCATATACGTCTTGTTTATTTATGGTGTCTTTTAGTGTGAGCGGTATCCCCGAGGGACTGTCGAGTTCATTGAACTTCAGCAAAGTATCCACAAGCATATCGATAGAAAAATTGCTGGGTAAGTCAATAACTGAAAGTCCGTTCCAGTTGCGCAGTTCATTGGGTGACGACACAAAACGGTATCTATCACGCTCAATGTTGATTCGCGCACGTAGCAGTAAATCGTCAAAGCCAGCATAGAAGGCTTTATATTGTGTTTGATAGCCTAAAAGTGCTCGTTTGCTTTTACCTTGTCTAATCGCCTTCTCTAGCGCGCTTACTATCACGTTGTTAACGTCGGCCACCTGTCGGTTGAAGTTATCGGTGCGCCTTTGGCACTGTGCGGGAGTATATGCTTCAGCTTGGTTGTCCTGCTCAGGCACTGCGCTAATCAAGGGCATATTGATTGGTGGCTCTGAAAAATCCGCTGGAGTGCTTGGCGCCTTGCCATTAAATTTTGTGTTTATTGATGATTCAGCAGGCAATAGCATCAGATAAACGAAGTATGCAAGCAAAGTAACCATAATAAGTAGTGCAGACGTCTTTTTCATATGGGCGTTGTTCTCCTTGCTTGCTTTTAATGTCTTATCCTTGCCATGCAGTTAAATGATTGTTTGCTTTATTATTCTATCTCTACTTGCTAATTGAAGCCGACCATTGAATTAGTGTACTCGCCATCTTTTTATCAGAGCGTATTACAAGCGCTTGTTTAACACTAACATCAATACATAAGCGAAGGCTCCAAACAACGCTCCGTAAAGAGCAAATTGAATGTATAGAAAGGGCAAAGTTACAAATATCAATCCTGATGCTTCGAGCGGCCCATAACTTACAACTTGCAAAGCTAATAGGGATAAGTAGTATGTCGCAACCACTGCAACTGCAATGAATGCGGAGGCTAAAACGTATTGTGCAATCGTGCTCTTGTTTGCAAACAAACTGTAGATAAACGCCAGTAAAACCGAGGCCCAAGAACATATTGTAACTAAAAACAACATATCGCCAAAAGTGTCTGCAGTGCCTCTAGCGCTTATTATTGCTAAGATCGCTATCAAGCAACAGGTAACCCAAAATATTCTGCTTAACTTCATTATTTTAAATTATTGCTCAGCAAATATATCTGAGAAAAAATAAATAATAGCTGCGCGTTTCCATTCACCTTCAAAAGGTACAATTTCGCCATTGGCGTTTCCGTCAACCCATACCTTTCCGCTGGGCTCAATTAAGCCTACTTGGGTACCCGATCGCCATACTGCACCATTTTCTTCTAATGTGCCGATGTGGTTTCCCCTGAACCACACTTTACCGTCTTTTTCGATAGAGCCTAAGTCGTTGCTGCCCACCCAAATCGTGCCATTGGCCGTGACATCGCCAATATCTCGGTTATTCATCCAGATACTGCCTTTGCGATCAAGTGAGGCAAGCTCAGAGCCGCGATACCATAACTTTTGAGTAATTCCTTTGATGAATTGCTCCCGTACTGGCGCTTTCTTTTTGGGCATCGCAGCCAGTTCGATATGGGTTTGCGCGGCTTGCTCTTGATATCCGCTGAAGTTTTGCTGATTAAAGGCAATCAAGGCAAGATGAGTTTGTCGATTAGGGTTCTTTAGTTTCGGGAAAAGCTCATCGAGTGTTTTACCGTTCATACTGGCTAGTAGCCCTTGCTCTAAGGTGGCGGCATTACGCTCACCATTTTCGCCGTATGCAAAGTTGTAAACTTTCATTTTTTCACTGGCATTAATATTTTCAATTTGCCGAGACAGCTGCACCGCCATCTCTACTTGGCTATTAAATTGCTGCATGACTGCGCTGACGTCTTGAGATATTTGCTCTTGAAAGTTTCCGCTTATCCAAGCTTTTACGCGCTGAGCATCGGCCTTTGACACATTAGGACTGTTCAGTAATGCCAAATCACTTTGTAACTCAGTGCTTTGCAGCGCGCGCATTTTTACGGCCCATTCTTCTACTTCACTGGGGCTAGGATTACTCGATAGCTGGGGTCGGTTTTCACGCTGATATTTACTGAGTATCGCGTCGGGATCAATACTGCTTGATGCTTGCGCAACAGACGAAGTATTCGATGCATCAACCGCTGGCGCTGCTGATTGTTTTGCGTTGGCCTGTTCAGAATTGGTGTTATTGGCGCTTTGCCAAGTCTGGGCCATCTCAACCATGCTTTGTCGCAGACTGCTCCACTTTTGCACGCTTGTAATATAGTCTGGATGGGTTTTTGAATCAGTGGTTTGCAATAAATCTGAGGTTTTGGTGAGTTGTTCACCAATTCGGTTGTACTGACTTACATCACCTACTTTCAGAGTTTTCAGTTTCGTTTCGATACTCATTAATTCGCGCTTTGCCATATTCAATTTGGCGTCCATTTGCTGAGCAAATGCAACAGTGCTCGAGCCAATTATCATTACAAGCAATATAAAATGAGATAAAAATTTAGTTATACGCATAAGCTATGCCTCCATACAAAACTTAATAGGTACTCGGTTATTGATAATAAGATTGTGGGCATTGAATTACAAGCTCTCACAGATAAGCTAAAAATCTAAAGTTATAGCAGTATCAATGCCATGGTTTATAGCTTCCTTGACAATTGGCGGTGAAAAAGTGAATTGAAGCATAGGTCGATTTTATCAACAGTAGGCTGGATAGCTAACGCAGTCGAAGGAATATTCACGCTTAATTTCGATTACGCGCGTATTACCCATATTATAATAATGAAAGTTGGAGAATATTTATGTCAAAGAATGTAGTCATCATCGGGGCCAACCGAGGTATCGGTTTAGAGCTAGTTAAGCAATATAAAGCCGCAGGTCATCATGTTATTGCGATGTGCCGAAAATCGAGCAAAGCGCTAAGCGAAAGCGGCTGCGAGATAGTCGAGAATATCGACGTGACCGACGATGCCTTAGTTGAGAATATTGCCGCCAGCGTGCCGGTAGCAAGTATCGATATTCTTATCCATAATTCGGGTATTTTAGACCCTGACACAATCAATAGTATTGATTTTGAGAGCATGCGTCGGCATTTTGATGTTAATAGTTTGGGAGCTTTACGCACCGTTTTGGGTTTACAGAGCAAGCTGAAAAACGGCAGTAAGATAGGTATTGTAAGCTCTCGGGTGGGCTCTATCGACGATAACACCGGCTCCAACAACTATGCCTATCGCGTTTCAAAAACCGCGGTAAACATGGTAGGGAAGTGTTTAAGTATCGATCTGAAAGACGCGGGTATAGCAGTCGCTTTGCTGCATCCGGGTTACGTGCGCACTGAAATGACAAAACATAATGGGCACATGGATGTCGATGAGTCTGCAAGGGGCTTAATAAAACGTATGGAAGAACTGAGCTTGGACACCAGCGGAATTTTCGTACATACCAGTGGCGAAGTCTTGAACTGGTAAATTGACTTCGCCTTCCACTTTACTGTGGGTCGGATGGGAGGATTATATAGTCTATATTTAAACTTTTAATGTGGTAAAGGTCTGCGCATATAGCAGTGTTGTATCGCGCTCGCCCTTCCCCTGAGTATAAAAAAGCTCCTCATTCTTAAGTGTTAAAACCACTTTAGAACGAGAAGCAGACTTGTATTTTTACTGCTTCATATTCACATCTGAATCAGCAATCAAATAAATCGTTGCGGCATAGGCGGCAACATTCTGTGCAAGTTCATCTGGATTGATTTTGTCTAGCGTATCGTCAGGAGTGTGGTGCAGGTCAAAATAGTCTCTGCCGTTTTGATTGAGACGAATGGTCGGCACACCTTTTTGCTGCATTGGGATAATATCAGGTCCGCCACCGGGCACATCAGAGCCGCCTCTTACTATGCCAATTGGCGAAAGTATTTTGGCGATTTCGTCAATTAACACAGTAGCTTCTTCATTTACGTTTGAGACTAACTGCCAAATAGTTTGTGCTCCAAAGTCAGATTCGGTTGCTACCACGTGATTGTGTAAGTTATCTGCGTGTTTTTCAGCATAGGCAAAGCCACCTAAAAGCCCAACTTCTTCAGCGCCAAACATAACAACGCGAATGGTGCGTTTAGGGCGTTTAGGCAATCTAGATATCAATGTTGCTGCTGCCACCGTGATGCCAATGCCTGCACCGTCGTCTACTGCGCCAGTGCCGTTGTCCCAACTATCAATATGGGCGCCAATCAGCACGATTTCTTCAGGTTTTTCGCTGCCGATTAAATCGAGGATCACATTGCCGCTGCTCACATCTCCTTTCCACTTTGACTCTGAGCTAAGCGACACGCTTAATGACTCACCTAAATTATGTAGTCTGCGGAATTGGTCAGCATCAGGGTTAGAGATGGCAACCACCGGAATAGTTGCCCAGTTGTCGCCATTCTTGCTCATCATGCCTGTATGCGCAAAACGATGCGAACTCGAGCCCACTGAACGTACAATAAGCGCTTCTGCACCAGCACGCTCGGCATGATGATAGCCAATACGTCTGCGCTGGTTTGCCTGCCCATAGCCTGCGCCAGTTTGACTTTTAACCATTTTATCGCCATCAACAAAGGCCACTTTGCCCTTCAGAGAACCATCTTTAGCGGCGGCTAAGGCATGAATGTCTCTAAAGTAGACAACTGAAGCTTCAATTTCCTTTTCAGACGTTGCCGCTCCGCCTAATGCAGTCGCGTGCAGTTCTTGTTTGTAGGGTGTGTTCATCAGAAGATGCAAATGGCCTCTGTCCCAAAACGGCATCGTGAACTCTTCAATGCTGACTTTATCGAAACCAAGTTCTTTGCCAAGCTCAACACCCCACTCAAGAGCACGCTTTTCTGCTTCCGAGCCAGCCAATCGAGGACCGATTTCAGTGGTTAGCGACTCAACTATATCAAAGCCAAGTTCGCTTTTAAGTGCAGTTTCCATAAGCTGCGTAGCGGTCTCTTTTTGTTCTTGTGTAAACGGTGCTTGTTGAGCTGCGGATTGTTGTGAAAGCGATGAAAAGCTGAGAACACTGAGTGCTATGCTAAGCACCAAGCGATGAGAGAAAGACATGATTAACTCCAGTTGCCATGATGTTGGCTGTTTTTAATTATTTGTTAGACTCCTAGTATAGACCAGTTTATGACTATATCGATAAATCGATAGAATTAGGTCGAAAACTAATCAATTTTCAAAGCCAAAGCCAAAGCTCAGGCTCTGAGGCTTATCGTTTGTAAAGAGGAATAAAAATATAGTGGTGCACGTATGAGTAATGAGTATACTGGTTGTACACGCTTATTCTATACACACTGTTCGGGTTATTAATGCAATATTCATCTAGTTATTTTAGGGCGATTCTTAGCGCCACGGTTTTACTTTTGCTTAGCGCTTGTGTGAGCAACCATACCTACACTAAAACCAGCTTTAAATCTGAGCAGAGCTACGCGCCGATGAGCAATGTCTTAGTTATTGCGGTAGGGAAGCATAAAGATAATACGCTTAGTTTTGAGAACATGATGGTAAGTCGCTTGAAAGAGGCGGGAGTAAACGGAGTCAGTGCTCATGCAAAGTTGCCCGATGAGACGAAAGTCACCCGAGATATCGCCGCAAGTTTAACTACTGAACATAACTCTGATATGGTGATAGTGACTCGTTTAATTACTGCGAAATTGAACAGAAAAAAAGTTGAAAATAGAACGGAGTTAGTCGTTGATAGGCCAGTGATTAACACCTTTACAGATATCTTTTCACTTGAGATATCAGAACAGGACGCGTTGCTTCAAAAAGAGCTATCAACCACTGTTATTGTCTCTACAGAAGTATTTTCGGCTACTGACGGAAGTAAGCTTGCTGTCTTTGAAACTGAGGTTGCTGGTGTACAAGACCCTAGCACTAAAATGCATTCTTCTATTGAGCATGTAATAAAAAAGTTAAAGGCAGAAGGGTTTATTAAATAGGGAGAGGCTTTGGCTTCGCTATTTAGCAAACGGCCAAAATTAGAGTGTAAAGGCCGTGTATAGGATGAATCGCGCTATGGGTTCATCCATCAAAATTCCACGTGATTATTTCATTAGATATTTGTTCACTATGTGCTTCAAATACATTGGTCTTTCTGATAAATCTTTCCAATAGGTCAGATTGTCGAAACATACCTAAAAGGTAAACTATGAAAGTATTTCTATTGTTATTAGCATCAGCGTTTCTGGCTGGTTGCTCAGTATTTGGCGATAACGGGGTAGAGAGCGCGCCTTATCAGCTATTGCAGTCAGATCAGGATATGCAAATTGAGGTCCGAAACTATGAATCAATGATACTAGTATCGGCAAGCATGTCGGGCGATGGACGCAATAGTGCGTTTAGAAAACTGTTTAAATATATTAGCGGCGAAAATGCAGGGGCGACTGAGATTGCCATGACTGCTCCGGTTTTTATGGATGAAGATACCGCGAATCAGAAGGGCACTGAGATTGCCATGACCGCGCCAGTTTTTATGAATGAAAACGCAGATGAGCCAATGATGTCATTTGTGATGCCTAAAAGTTTTACTTTAGAAAACACCCCGAAACCGAATGACTCAGAGGTGACAGTAACTGAAATTCGCGACTACCGTGTTGCCGCTATTAAATTTAATTGGACGCTCAGCGACAGTAATGTCGAAGAGCACACTCAAATTTTGAGTAAATGGATTGCTGAGAATGGTTATACAGCTATGAGTGAGCCAGTCCAAGCTGGATACAACGGCCTTTTGACGTTGCCTTGGCTTCGTCATAATGAACTGTTGATTGAAGTAGAATAGTCAATTGCGGGCGGATTCAGCAATCAACTGATGTCTGGAAGTTTAAGCACTTGCATCACTTCGTTAATGTGTTTAGTTTCTGTCGTTATATTTTTAAGGAAGTGAGTTTTTATGAATTTTGCAGAGTTTGCTGAATCAAGAAAAAGCGTTAGAGGATTTAAAAACAAGCCAGTTTCTAAAGAGACTGTCGATGCCATTATTAATGCGGCGAAGTGGGCGCCATCATCTTATAATACACAAACGTGGCGGGTGCACGCAGTGACTGGTGATGTGCTAGACAAAATCCGCGAGGGCAACACTAAAAATACCCTAGCTGGTAAGCCACACGTTCGCGATTTTCCATATAAAGAAGATTACCAAGGCATTCATCGCCAGCGTCAAATCGACGTGGCTATACAATTGTTTGAAGTCATGGGGATCACCAGAGAAGACAAAGAAAAACGTATGGACTGGATGATGCGTGGTTTTCGCCAGTTTGATGCTCCAGTATCTTTGGTGCTTACTTATGATAAGTCCCTAGAGCCCGCTGGTATCACGCAGTTTGGTCTAGGTTCATTGGCTTACGGTATTGTTTTGGCTGCTTGGGATCTTGGTTTAGGGTGTGTGATCAACGGCCAAGGCATTATGCAATCTGCGGTGGTTCATGAACATGCCCAAATACCTGACGATGAGGCGATTATGATATGTATTGCTTTAGGCTATCCTGATGAAAACTTTGCAGCGAATGATGTGCGCTCTACACGTGCAAATAATGAGGATTTTGTGACCTATCACGGTTTTTAAACGAGAGCATGGTAAATGCATTTATCAGACACATAAAAAAACCGGCGCTTGCTACCAAGCGCCGGTTTCTTGCTTTGTATGCTTTTGATTTAGGACTGTTGGCTTAACCATACAACTAAGTTCACCATGTCGTCTGCCGACATATCTCGTGTGAAGGTAGCTTGATATTTACCATTGACTATGAAGTTAGGTACACCCGATAAAAATTGACGGTAGTCTGTCACGGTATTGTTATTGCGCGTCACTAGACTGTTCACGCTAAAGCTTTTTGCTTGTTTGTCAAAATCCTCAGCGGCTACTCCGTTTACTAAAAACACGCTGCGGATATCGTCAATCCCCGTGATCACTGCGCGCTGTTGATGGATATAGTTGAAAATAGCACCGTTCAATTCATCGTCTCTTTTCAAACTACGGGCGATCATCATCGCTTTAGTTGCGGCGTCTTGGACTTCAGAGCCGTTGAATCGCATAAAATTGACGTGAACTTTTTCAAATTTTACGTCTTCATTTAATTGTGTTTTCAATTGCGCCACAATCGGCTCAAAGCTATAACAAGCAGGGCACCAAAATGAAAAGAATTCTTTTACTTCAGGTTTAGCGGTTGCTTGCTCTGCAATGACTGAATAGTGTTTACCTTCTTCCCAAGGTACCATTTGCGCTAAGGCATTAAATGGGATGAATAAGGCAAATAAGAGCCCAATAAAATACTTCTGCATGTTGATTTCCTTTACTAATGAGCCATTATGATTGGCGTAAGTTAAAATAGTTCACAAAATAATAGCATAGCGCAGCAGTTAAGTTGATGCACTAAATTTGCTTTTACGCATTTACACATGGTTCAGCCTAGTTAATTTTGTTTAAATTTAACCTGCAGGCTACCAAGCATAAGCAATACTTAGTAGCGCACGTCTAGACTCACCGCTAAAGCCAACTACATCCTCAAACGATCGATTAAACGCATTGCTTAACCGTAGCGAGAGTTGCACATTTGAGTTGTATTGATAGCGATAGTTGACACTAAATAACCAATAGTTGTCCAAGCTAACAATTTGCGATGGTGACGGGAAAGGCGGAAAGAAGCGGTCATTACGAGAACCCGTGTAGTCAGCCTGCACGTATATCTTATGCTGTTGATTGATATTGTGGGCTATCCAAGCAGAGCCAGAATGCCTTGCTCGGCGCAGTTCAGGGGCGTCAGCTTCGCTTGCATCTAAATAACCATAGCTTACTGCCCACTGCCAATTTTTAATGGCTTTGGAGAATTCAACTTCTACACCTTCTCGTTGGCTGTTACTGGCGCCGTTTTGAGCAGTGAAAAGCCCGGTTTCAGTGTCAAAAACAAAGCCAAGGATTTCATTTTCTAGTTCTGCACGATACCAAGATAGCTGCATCTGATAATCTTGCCAACTAGCATCAATGCCTAACTCAAAGGAATCAGACGATTCTGGTTTCAAGTTTGCGTTGCCTAAGAAAGTCCCTGGGAAAAACCCAAAACGTTCGGTAAACGTTGGGTTTTTCACAGCTTTGGCATAGCTTATAAATGCGCGTAAGCTATCAAATATTTGGTAATTTGCACCAACACGGTAGCTATCTGCATTGTTAAATTCATCGTTATTGTCATAGCGATAGCTAGCAGCAACTGAAAAGTGTTTTGTGAAGGATTTTTGTGCATCGGCAATAAACGATACGCTGCTGTTTGTTTGACGCTGATTTGGATCCCCAAAACCAATTGGACCTGCCTGTTCGAAGCGTTCATCGACCGCTTCGACACCAATGTTTATATGAGAGCGAGTAAATGCAAAGTTATGATTATAAACAAGACGCTGTTTCTCTCCTTTTGTAGAGCCAGAGAACACTTGATTTGAAAAGTTTTGATTTTCTTGTTCACTGTATTGATATGACAGACGTTGGGACCAAATGCTGTCTTGAAATGAATAGTCCCAGTTTAGCCCAACAGACATTTGCTCACCGTTGCTCACATTATCAGCATCGCTAATAAAGCCTGTGTTAAAGTCGGTGCTGTCAAAATCGCTGATATAGTCTACAAGCCTCAAGTTGGCCGAAAAACTATTGTAGGCTGAAAATTCGTAGCCTAACTTGGCATAGCCAGTGGTGTTTTTATAGCCGTCGACTTCATTTCCGGTCCGTGCAATATTTTCGCCTCGCGTGTCAAAATGGGAGGCGCTGATGCTATATCGCCATTTATCTAGGCGATTACCGTAGCTGGCTTGAACCTTTGAGCTTTGCTTATTGCCGTAGCTTAGGCCAATGTTACCCGCACCATGTTGTTCGGGCTCTTTTGATGTGATGTTGATGATCCCCGCAACAGCTGAACTTCCCCATAAAGCGCTTTGTGGGCCCCGTAGAATTTCAATTCGACTGATATTTGCTAGCATCAAATGTGACAAATCGATAAGCCCACCTTGGCCTAAGTCGTTTATTTCAACGCCATCGAGCATGACTAATATATGGTTACTTTCGGAGCCTCTGAAACGAATTTCACTTAGGGTGCCGGTTGGGCCTGACTGCGATATATTGACACTAGGCACAGTGCGCAATAAATCCGTTAGACTCAGGGCGCCGGAGGCTTCAATTTGTGGCGTGTCGATTACACTAATAGCGCCGGCTACAAATGCTTTCGCGATTGGCGTGCGGGCACCACTAATGCTTATGGTTTCAATGGCTTGTGATGAACTTGTCGGAGCGTTTTGTGCAAACACACTGGTGCACACGCTAACACTTAGTGTCAGCGCAATAATCTTTAATTTCATGGTATTCCTTGTCGTTGCTCCCACCGAGCAATGTCAATTGATAAGGTCTGCGAAACGCCTTTTAACGTAAAACGCAGACCACCCTGACAAGGCCGGTATCCGGGCTTACAACACTCAAGCAAAACCTTCCCATGCGGTTAAAAAGCACAGTGGTGGACGTACACAATATTGGTGTATATTTGCTGAATTTGACGATGCATGGTGATGAGGAGACATACTCATACCCATACATTGTCGGTTGCTTACCGTTGCGGGGGCAGCACAGGCGTTTAACCTGTTTCCCGTTTACCTCATATTAACTTTGTAATTGCGCGTTAATGTGAGCACCTTGACCACTCGCACTATACGTAAGTTTCGATATTACACAATGCTAATAAAGGTATGAATTATACGAAAATAAAAGAATAGAAAATGTCATAGCTGAGTGCTCGCTATAAACCCTATGGCATCAGGCTGAGAACGGGCTCATCTAATGCCGCAAACTGCTCTTTAAGCGCTAGAATTTGACCTTCCCAGTATTTATCTTCACCAAACCAAGGGAAGGCTTGGGGAAAGGCAGGGTCTTGCCAGCGTAGTGCCAGCCATGCCATATAGTGCACCATTCGCATCGCTCGCAAAGGCTCTATTAGATGAAACTCTTTGTAGTCTAGTTCGTGAAATTCTTCATAGGCGTTCACTAAAATATCGAGTTGTAAGAGCTGCTGCTGACGATCGCCGCTTAGCATCATCCAGAGATCTTGGATCGCGGGGCCGTTTCTGCAATCATCAAAATCCACAAATATAGGGCCATCGCGCCACAAAATATTGCCTGGGTGCACGTCGCCATGCAGACGAATTGCGCCTGAGCATTTAGCAATGGCTTGGGTATAGTAGCGAGTAGTGCGCTCAATTAATTGCTCAATGATAGTAAAGAACGGCGTGTGTAGATGGACTGGCACAATCTCATGGGATTTGAGTGTGGCAATGGGGGCTTCCAAATGCGTAGCAATGCTTATCGGCGGACGATGCGCAAATTTCGCTAGATGCGCAGTGCGATGCATTTTGCCAATTGTTCGACCGACTGACTCTAACTGGTCGAGGTTGTCTACCTCAAACTGTCGGCCGCCTACCGATGGAAACAAAGCAAATTTGTAGCCGTCGATTTGATGAAGAGATTGTCCATTGATGGTCAATGGAGCAACGACCTGTATATCTTCGTCATATAGCAGTTGGCTAAATTGATGCTCTTCAAGCACCTGTTCGTCTGTCCAACGCAGCGGGCGATAGAATTTAACCACATAGCGCTTGTTGTCTTCGCTAACAAATTGATAGACGCGGTTCTCATAGCTGTTGAGGGCTAAGAGTCCAGATGCGACTTGTACACCAAGACTCTCGATTCCGTCCAAAATCAGCTCTGGGGTGAGTTTCGTAAAATGAAATTCAGACACCGGTGAATATAAACGTTGTAGGCTCTTCAACTTCAATGATATCGCCATTATCGTCAACAGTACTGACATGGAAGCGAATCTTCTGTGTGCCAACTTCTAAATTTTCTGGCTCAGTAGCAACACTTATGGGCAGCGTAAAGACCTCACCACCGGATACCACCACCTCGGCATCACCAAAGTATCTAGCGTTGACTAAACCTTTCACATCTATGGTGTAGGTGCGCAACTGCTGAGACTTATTCAAAATTTTAAGCGTATACACATTTTCTATGAGTCCTTGGTTGGTTTCTCTATCGAGGGAGTTTCGGTCTCTTATAATATCTACTTCAAGCGGCACGCGCATAGCAATGTCGGCAATTAATAATCCAGACATTACCACCAAAACAATGGCATAGCCCACAAGTTTCGAACGGAAAATTTTAGTCGTACCACCTTTTAATTCGTGCTCAGACGTAAAACTAATTAGGTTTTTTTCGTAGCCCATTTTCTCCATAACGCCGTTACAAGCGTCCACACAGGCTCCGCAGTTGATACACTCGTATTGTAAGCCATTACGAATATCGATGCCGGTGGGACATACCTGTACACATAAGTTGCAATCTATGCAGTCGCCTAGGCCTTTTTCTTGCACTTGTTCAGGCGTCATTTTACGAGTACGAGGGCCGCGCTTCTCTCCCCGCTGCGCATTATAGGCAACAGTGTAGGTATCTTTGTCAAACATTGCAGATTGAAATCTTGCATAAGGGCACATGTGGGTACACATGATCTCGCGCATATAACCTGCATTTGCATAGGTGCAGAAGGTAAAAAACAGAACCCAAAATGCTACCCAGAAACCAGTGTCAAAGGTAAAAAAGTCTACAAACAATTCGTCAATTGGAGTGAAGTAACCGACAAATGTCAATGAGGTTAGCAAGGCCACTGTAATCCACGATAAGTGCTTTAAAGATTTCCGAATGAACTTGTCGACGTCCATTTTTCGTTCATCTAGCTTCATGCGTTTATTGCGTGCACCCTCTATTTTTTCTTCAAACCAAATAAAAATAAAGGTCCAAGTGGTTTGTGGGCACATAAAGCCACACCATACTCTGCCGGCAAAAGTAGTAATAAAAAATAAAGCAAACGCCGATACGATGAGCGTGTAGGCAAGGATGGTAAGATCTTGTGGCCATAAAGTAATGGCAAAAAAACTAAAACGTTGTTCGGCGATATCGAGGAGGACAGCTTGCTGGCCTTGATACTGAAGCCATGGGATCAGGGCAAACGTACCTAAAAATATCAGACCAAAAAAACGTCTAATATTCTCGAAGGTACCTTGAACAGCACGCACATAAATGCGGCTTCTAGCTGAGTAGTTGGGTTTAGTCGACGCATCTTTAGGCTTAACAATTTTGACTGGCGTAACGTCTTTGATGCGTATTTTTTCACTCATGCTTGGCTCCTAACTTTCGCAAAGCAATATTATCTATCGAAGAATGTTCGGCGATTATACCTATCTAAGCAATTGATTTGTTAACTGAGATCAATAAATATTCTTGCTTGTGTCAATATACGCAATCTTAGTTATAATTAGGTATAAGTATTCAGGCGGTTTTTTTGTGTAAACGGGTTATACTCTAAACATCAATAGGTGGGAGCAGAAAGCCTTGAAAATATGGCGTTGGATAATCAGTATCATCGGGGTTGTGCTAATAGTAGCTACACTCAGAACAACGGCGGCGCAAAACTTCTTTGGCGGTATTGCAGGGACTGTCGGCGGCTGGTTTAATGCTGTTCTTGATGCACCGGATAGAGCGCGACTAATGGCGCTGCAAGACAAGTTTATGCGCAACAACATGTCATTGAAGCCGCACCAAACTGATTATGTATTTGAAGTCACCGCTTCGCTCGACAGCGTCCGGACCTTTTACGCCTTGTATTGTGTTGAAAATGATAAAAACCCCTATTTATTTGGTAACAACCTCATGAAGTTTTGCTCTGATATACAGCAGTCAGATATATTATTGCCGGAATAAGCAAAAAACTTACAACACGGACTTTGTTGTTCAGAAACTGAACTATTTTTTTTAATATGATTCTTATTAATATCCGAGTAGATAGAGCGATGCCTATACCTGCTCATGATATTGTTCAGGAGAACCAAAATGAAACTTAACAAGTGTTGCACATCCATCACCGCACTGGCGGTATCTTTATTGCTTTTTAGTAATGCACAAGCTGGATCAGAAACGCAGCAAGTCAGCGAAGCGACTAATATTAAGATAGAGTTTATTGAACCGGAATCTTACACCGATATGCGCCCATCTAACGAATCGCGCAGTAGATATCACAAGCATGTATTGAGCAGTATTGAAGAGCACTTTGCCGAGTTGTCGGAAAATTTGCCAGATGGTCAGACACTGGATATTAAAGTCACCGATATTGATCTGGCCGGTGATACCAGAAGCCCTAGAATTCCAGTTGGATCGTTTATGTTTGATGTGCGAGTAATGGAAGACATCTTTTTCCCTCGAATCAAATTTAACTATGTCCTGAAAAATGCCGCGGGCGAGGTCCTGCAATCGGAAGACGTAAATTTAAAAGATATGGCGTATTTGAATCGAGCCGGTGTCGTTAGGCGCAACAGTGGTTCGTTTCCTTACGAAAAATTTATGTTGCAACAATGGTTTAAAGATACCTTTGAATCAAAAGCTCATTCTGCATCATAGTTGGTATAGATTCCCCTTCAGTTGCACCTTACAACCCGATGCCTAGCGGCATCGGGTTTGTTATTGATGGTGAATTAAGCCTCTAAAACAGGCTTGCGACTGACTCCGACTCGCATACGATATACAGAATATTTGTGTTTTCCTTTCTTTTTCGATGCAAAGGCAGCTTTGTCGGCATAGCCCACAATTGTCTTGTAGTTAATATCTTGCTGTAGGTCATTTTCGGCAAAACTAACGATGCCGATTGCCGTAGCAATAGACAAAATATGACCGTTTATGTCCTGTTTAATGTCGAGTTCGGCAAGAATCTGTCGGGCTTTTTTCACGGCATCCACTTCATACGATTTTGGCAACAATAAAGCAAACTCATCGCCCCCTAAGCGTCCAAAGGTATCCGAATCTCGTATTGTGCTCTGTACCACTTCGACAAAGGTTTTTAAGTATTCGTCACCGGTATTGTGACCATATTTGTCATTAATTTCTTTAAACTTATCTAAATCAAAGTACATAAACGCCAGTGGCTCGTTTTGGCGCCTAGCGGCAGCAATTGCCTGTTTGGTTCGGTCACTAAATAAATAGCGATTGGTTGCGCCGGTGAGAGTGTCGTAATGCGCTAAACGCTTAAGTCTGACGTCTTTTTTAAAGTCTCGCCTTAAGGTACTCAAAAGGTACTTTAAAATTTGCGGCGTTAAAGCATCGGTCGGAAAAGCGTCTAAAGTGAAGTGACGATACCCGCTTACGTCAAAGCTATCGAATGATTCAGAGAGAATTAATATCGGGCATGGCAATTCTTTCGCAGAATAGTATTTTGACAGCTGCCGTCTGAGCGCCGGAAACTGCTCTTGAGTTACAATAATAAACGCGGTCGAAAAGCTACACTCTTCAACTTCCAGTTCGTAACCTCGGCCTAAACAAATTACGGTATCTATTTGGCTGGTCATTTTTAGCGCACTGGTCAGCCATTCTCGTTCTCTGTCATTTTCATTGATCAGGAATATTTTCATCAGGTGACTCGGTATTTGCTTGTATCAATCCGTTGATGTTTTTTTATTATTATTCAACACAGATAGTACAAAAAATACACAATATAATCAAAGTTTAAGAATAGATCAGAAAACGCGCTCTTAAAAAAATGTAAACTTCTGTAGACTTATTATCACTTGAAGAGGCTATACTTCTTTGGTGTTGATAACAAAACAGGTTCACAAACAGCCCATGAGCGACCACATTCGTCAAATTTTTAATAATATAAATTGTGTTGAAGTAGACTTTAAGAACGCTTCGCATACAGATGCATTACTGACTTTGCTACAGGTTTATGCGACTGACCCAATGGGCGGCGGCGAGCCTATTGAGTCAAAGGTAACTGCTACGCTCATTACCGAAATGTCTAAGCGATCTCATGTGTTCTCAGTAATTGTTTTTGCCGATAAGGTTTTGGATTCATCACCGTCTGTATCGACTTTACCGATAGCATTTGCCAATTGCATCGAAAGTTTCTCGACGTTTAAAGGGCGTGCAGTGGTCAATATTCATGATTTTGCAGTTATACCCGAAGCCAGAGGGCACGGCATTAGTCAGCGACTGTTGCAATGTATTGAAGAGGTCTCTATTGCTCGTGGTGCATGCAAACTGACCCTTGAAGTACTAGAGGGAAATACAATTGCTAAGAATGCTTATTTGAAGGCCGGTTTTAGTGGCTATGAGCTTGACCCAGCTTTGGGCCAAGCATTATTTTGGGAAAAATCGCTGTAGTTAGTTTATGCGTTTTTTTTCACTAAAAAGTCCAATCCACCGACGATAGCCGCCAACTGGGCTCGATTGCATTGCTCTGAACTGGCTTTAGGACTGTCGGGATATACTTCGGTTGTAGTGACGTATGGGGCTTGAGTAAACCCACCACACAAGTGCAGACTTGCTTTGTCGTATAAAATAACGCCATCTTGAATAACCTTACTGCCGATCAGGTTGCCATCTGTATCTGGCGGGGCAATGTGCGTGACTTTTCTAACGCTATCGATGATTGCGCGTTGAAAGCCTAGTTGCGGGCGAGCACTGTCGCCAACGGTGTAAAAACCGTCAGGAATATTCCAGTTATCATTAATAGTCCCATCTCTAGCCGCCAGAGCGGGTCTAAACTCACTATTGTCAGTATCGGTAGTTTCATGTAGGTCAAAATGCGCCAGCAGTTTGTTTTGAAATGGCTTGATATAGTGCATTATGGCAGTGGCCTCGGGTGACTGGCCACCTTCAAAAAATGAGCGGTTCGGATCCGCGGTATGAGGATTCCAACGATTGATTGTTTCATAACCCCATGGGCTCACACAAGGCGCAACTATAAAGTTAAAGTGTTTTGTATAGCGATGCATTGCCTGTTCTAAAAACAAGATAGTTCCCTGCACGCCACTGGTTTCGTAACCGTGCACGCCGCCGGTAATTAGGACGGTCGGTAAACCAGATTGAGGACGCTTGTTTGTTGCCACATATAGCGGATAGCGCTGAGGATTGTAAGGCAGTGCACCATAGTGAATCAGGTCAAGCTTTTCGTTCAGAGGGTAGAGTTTTTCAAGTACCTCGTTTCGATATGAACGCACGGGGTGTTGCTGAGTTCGCCATTTGTTCTTTTCTAATTGGTCCCAGGCTTTTCCGGGTGTCCCTATTGGATAGGCTGCATGCATGTTAAGAGCTCCATTATGTTTATTTTATTTTGATCGTGTGCTGATCATCGGTAACACGTGAGAGCGTTTTACTACACCATAAGCAAAGCTTGTATCGATTGATGCGATATTAGCAATCTCATGTAACTCATGGCGGACAAAGTGTTCGTAATCATGCAGATCTTTGACGACTACTTTAAGTAAGTAGTCAGAGCGACCAGTCATGACATAGCATTCTAGAACATTGTCGACCAATTTAATGGCATTTTCAAATTTATGCACGACTTCGGCACTGTGACGTTCAAGCTCCACACGCACGAATACAATAATTGGTAGTCCATAGGCTTCGTTGTCGACTTCAACGGTATAGCCTTTTATCATGCCGCTTGCTTCCAATTGTTTGACTCTTCGCAAGCATGGGCTGGGCGAAAGATTGACCTTTTCAGCTAACTCTTGGTTAGTTATGCGCCCATTTTGCTGTAACTCACGCAATATACTTCGATCTATTTTATCCATAAGTCACAATAAATTGGCATAATATGCCAATAAATATAGTTATTGCGCTATATATTGCAAGTTTATTTTGCATGTTTGGTAGTAAAGTACAGGTATGCACAATGAGAGGTGATGTATGTCAGCACATGATAATCAAACAGGATTTGCTACTAAAGCCATTCATTTTGGCTATGATGCACAGCAAGAGGGCGGGGCGCTTAACCCTCCTTTGCATTTGAGTTCAACGTATACCTTCGCTAGCGCCGAAGAAGGGGGGCAGTTATTTTCAGGTGAAAAATCTGGACATTTTTATAGCCGAATTTCTAATCCTACCCTCGATATATTGGAGCAGCGAATTGCTAGCCTTGAAGGCGCTGAGGCGGGCTTAAGCGCGGCATCCGGGATGGGCGCAATTACCTCGGTGTTCTGGACATTGCTAGAGGCCGGGGACGAAGTGCTAGCTGATAAAACCCTCTACGGTTGTACTTATGCATTTTTACAACATGGTTTAAGCAAGTTTGGTATTCAGATTACTTTTGTAGATATGACCGATATTACAGCGGTAAAAGCGGCCATTAGCAAGCGAACTAAAGTCATTTATTACGAAACTCCAGCAAATCCGAATATGCGAATTATGGATATTCGTGCAATTAGTCAGTTGGCAAAATCTGCAAATATAATTAGCATCGTAGATAATACCTACTCTACGCCGCTTATCACTCAGCCCATTGCTTTGGGTGCAGATATTGTGATTCATTCGGCTACAAAATACCTAGGTGGTCACGGAGATTTAGTCGCTGGGTTACTTGTGGGTTCTGCTGACCTGATACATCGTATTCGTATGGAAGGTCTAAAAGACATGACTGGCGCATGCATGTCGCCGTTCACGGCGATGTTAATAATGCGGGGCTTAAAAACCTTAGAGCTCAGGATGCAGCGCCACAGTGAGTCGGCGTTAACGGTATCCGAATTTCTGCTTGCTCACGACGTTGTCGAGACGGTGTATTATCCCGGTTTGGTATCGCATCCTCAACATACATTAGCAAGTAAACAGATGAGTCTATATGGCGGCATGATCGCTTTTGAACTGCACGGTGGAATAAATACCGGTAAAGCCTTTATGGATGCGCTAGGATTGATTCAGCGAGCGGTGTCCCTTGGGGATGCCGAAAGTCTCATTCAGCATCCTGCAAGCATGACCCATTCGGCTTATACACCTGAGCAAAGACACAAGCATGGCATTAGCGATAGCTTAATACGTCTTTCGGTAGGCTTAGAAAGCGTGGAAGATATTATCAATGACTTAGCGCAAGCACTTGCACAAATAAAAAACAAACAGGTGGCCTGAACCACCTGTTAACTTATTATCCAGAGTTCAGGTTTATTATGCTTATGGCGTGCTTATATATAATCAAACTCTTGATCATTGAGCGCCATTAAATCGTCTGCACTGCTATGAATAACCAATTTATGCGCGTCTTTTCTGGGCAGTAAACGCTTCAGATAGAATGCACAGGTTTTTTGCTTACCTTGTGCAATGAGCTCGTTACTTGATTGCTTAGCTGCACTTGCCATGTCTAACCACAAAATCCCTAAAATAATATAGGCACTATAATGTAGATAGTCGGTCGCCGCGCCAGCCACATCGTTTGCTTGTGAACCAAGTAGTGCTGTAGACACTTCATTGAACTCATTTAATAAAGCGTTTGCCTGCTGCTGCATACCTTCATCGGCCATATTGCCGATACGCGACGAAAGCATAGCAAGTGTCGAACTTAACATTTTACCACCGTCGCGGGTGAGTTTACGGCCAATTAGATCTGCCGCTTGAATCCCGTTGGTGCCCTCATAAAGCTGCGCAATTCGAGTATCGCGCACCAGTTGCTCCATGCCCCATTCACGCACATAGCCATGTCCACCGTATACTTGAATCCCTAGATTCGTAACTTCGGTCGCAATATCGGTCATAAAGCCTTTACAAATTGGCGTTAGAAAGGCAATAACCTGCGCCGCTTCATGCTTGCGTTCATCGCTGCAATATTTTTCAATATCCATTTGCTGTGCGTATAGCATAGAGAGCGCGCGACAACCTTCAGTAAAGGCTTTTTGTGTGAGCAACATCTTACGCACATCGGGCTGATGCATTAGTGAATCAGCTTTTGCTTCAGGTTGTTTTGCGCCAGTAGGTGAGCGCGATTGAAGGCGCTCTCTTGCATAGCTTACAGCACCTTGAAATGATGCTTCACAAGTTCCTAAGCCTTGTAAACCGACTTGGAAGCGAGCGTCGTTCATCATCGTAAACATACATGCTAGGCCTTTATTTTCTTCGCCCACTAGATAACCAATCGCACCATCATAGTTCATTACGCAGGTTGGGCTTGCTTTGATACCCATTTTCTTCTCGATGCTGCCAACGCTAAGCGCATTCGCTACTCCAGGTTCTCCCTTATCATCGACTAATAATTTGGGTACTAAGAATAAGCTTATTCCTTTTACGCCAGCAGGTGCATTTGGTAATCTAGCTAGCACCAAATGTATGATGTTGCTGCTCCAGTCTTGATCGCCGCCGGTGATAAAAATCTTGTTGCCGGTAATAATATAAGAACCATCATTTTGTGGAATTGCCTTGGTGTTCAACAACGCTAAGTCTGTTCCAGCATGAGGCTCAGTCAGGTTCATGGTACCGGTCCACTCACCGCTAATCAGTTTTGCCAGATAAGTCTTTTTTAATGTATCAGTAGCATGTTTATCGATAGCAAGAACAGCACTTTCGGTCAGCATGGTAGTTAAGCGCCAGCTTAGATTTGCCGAATTTAACATTTCATGAACGGGTATCGCCGCTGAGTAGGGCAGATCTTGACCTTCAAACTCGGGATTGCCGAGCATGGCGTTCCAGCCGTTGGCGACATATTCCTGATAAGCTGATGCAAAGCCTTCTGGTGTTGTTACTTTGCCGTCGTTGAGCTTGCAGCCTTGCTCATCACCCTCTCTGTTCAAAGGGGCAACCACTTCTTCTGCGAATTTCGCGCCTTGACTGATGATTTCTAGCACCAGTTCGCTGTCCATTCCTTCTGCACCGATTGAGCTATAATGTTCATCGATGTGAAGCCAATCATTTAATAAAAACTGAAAATCTGCTATTGGGGCTTTAAATTGGGGCATAGTAACTCCTAATATCCTATAGAATTATGATACGTGAAAAGCCCAAAAACGCTCAATCACTTGTATTTATGAGAGGTATTTCTGAAATTTCTTCGGATAATACAAAGGCATCACGCATTGAAGCGAAATGGTCTGGATGTTGCCATTGGTCTAACTCAATATCAAATGGATAAATAAATACTATTTTTTGGACGTTTTCGGGATGCCAGGGAGGTGCTTCTATAGCGTCTTCAGAGCCATCAAAGCCTGCTTGTAGATCGCATGCATACAATAAGCTGCCGTCAATTTGGGTTGTTAATAGTTGACCTACTTCAACATTAAAGCCTGTTTGTTGCCACATGGCTTGATGCGCGAAACACTGCGCCGTAGTAATTTGTCCAGCATTAGAACAATTATTTTCCATGTCTGTTGAACGTTTTTGGGAGTAAGCGAGGTCGTATAAACCGGAGTCTCTTTGTATGGTAAGTAAACGTCCTTTTGCCTTAATCACGCAGGCGGCCTGAACATTTGGATCTGTGGGCTTTATATTTTGTCGCTCTGATTTAGCGACTCGGCAGCTTGGTGAGGAAAATGAAACGTCTGAGCAAGCTGTCACCAGCACTAAAATAGTGAAAATAATAAACAGTTTCAATCCATATATCCTATAATACGTAAACAGCGTAAAAATTAACCTCATTAATATTGTTCTCGCGCGCCAATGTTCATAAAACGTGCCGCTAACAGTCTTCACTTAAGTTTGTTGAAAAAGCAGTTGTCAGGAGAAGTATGTCAAAGTTCATCAAGATATCGCCTTTACTAGTTGGCGTTTTAGCACTCGTTGCGTTCCTAGTGTATATCAATTTACCTGAACAAGCACCGCAACAAGGTGGTCCTCGTGGCGGCGGACAGACTCCTGTGGTTGTCACTGCTGCAACTAATCAAGCCTTTCCAGTCATTGTGGAGGCTCTAGGTACGGCTGTTGCAAATGAATCGGTCAATATTACTGCGCAACAGGCTGAAACCATAGAAAAGATAAGTTTTGAAGACGGCGATATCGTCACGGCCGGCCAAGTTTTGGTTGAACTTAACAATAGAGCAGAAGAAGCCAGGGTCAGTGAGCTTGAAATTAACGTTGCCGAAGCGAAACGGCAGCTTAATCGGATTAAAAACCTTGCCAATCAGAGCGCCGCCTCTGAGCAACTGCTCGACGAACAAGAAGCGAGAGTAAAAGCTTTAGACGCCCAACGCGACGTTGCGCAAGCAGATCTTGAAGAACTAATAATACGTGCGCCATTCAGCGGTCGTTTAGGTACACGGATGGTAAGCATGGGCAGTTTAGTACGCCCAGGTGATTTGATCACTACGCTTGACGACCTCAGTGTAGTAAAGGTCGATTTCAGCATATCAGAATTGCATTTGGCCAGTGTAGTGAATGGTCAAACTATTTATGCCAAGTCAGTCGCGTACCCGGGTGAACAGTTTGTCGGCAAGATCACCAATATCGATTCGAGAATCGACCCAATTACACGCTCTATTCAAGTTCGCGCGCAGCTACCAAACACGGAGATGAAGATGCGCCCTGGCATGCTGTTACAAATTAACCTAGAGAAACGTGTGCTCGATGCCTTAGTGATCCCTGAGTCTGCATTAGTTCCAGAAGGTGATTCACAGTATGTGTTTGTGGTAAATGGTGAAGATAAAGCGATTAAGACTTTGGTTAAAGTAGGCGAAAGAAAACCCGGATTAGTGCAAATATTAGAAGGCTTAGAAGAAGGCCAAAAAGTTATTAGTGAGGGAACCTTGCGGGTGCGCAACGGTTCCGATGTTCGCATTTTAGATCTGTAGGGGAACGAGATGTTGATATCTGATTTATCTGTTAAGCGCCCCGTATTTGCAAGCGTCGTAAATTTACTTCTTTTAGTATTTGGTATTGTGGCGATTAGCTTTTTATCGCTACGCGAATATCCAGACATCGATCCCCCCATTGTATCTGTGAATACAAGCTATCCAGGCGCTTCAGCCGAAATCGTTGAAACTCGAATTACTCAGCTAATCGAAGACAGAATAAGCGGTATCGAAGGGATCAAAAATATTTCTTCTTCAAGTCGAAATGGTCGCTCTAGCGTTACCATAGAGTTTAATTTAAGCAGAGATATTGATGCTGCCTCAAATGACGTAAGAGAGCGCGTCTCGCGCGTATTGAACGATTTACCTGATCAAGCTTTTCCTCCGGAAGTTGCTAAATCGAACTCAGATGAAGACGTCGTTGTTTGGTACAACCTGCGAAGTGACAACTTAAACGTGATGGAGCTTACCGATTATGCTGATCGTTTCGTTGTTGAGCGCTTATCAATAGCAGACGGTGTAGCACGAGTTAATATCGGGGGTGGTCGCAGTTATGCCATGAAGGTCTGGCTTGATAGAAATGCAATGGCAGCGCGTGGTATTACCGTCACCGATATTGAGCGAGTTATACGAGCCGAAAATGTAGAACTACCCGCTGGGCGAGTAGAGTCTGAAGAGCGTGATTTCGACGTAAGAGTCGCCAGAAGCTTCCTAACGCCAGATGATTTTGCGCGCCTAACGGTTGCAGCCGGTGCAGATGGATATTTGGTAAAATTGGGTGAAGTCGCTCAAGTTGAGTTAACCGCTGAAGACGATGAAACTGATTTTAGAGGGGATGGCGTTAATATGATTGGCTTAGGGATTGTTAAGCAATCTAAAGCAAACACCCTGGAAGTTGCTCGTGCTGCTCGAGAAGCCATTGAAAAAATCGAATTAACCTTGCCAGATAACATATTTATTGTGCCAAGTTACGATTCGTCAGTATTTATTGAAGAGTCCATTAGCGAAGTATATAACACCCTAGCCATTGCGATGTTAATGGTAGTAATCGTTATTTATGTGTTTTTGGGCAACATCAGGGCGACCTTAATACCTGCTGTTACTGTTCCTGTTTCACTTGTTGCTGCATTTATGGTCATGTATGCCTTGGGCTTTTCAATCAACTTGCTGACATTATTGGCCTTGGTTTTGGCTATTGGTTTAGTAGTTGACGATGCGATCGTTGTCCTTGAAAATATTTACCGCCGCATAGAAATGGGGGAGCCGCCCTTACTTGCTTCCTATAGAGGCGCACGTGAAGTTGGTTTTGCAGTTATTGCTACTACATTAGTGCTGATTTCAGTGTTTTTACCCCTAGTCTTTTTAGAGGGCAATATTGGACGACTGTTTACAGAATTTGCAATCGCTATTGCCGCTGCGGTTGCCTTTTCGAGCTTCACTGCTCTAACACTCTCACCGATGATGGCATCTAAGTTATTAAAGAAACGTGAGCGTAGTTCGGGTTTCGGTGTTTGGGTTGATAACAAATTTAAGGTAATTGAACAAAAATATTACAACAGTTTAGCGACCACCATGAAGCAACCGTTTTTAGTTGCGCTTACCGTATTGGTCAGCATGGGACTTATTTGGCAACTGCAGAGTAAAATACCGGAAGAATTTGTACCGCGCGAAGACAGAGGTAACTTTTTCATATTAATGCAGGCACAAGAGGGTGCTAGCTACGAAAGCAATACAAGAAACCTTGAAAAAATAGAGCGGATATTGCTTCCTTATCGAGACTCTGGTGAAGTGGCTCGAGTCCTAGTAAGGACCCCTGGTTTTGGTGGCGGTGCTGGGATTGCGATTGTTGGCATGGCGGACTGGGAAACTAGAGAGCGCTCAAGCTTTGATTTGATGAATGAAGTAAGCGTTAAACTTGCTGAAATCCCGGATGTGCGAGCGTTTGCTGTTATGCGCTCAAGTTTAGGTGGTGGCGGTTTAGGACGACCGGTGCAATTTGTTTTGCAAGGAAACACCTATGAAGACTTAGTGGCTTGGCGAGATATTATTTTTGAAAAGGCGCGTGAAAATCCTAATTTGGTACGTATGGACTCTGATTATAAAGAGACGTCACCACAGTTACTCATTGATATAGATAAAGACCGAGCGGCAGATTTGGGTGTGTCAATTTCTGAAATAGGACGCACGCTTGAAACCATGCTAGGTCAGCGCAGAGTTTCAACCTTTCTAGACAGAGGGCAAGAATACGATGTCCTCATGGAAGGAAATGAAGATGATTTCCGCAGCCCAAACAGTATTGACAACATCTTTGTTCGATCAGACCGAACCGGTCAACTAATACCGATGGACAACTTGTTGAGTGTGCGTGAGCGAGCCACTTCAAATACCTTAAATCGATATAATCGCATGCGCGCTATCACTATTAGTGCAAATTTAGCCGACGGTTATACTATTGGTGAAGCGCTGGCCTATCTGGAGAATATCGTCGCAACTGAACTGCCTGCTGAGGTTTCTATTGACTATAAGGGGGAGTCGCAGCTCTATCAAGAAGCAGGTTCGTCGTTTATATTCATTTTCTTGCTAGCACTCGCTGTAACTTATTTAGTACTAGCAGCCCAGTTTGAGAGCTGGATCCATCCTTTGGTAATTATGTTTACGGTACCACTAGCATTGGTCGGTGCTTATGTTGGTCTGTATTTAGCCGATATGTCGATTAACATTTATTCGCAGATAGGTTTAGTGATGTTGATCGGGCTTGCGGCGAAAAACGGTATTTTAATTGTCGAATTTGCAAATCAGCTGCGCGATGCAGGAATGGAGTTTGAGGAGGCAATTAGACGAGCATCTACCCAACGCTTGAGACCTATCGTGATGACTGGCTTTACAACGGTGTTTTCCGCGCTGCCCTTAGTTTTGGCCTCAGGACCTGGCTCCGAATCAAGAATGGTAATCGGTATGGTTATATTTGCCGGTGTATTGTTTTCTGCATTCATGACACTGTTCATTGTACCAACTGCATATGCATATTTAGCAAGAGGTACGGGTTCACCTGAAAAACGCAGTCGTAAGTTAGAAAAGTTACAAGAAGAAGTTCCCTATGTGAAAGGGGATGGCACAGCGCAATAGTTTTCATGTTATAAATAGATTGGAATTAAACGGGAGGCGTTGTTTTTACAAAGTCTCCTTTTTTATGAGTTATCCAAAAGCTTGGTGGTGCAAAAATGCAAAGCAATACTTCAATCAAAGTCTTAGATAATGCGAGTAAAGATTTAGAATTCCTAGATTTTTCAGACGCGTTAGCGCCTCATTTTGAGCGAATTAATCGAATATGGATTGAGGATATGTTTCACCTCGAAGATATCGATAAACAGGTGCTGCGCTATCCAAGAAAACATATTATTGAAAAAGGCGGATATGTTTTCTTTGTCAAACATAAAACACTTGGCGTGATTGGAACCTGCGCTCTGCTAAACAGTGGAAACAGCAACTACGAACTCACAAAAATGGGGGTACAGGCCGATTTAAGAGGCTTAAAAGTAGGCGAGAAGCTGCTGGAGTATGTGATTCAACGAGCCCTTTCAATTCCTGCGCAAACGCTATATCTATTAACTAACAAAAAATGTGAAGCGGCGATTCATCTGTATGAGAAGTATAGTTTTGCCCATGATGACGACATTATGCAGTCTTATGGAAAAAACTACGAGCGTTGCAATGTTGCCATGCGTTACATCGCGCCTTAATCGTATTCGTTTCTTATTGCAGCATTATAAGAACAGTAGTTTGATTAATAAAAACGCCAGCATTGAGCTGGCGTTTTCGTCTGATAAATACCTAGTCTTACTACTCGTCTAAAAAGCTCTTCAGTTGCTCTGAACGGCTTGGATGACGAAGCTTACGCAATGCTTTTGCTTCAATCTGACGTATACGCTCACGGGTAACGTCAAACTGTTTGCCGACTTCTTCTAAGGTATGATCAGTGTTCATATCGATACCAAAGCGCATACGCAGGACTTTTGCTTCTCTTGCAGTTAAGCCGGCTAATACCTCTTGCGTTGCATTTTTCAAGCTACCGCCAGTCGCAGAGTCTAAAGGCTGCGTGATAGAGGTATCTTCAATAAAGTCGCCTAAGTGAGAATCTTCGTCGTCACCAATGGGCGTTTCCATTGAAATAGGCTCTTTTGCGATTTTTAACACTTTACGGATCTTGTCTTCCGGCATAACCATGCGCTCAGACAATTCTTCAGGTGTTGGTTCGCGGCCCATTTCTTGAAGCATCTGGCGCGAGATCCGATTGAGTTTATTGATGGTCTCAATCATGTGCACCGGAATACGAATGGTACGTGCTTGGTCGGCAATAGAACGCGTTATGGCCTGACGTATCCACCAAGTTGCATAAGTAGAGAACTTGTAACCACGACGATATTCAAATTTATCGACCGCTTTCATCAGACCGATATTTCCTTCTTGAATAAGATCCAAGAACTGTAGTCCGCGATTAGTATACTTTTTAGCGATTGAGATAACCAAACGTAAGTTTGCCTCGACCATTTCTTTTTTCGCTCGACGCGCTTTCGCTTCGCCAATCGACATACGACGGTTAATGTCTTTAATATCTGGAATGATTAAACCGGTTTCTTGTTCAACGGCATTCATTTTACTAACGCAACGCTCAATTTCTTCTCTGTACTCTAATAACTTAGGCACATAAGCAGCGTTACCTTTTAAGGTTTTAAACAACCATTCGGTAGAGGTTTCATTACCCGCAAACAGCTTGATAAACTCTTTTTTCGGCATCTTCGCGTGTATGACACAAAACTTCATAACCAAGCGTTCTTGGATACGAACGCGGTCCATCATGCTGCGCATGTTTTTAACCATGCGGTCAAATTGCTTAGGTACTAAGCGAAACTCTTTAAATACGTCTGATAGTGCCGCAATTTCTTTTTTGGCTGACTTATGAGCACGGCCTTTTTCTTCAATAACTTTGCGGGCTTTATTGTACTGCTTACGAAGGTCTGAGAATTTCTCACGGGCAAGTTCAGGATCGACGCTATTGTCTTCTTCCTCGTCCTCGTCGTCCTCGTCATCACTATCGTCTTCATCTGCTAATTCTTCTTTAGACAGTTCAGAACCGACGTGAGTGGCGGTAGGTGCTACGTCGTCTTCATTTGGATCAACGAAACCTATGATAATGTCGCTTAGGCGAATTTCTTCCGCTTCATATAAGTCCCATTGATCGAGCAGGTAGGTAATTGCTTCGGGATATTCCGCAACGGAACACTGAACTTGATTGATACCCTCTTCAATACGTTTAGCGATAACAATTTCGCCTTCACGGGTAAGAAGCTCAACCGTACCCATTTCGCGCATGTACATACGCACGGGATCAGTAGTTCTGCCTATTTCACTCTCAACTGTTGCGAGGGCTTGAGCGGCTGCCTCGGCTACCTCTTCATCGGTAGTCGTTTCTTGCATGAGCAGTTCATCGGCGTCAGGTGCTTGTTCAAACACTTTGATACCCATATCGTTAATCATGCTGATAATATCTTCGATCTGATCTGAATCAACGATATCCGCAGGGAGATGATCATTGACTTCAGCGAACGTCAAATAACCTTGCTCTTTGCCTTTGGCAATCAGGAGTTTTATCTGGGATTGCTTGCTTTGCACAATATACCTTACACGTTAGAATTGGAGTCTGATATGGCGATATAATTTGATTTTTCAAGTACTCGATTGTTAAATCGTAGTCTTGTTTATTATTATCACCACATTGAAGCTATACGTTTTTAAATTTATCAACGCTGTTAACAAAGAAACTCTTTTGAAAACAAACACACAGCAAAAACAAAACTATCCAATCAAGTCTTAAAAATCGGCAAGCCACAGTGAACCTAGCAACTTGTCATACCACTTTTCAGTGAGTTCGCCAGTATAGCATAAGCACTGGCTAATTTTCCACCTTAAATATAGTACCTAGATAGGGATGCAAAGTTCAAAATAAAAACTAAATATTAGCTTCTCATCAACTGAAAAAAATACCGTTTATTGCCTTTTTTGCAATAGTAGCGTTAGTTCTTTTTGTTCGCTTGGGCTCAGCCCCGCAGTCTGATTCGCCTTAGCGGTAAGTTCGTCGAGGCGTGCGTCAAAATGTGAGCGGATGAGTTTTTTGAAGCATTCAATATATTCAGCGTCTATGTTTAATTTATCTTCTAGCTGGGTCGCTAATAAATTGGCTAAGTGCTGATAGTGCTGATGCGCCCTGAACGCCTCTAAAACAGAAGCTGTATTGGCATTGGGATGTGTTAAACAATATTGATGTATCTCGATTAACATACCAATCCCCGTGATCCCAGATTTTGCTAGGGATGCTAACTGTATTTTCGGATACTGAGCGGCAAGCGCAGGCTTATCTATCAGCAGTCTTAACATCATCCTTACGTTGGTGAGCATCATTTTACTGGGTGCTCTATATTCACCTTGCTTCGGTTTTTTAAAGCTGTTAGCAGTAGCCACGTTTTTTTCATGATCAAAGGCTTGGCGATTACCACAGTAACGATTTAGCTCTGCAAGCATAAGTTCGCGCTGATTGTCGCCGGCAATTTTTTCAATCAAAGGCATTGCTTGAGCTTTGAATGCTGCCTTTCCTTCGATATTGCCTAATGAGTGATTTTGCATCAGCGCATCAAAAAAGAATGTGGAAAGTGCTACAGCTTGGTCCAATTGCTCTTCAAAAGCCTCTCTACCAACTTTTCTGACCATTGTGTCTGGATCTTCACCGTCGGGTAAAAACAAGAACTTCATAATGCAGCCGTCTTTTAAAAACGGCAGTGCGTTTTCAAGTGCCCGCCATGCTGCCTCTCGACCTGCTCGGTCGCCGTCATAGCAACATACTATTTCACTCGTCGACTTAAACATGGTTTGAATATGCTCTGGAGTGGTTGCTGTGCCCAGGGCTGCAACTGCGTAGGTAATACCATATTGAGAGAGCGCCACCACATCCATATAACCTTCAACTACCAAGATACGGCTGAGTTTGCGGTTTTCTTTGCGAGCTTGATATAAACCATAGAGCTCGTAGCCTTTATGAAATATAGGTGTTTCGGGGGAGTTTAGATATTTAGGCCCATCGCCTTTAATAATTCTGCCACCAAAGGCAACCACTCTGCCGCGTTTATCACGGATAGGGAACATGACACGGTCGCGGAAAAAGTCGTAACGGCGTTTATTGTCATTTTCGTTCGTCAGCTTTAACGATAACAAACGCTTTTGTTTGCTTTGGTCTTCACCAAATGTGGAGAGCACGCCATCCCATTTGTCGGGTGCGTAGCCAATGTCCCAATATTTGACGACATCGCCGCTCAGGCCACGGGACTTTAAATATTCGATCACGTCGTTTGCGTTATCTGCGTGTTTAAGTTGATGTGCAAAGTATCGCGCAACATCCTCCATGAGTTGATAGTCTTTTTCGCGGTCACTTTTTTGCTGCGGGCTAAAGCCGGGTTTATTGCCTTGCTCGCGAGGCACCGTCATACCGCATTCTTTAGCGAGCTCTTCAACTGCTTCAACAAACTCTAAGCGGTCGTACTCCATTAAAAAACTAAGTACGTTGCCTTTAGCGCCACAACCAAAGCAGTAATAAAACTGTTTTTCTTGGCTCACAGAAAACGATGGGGTTTTTTCATTGTGAAAAGGACAGCAGGCCTGATGATTGCGGCCTGCTTTTTTGAGTTTTACACGATTGTCGATAATATCCACAATATCTGCGCGAGATACGAGATCTTCTATAAAATCCTGTGGAATACGGCCAGCCATGATGTAAATCTGCCCCTAGCTGAGCTTTGCTTTGATCAATTTACTCACATTGCCCATGTCTGCACGACCTTGCACTTGCGGTTTCAACACACCCATCACTTTGCCCATATCTTTGATATCGCTGGCGCCAGTTTTTGCTACCGCATCGGCTACTAAAGTTTCGATTTCCTGGTCAGACAAAGGGGTGGGTAAGAATCGTTTGATGACTTCTATTTCAGCCTCTTCTCTATCGGCTAAGTCTTGGCGACTCCCGCTAACAAACTGGACTGCGGCTTCTTGACGTTGCTTTACCATTTTGGTCAGTATTTGCAATACATCGGTGTCGTTCAATTCTATGCGTTCGTCTATCTCGCGCTGCTTTATGGCCGCTAAGGCCATACGAATAGTGCCAAGGCTTAGTTTATCTTTGCCGCGCATGGCCTTTATTTGAGCGTCTTTCAGTTCTTGTAACAATGACATAGTGGCTTCCTTTTTAATCGTCCAGTGGGGCGCGTTGTGTTTCTGTGCCTCGATATTTTGGTCTTGTATATTTTATTTTCTAATAATAGGGATTATTCACACAAAGCAAAGGGAATTCAGGTAAGTAATGTAGGCAAGTTATCAAAAACATGACGATACATACCCTAAGGTATTGTTATGACTTATATAATCTACACACAAAAAAAGGCGTCAAAAGACGCCTTTCTTGAAGAACTTCGAGCTAAGACTAATAAAGTCTAACGCGACGTGCGTTCTCACGCGCCAATTTTTTCATGTGACGTTTTTTGGCTGCAGCTTTCTTACGCTTGCGTTCCCAAGTAGGTTTTTCAAAAAACTCACGACGACGTACTTCAGAAAGTACACCGGCTTTTTCACATGAACGCTTGAATCGTCTTAATGCGATGTCAAACGGTTCGTTATCTCTTACTTTAACAATTGGCATTTAAATACTCACCTCAGAAAATAAATCAACCGGGTATATAGGTAATTTCATACGTAAATTTAATTACCCGGGCTAAAAAATGGTGCGAAATAGTACTCTTTCTACGAATCAGTGTAAACCCCATTTATTAAATTAATAGAGACTTAAAGCAAAAAAATCATATATTTGACCCAGTTGGTGAAATCACCTGTATAATTCCGGCGTTTATAAGTGATTTATGGCCAGAAAGACAGGATACTGTGCAGCGGTGAAAATTAACGGTAACTGCGATAAATTGGCAAGAATTCTAGATAGAGAAATAGATGAAAGTACTCGGTATTGAGACCTCATGCGATGAAACAGGTATCGCAATTTACGACAGTGAAAACGGCCTGTTGGCGCATGAATTATACAGCCAAGTAAAATTGCATGCAGATTATGGCGGCGTCGTGCCTGAATTGGCATCACGCGACCATGTGCGTAAAATTGTGCCATTAGTGCAGCGCACATTGGCCTCGGCTGGTTTGAGTAAAGACGATATCGACGGCATTGCTTACACGCGTGGCCCAGGCCTTATTGGTGCACTATTGGTAGGTTCATCCATGGCCCGCGCGCTTGCTTACGCTTGGGAAATACCCACTGTTGGCGTGCATCATATGGAAGGGCATTTATTGGCACCCATGCTCGATGAGCGAGCGCCTGAATTTCCATTTGTTGCTTTGTTAGTCTCAGGTGGGCATAGCATGATGGTTGACGTAAAAGGCATAGGCGATTACACCGTGATGGGAGAGTCTGTGGACGATGCGGCCGGCGAAGCCTTTGATAAAACCGCTAAATTACTTGGCTTAGATTATCCGGGCGGGCCTCTATTAGCTAAACTTGCTGAGCAGGGCGAGTCAGGCCACTATAAATTCCCTCGCCCTATGACCGACCGCCCCGGATTGGATTTTAGCTTTAGTGGGCTGAAAACATTTGCGGCCAATACTATTCGCAGCAGTGACGGCGAACATCAAACTCGCGCGAATATTGCCAAAGCCTTTGAAGAAGCGGTTATCGACACCTTATTAATTAAATGTCGGCGCGCCTTGAAACAGTCGGGTCATCGTCGCCTAGTTATGGCGGGTGGCGTGGCGGCGAATAAACAATTACGCGCAACGTTTGAAGCCGCTAGTGTAAAAGGCGGATTTGAAGTGTACTACCCAAGTTTTGAATACTGCACCGATAATGGCGCGATGATCGCTTACGCAGGTTGCCAGCGCCTGCTGGCGGGTGAAAGCACGCCTTTGGGCGAAAAAGCCATGCCGCGCTGGCCTCTCGACAGCCTTACGGCCTTATAGATGAAAAACGTGATGATGTCTGAGCCACCGCATTTGTTTGTCATCTGTGATGGAAATAGCGAAGTAGGCTATGGGCATTTTTTTCGCTGTTTACATTTAGTACATGCGCTTAAAGCAAGTTTGCCTACCTTACAGCTCACATGGATGGGAGCGATTAATGAGTCATTGTTAACGCAGATTCACGCTGATTTGTTGACTGAAAAATTCATCGTTGTAGACAATGCAAATGATGCAATGCGTCAAATTTTACCTTCAAATCGGTCATGGGTGTTGTCTGATAGCTATTTGCTAAGCGAGTGCGATCTCGATGCGCTGGCTAATCGGCATTACTTAATTGCCATTGATGATTTTGGCAAGTATTCGCACGCTAAAGCCCAAGCTGTGCTTAACTTTTGTGTGTCAGCCACCCAATATCGTTATCAAGCTATCAATCAGCTCTTGGGTACTGGCTACTTTTTGACAGATCCACGTCTAAATCCAGTGCGTGAATTTAAGCTTTCTATGCAAGCGAGTTTCGAAGCGCCACTGCAAATATTGATTGCGATGGGCGGTTTTGATCGCTTTGACGTGGGAGCAAAAATCGCGCTGGCCATAAGTGAATCTAAACTGAATTCAAACATCACGCTTTTAGGCACAAGCAAGCAGATACTACCCAATTCGATTAATCATCTGACTCGCAGCAAGGATATGGCGCAGCTTTATCGGCAGTCGGATCTGGTCATTTCTGGAGGCGGCTTGATCAAATATGAGAGCGCCTATTGCGCAATATTCAATATTGCTGTGTCCCAAACCCCCGAGCAACTTGCCGAAAGTGAAGCATTTGCTGCGCATAACTTGTGTTTGTCGTACGGATTGGCACAAGATTGGCATAAGGAGTCATTCATAACATGGTTTGAAGCCTTAGATTTGACGGCGCTATGTGCGCAGCTCAAAACGGCCAGTGCAAATGAGTTCGTAAGCAATAGCACCGAAAAGGCCGCTAACGCTTTAGCCATACTGATTGAAAAGTCGGCTAGATAAATACGCTTGACCAACATGATAGCGTTGCGCACCGTTACGTAGCTAGCGCATAAGGCTCAAATCTGGCATAACAAGTATATGGAACGCAGCAATGAGTGAACAAATTAAGCAGCATTATCAGCAGCTATTCGAAAAGCACGGCAGAGATCACAACGCCGTTCAATATAGCTCTCGTGAATCACAATTAGCCCGCTTTGATGTATTGCTTGATATTGCGAAAGATATCGACTCTGTGGCAGATATTGGCTGCGGTTTAGGCGATTTACTGCCGCTGTTACGGCAATCCCATCCCCATGCTCAGTATATAGGCTATGATTTTGTTGATGCCTTCGTTACTGACGCGAGTACACAATATTCCGAAGACAAACGAGCTAGTTTTAAGCAGCTCGATATCTTGCAAGACTGCATCAATGAAAAATCCGATTATGTAGTGCTAAGCGGTATGTTGAATAACTTGATGGAAGATAATGAGTACTTTACTGAAGTGACCCTGCAAAAGATGTGGCAAGCGGCCAACAAAGGTATCGCCTTTAATGCCTTGTCAAATTATGTCGACTACCAAGATGAGGGCTTGTATTACCATGACCCTTTGAAGCTCTTTCATTATTGTAAAACGCATTTATCTAAATACGTGACCTTGCGTCACGATTATGACGTCAAAGAAAACTCTATCCCCTTCGAATTTACGATTTACGTCTTTAAAAAGTGAGCGGTGCAAAATGAAATGCGCGATCATGCAACCCACTTATTTGCCGTGGGCAGGCTATTTTAACCTTATTGCCAGCGTTGATACCTTTGTCTTTTTAGACGATGTGCAGTTTGATCGTCGCTCGTGGCAGTCTCGCAATCGCATTTTTGATGGGGGAAAGGTGGCTTGGCTGAGCTGCCCGGTCAAAAAAGCCCCGCGCGAAACCCTTATTCAAGATTTAAGCCTTAGTGATGATGTCAATTGGCAGCAAGTTCACGCTAAAAAAATTCAGTTAAATTACGCCAATGCGCCGTTTTTCAGCGAAATGGAATCAATCCTCCATGCACTGGTGAATTTGCATTCCTGTAGCCTCAGTAATGTTAACCAAACGCTTATCCGGGAAATTTGCCAGCGCTTAGAAATTCATACCAACTTTGTAAACGCCAGTGAGCTTAAGCTTCCGGGTCAACGCTCAGAGCATCTGCTGAATATTTGCAAATATCTGAGCTGCGAACAATATCTAAGCCCTCAAGGTTCGAAAGACTATTTACTACAAGACGGCACGTTTTCTCACAGTGGCGTAGAACTTGCTTTTCAAAGTTACGAACCACAGCCTTATTCGCAAAAGCACAGCAATGAGTTTGTTAGTCATCTTTCAATCATTGACGTTATTGCCAATATCGGTCTTAACCAAACCAAACAATATATATTAGGGTAGAGCGTATGAAGCCTATCGTACTCAAACAGCACAGCATTGGAGAGGGTTTAGCGCCTTTTGTCATTGCTGAGCTTTCGGGTAACCATAATCAGTCAATTGATCGCGCACTGCAGATTGTTGACGCTGCCGCTAAAGCCGGCGCCCAGGGTGTGAAATTGCAAACTTACACAGCTGACACCATGACCATTGACTGTCAGCAAGCTGACTTTGTTGTGTCGGGCACCTCCGAGCAATGGCAAGATCGCACGCTATACGATTTATACAACGAGGCTCATACGCCATGGGAGTGGCACCAAGCGATTTTTGAGCGCTGCTACGAATTGGGTATGACGCCCTTTAGTACGCCATTTGACGAAACTGCCGTAGACTTTCTTGAATCTTTGAATATGGAAATCTACAAAATTGCGTCATTTGAAATGACCGACATTCCCTTGTTACGCAAAGTTGCCAGCACCGGGAAGCCCATTATTATGTCTACCGGAATGGCTTCGCAGGAAGAAATTGAACTAGCCGTAACAACTTTACGCAAGGCCAACTGTGAGCAGTTTGTTTTACTCAAATGCACCAGTGCCTACCCCGCAAGATATGAAGATGCCAATGCGCAAACCATTCCTTATTTGGCTAAAAAATATGGGTGCTTAAGCGGACTCTCTGATCACACTATGGGAGCCGCAGTGCCGGTTACCGCGACCGCGCTGGGTGCCACAGTGATTGAAAAACACCTTACCCTAGAAAGAGATGATGGCGGTGTAGACAGCCACTTTTCGATGGAGCCACTCGAATTTAAACAGATGGTTGAACTGGTTCAGCAGTCTTATGCTGCTTTGGGTTCAGTGCAAACACAACCGAGCACGGCTGAGCTTGCATGCCGCAATTACCGCCGATCTATTTACGCGGTAAAAGACATTGCTGAGGGTGAAGTGTTTACGCATGAAAACCTACGGATTATTCGCCCGGGTTTTGGCTTAGCCCCCAATGAACTTGACAATGTGCTGGGGAAAACAGCAAGCCAGCCCTTGGTCCGCGGTACTGCGCTACAGTTAAAAATGTTACAGCAGCCATAAACGCATCTCAATTCGGCGCACAGGCATATGCGTGAAGATTGTCATGCAAATGTTTCAACAGCCGATATTTAAAACAATTGAATAATCGTTAACGCTAAGAGGTTAACAACATGATAAACAATCTAGCTATCGTAGGTGCAGGGATCGCCGGAATTTACGCTGCAATTATTAGTAAAACCCTTCGCCCTAATCTTAATGTTGTGCTGATTGAACAAGCACCGACCGTCGGCGGCTTATTAGCGTCTAAAACATTTGGTGAGATGGAGTTTGACTACGGTACTCATGTGCCAAGACTCACCGGACATGACACTATTGATAATATTTTATTTGGCGATTTAGACAAAAAACAATGGCGCCATTTTAATAACATTAATGCCGGTAACGTATCGTTAAACAGCGAGCTGTATACGCGCTCTGCTAACCCCTTTTTAGGCAAGCGAAGCAATCCTAAATATGCACAACATATCGCTCAACTACTCGAAACCCTCGAACGCAAGCCCGGCGAACATTCGAACTTAGAAGAACAGCTCAAACACATGTTTGGAGCTGGTTTTGTAGACGCATTCTTTGCACCTTGCATTCGCAAAAAGCTCGGGGCAGAGCTACAAGATTTAGCGCCCGACACCCACAAGCTGATTGGTTTAGCACGACTGATTGTTGGCGAAACTGAGGCGATGCGCGCTCTTAAAGCAGATGCAAGACTTGATGCGGTGCTCGCGTTCGCTGATCAAACGGATGGTATGTCAGCGCTTACTAACATGTATCCGAGCGATGGCCGTGGAATTGGTTTGTGGATAGAAACGCTGCACAAAAAGATGCTGGCATTAGGTGTACAGATCAGAACCGGCTGCCAGGTAACTGAGATAATGCGCAAGGGTAAAGCGATCACGCATATTTGGCTCAGCGACGGCAGCGAATATGCCATTGATCACATGTGTTGGTGTAGCCCAAATTTTGCTCTTATAAACGCGGCGCAACTTCCGTTTAAGAGTGAATACCGGCCGACTATCCGCCAGACTCGTTTGTATCATTTTGCTTTTGAACAAGCACTCAATGTCCAAAGCAATTACATTGATGTGAATGACCCGCAATATCATAGCTTTCGGATAACGCTTTATCCTAACTTGAGTGGCCGCAGCAGCGGCCCATTCAAGGTAACGGTAGAAGTTATTGAACCGATGAATAACGAATGCTCACCGGGGCAGCATGATATTCATAAGGAGCTTATTGCGATTGGCATAGTAAATGCGAATAACCCCTGTGTATTTAGTAAGCAAGACGTAGTTAAGGCAGGGTTTCCGATTATTACTCCTGCGTTTAAACGAGAGCTTGAACGCCAGCAAGCAGTAGTTAAGTCGCATTTACATAATGTGAGTTCGCTGGGTAAAGCCAATGGGAAGTACTTTTTTATGCAAGAGGTATTGATTGCGGCACACGAAGAAATGATCGCGCTGTTGGGGCTTGATGCTCAAGCTGGTGCAGAAAAACCAGCCAAAAGAGCAAAACCTAAAGCAAGCGCTACTGCTCTGAAGTAGCGCTTAGCGATACGATACCCACGAAATTGGCTTATGACGCCTCTGGATTCGCGTATTGCTGTGGCAAGCAGCTCTCGCTCAGTTCGTTTCAATTGGCATAAAGTCTCTCAGCTGCCTTAATTTGCTATGAGGCAAACGCGCCAGCGGAGCCCAATGCGGGATGGTACTGTAAACTTGTTTGTCGCAATGCAGCGCTACTATCAGCCCATAACTCTCGCAGCCAAATACCCACTTTGCATTCGCAATCGACGTTTCGATATCGTCATAATGGTCAAACACCACATTCAAATCTTGATTTTGCTGGGCCCATATTGCATATTTTTGAATAGTTTCGCTTGGGTGTAAGCGCAAACGAATCTGATCATAAGGTTTGTTGAAGCGATATTTAATGAACTCGCTAAAATAATTAAGGGCTTGAAACTCCTCTGCGATTTCATGCTCACAACCCCAATCCTCAGGCACCGGCTCCAATACATATAATATGTCATTAGTGCGTTCAATCACTGCGCTGCGGGCTTTGTGTGCGGTCATGTCTAGGTAAAAATTGTGTTTCAGCTCAACCGGTATATCTGGAAAGGTCTTTTCTGCTAGCGCTTTGGCATAGGTATCCATTACTTCAATGGCGTTTGGTAATACTTTTTCGCCATGACGTATAAAACGCTGCTCGTAGTTTACCCAATGGTCAACTACGGCTGTTACATGCAATCCAGCGTTTAACGCCATGTTACGTGCGTTGTGCTCGAAGTCACTTGCCCATCCGGTGCCCGAGCGCAACATTTTGCACTTTGAAATAGCATAATGGATGTCACTGCACACCTTATTGCTGGGTACCAATGGTAACCATTTTTTGCATGCAGGGCCTTCTAAGCAATAAAATGCCGCCTCGAAACCCTCTGCGAGCTCTTGCGACATAATAATGTTAGCGGCACCTGCGTCATGGCATGCAATAAAGTAGGGGCGGTCTTCAGACATATAGCGATTTAACCAAATGTTTTCTTGCGCAACAGCGCCAGAAAGGTGTGCAAAGAGGCACAATAATTATAAGTAGATGCATATAAGCAGGAAGCTTGCCAACACTCACAAAGAAATGATGCGCTATACTTGCCGCCGCTTTGTAACCATTTGACGCAGCTGTTAGCTTTAGCGAGTTGCTTGCAAAAGGATATTTCTGGGGCTTACCTTACGCTCGCAAAAGGTCGATAGACTCACTTCATATCCATGCTCTTCTAACCATAATGCCTTGTCCATATTTAGCCATATTTCTAACGGGCGTCTAAACAATGCTCGTACCAAATCTAAGGCCGAGACTTGATGGAAGCGCTGTTCGGCGCGATGCCAGTAATCGCTCCAGTCAATGGCAATAGGCAAGGGGATATTTTTTGCCTTTGCCCAGTGCCGGCAAAATGCTTCAAAATTCATGCGTGACCAACTTAAGGGCATAGAGGGTAGGGGTAAAAAAGCCTCATGCAATAATACATCACGTTGTATCAGATCAAAGCCCAATCGCATGGTTTGCAGGGCTTTACGCTGACGTACCTGTGAGGCTGATGCAGTTACGGTTTCCATTACTGCGGTGTGTAAGTCACTTTTGTTTAACAAAAGATCGTTTTCTTTGCCTTTTTTCGAATAAGGCAGGTAGTGTTCTTTGCTGCGTTTATGATAACAACATGGCGCAAGGTGTATTTTCGGTGTTTGTTGGCTTATACACAATGAGAGTAACCTTTCGTGCAATCCGCCGCATGCATGCAAAGCAACGACATGCGGCTGACCTTCAAAATATCGTTGGCAGGCCTCGCTCATTACGTCAACATGCTGGGCATTTAGGCGCCGATTTTCTCGCAGAGCTCTTTCGTTTGCATGTGCAACCAGATCAGCTTGCCATTCAAGTGATACAACCGGTACATTGAGACTCTGCTCAATATAAAACCCCAAATGTGCCTTTCCTGCACAATAGTCCAATACTGGCGATGTAGTAGCGCCGATACCGGCACAGAATGCCTGAACCTGTGCCCATTTTTTGCCGGGTACACCCGCATGAACACGAGGGTCGACGAGTGCTAATGCGCGGGAGCTTGTGCCAGGCAGTTGGCTAAGTAGATGTAATCTGGTCAATTCAGGTATATACCCCTGAAGACTCTCAATTAGCGGTTCGGGGTCGAAGTGCAAACGTTCAATCTGAGCAAGATCAAAAGATAGCAATCGTTCAGCCAATTCGGGCAGGCAATTCAACCAGCCAATCCCCACATCATGAAAGGCTACTGGCTTCCACAGGTGTTGAGTTTGTTTCAGTATCGCGCTTAGCTCGTTAAATTTCTCATGGGTATCGGAAGGCATTGCTGTTGATTTACTCTTCTTTATCATCGACGTTCTTTTGCTTAGCACTCAAGAGCTCCTCTCCGCTAAACAAACGCAATAAATTGGTGCGATGCTTTGCAATAATAAGTAGGCTAAGCATCGCTACTGCTAGCGTAAACTGGGGTTTGTACCAGTAAGTATAAAGAGGAGCCAAGCTAACGGTGACGATTGCCGCTAACGACGAGTACTTACTGATTTTAAATACGATCAACCAAGTGCTTATGAGCGCGGTTGTTAATACCCAACCGATAGGCATCATCGCGCCAAGGGCGGTAGCGACGGCTTTCCCCCCCTTAAATTGAAAAAATACGGGATACATATGTCCCAGACAAGCACTTATGGCAATCAGACCTATGGCAGATTCGGGGAGGCCGAGTAAATAGGCTGCGTAGGTAGGGACGGCACCTTTCAATATGTCAAACATCAGCACTAAGGCCGCTGCTGACTTGCCGGCTACTCGCAAGACGTTTGTTGTGCCTGGGTTTAGTGAACCTTGCGTTCTTGGGTCTGCTTTATTAAAGACACGGCAAACCAAGACCGCGCTTGAGATAGAGCCGCCTAGATATGCACCAACCATAAAAAAAACAATCCACGTTGTCATGTACTTAGCCGACCTATTCGCGATACACTTGTGCTTAGATTACTAAAAGCTTAACCCGATTGCGACTACATCGCACTATTGAGCGCACCACCAAATAAGTAAGTAAAATGGATAAAGTAATAATACAAGGTCTGACACTGCACTCCCTAATTGGTGTTTATGATTTTGAGCGGCATGCAAAACAACGCGTTATCGCTGATGTAGTGCTATATACAAATTTGACTAAAGCGGCACTCTCTGACGATGTAGCCGACACCTTGGATTATGGTAAAGTCGCTGAGCGTTTGACGCAGATCGCAGATGAGGCTTCTTTTAAACTACTCGAAGCACTCGGTTTGGCAATGATAGACACTATTTTTGCGGAATTTGCGGTGGATAAATTGGAGCTGCAGTTATCCAAACCTGATATTTTAGATAATGCAGATTCGGTAGGCGTGTGTTTTTACAGAGAGCGCCCCTCTGAGTGAGTTCTTCATTGCACAGCATCCTGATAAGCCTAGGCTCTAATATCAATAAAGAGGAGAATACTCGTCTAGGATTAGACGCAATGGCGAAAAGTTTTGGAAGTATTGAGCTTTCCCGAGTGTTTGAAAGCGAGTCTGTTGGGTTCTCAGGTGATAATTTTTTTAATCTAGTGGTAAAAACCCAGACTAGCAAAAGTATTAGTGAGGTGTGTGATGTGCTCAAAACCATTGAGCAAACCTGCGGACGCCTGCGAGGCTCTGAGAAATTTTCCCCACGAACCTTAGACTTAGATTTACTGACCTTTGATGATACGGTTTGCTCTGAGCCAGTCACTTTGCCTCGCGAAGAAATTCTTTATAATGCCTTTGTGCTACAACCGATGGCCGATTTAGTGCCAGACGAAGTGCATCCGCTTACACAAAAAAACTATGCCCAAATGTGGCATGAATATGATAAAACGACACAACAACTATGGCCAGTAGCCTTTACATGGAGTGCGCCCTAAGTCATGACAATTTATGAAATTATTATCCTTGCGATTATTCAAGGGCTGACCGAGTTCTTGCCTATCTCAAGCTCCGCTCATCTGATATTGCCTGAGCAATTATTAGGCTGGCGCAGTCATGGCTTAGCTTTTGATGTTGCCGTGCACGTTGGTAGCTTATTGGCGGTGATGATTTACTTTAGGCAAGATATTGTGCGTTTAACAGCCGCATGGTTTACCCGCGGCTTTAGTTCGCAGCAGAGCACCGACAGCCGCCTTGCTTGGTGGATCATTATTGGCACCATCCCGGCGGGTCTTTTTGGCTTTTTGATGAAAGATTGGATTGCTCTAAATGCTCGCTCAGCCCTAATCATTGCGATCACTACCATTGTATTTGGATTGGCGCTTTGGTACGCCGATGCAAAAGCAACGCAGCGCAAAACTATTCATTCAATTACCCTTAAAGACACCATATTAATCGGTATTGCACAGGCGATCGCAATTATACCGGGTACATCTCGCTCGGGTATTACGATGACCGCTGGTTTGCTGTTGGGGCTTGATCGCGAGTCAGCGGCTAGATTCTCATTTTTACTCTCTATGCCTATCATCTTGGCAGCAGGATTATTTTCTGCACTGGATTTAATCGAATCGAGCCATCAGGTTGATTGGTCGGCACTGCTTTACGGCGCGGGCTTTTCGTTTGTAGCCGCATATTTGTGCATACATCTATTTTTGAACTTTATTTCGCGCATTGGCATGATGCCATTTGTGATCTATCGATTGCTGTTAGGCACGGTATTGTTAATTTTCGTGTTTGCCTGATTTTGTAAATTGCATTGAGTAATGCTCGAGTTATTAAGGAGATGATAAAAATGTCTGAAACTATCTTCACAAAAATTATTAAAAAAGAAATCCCTGCCGATATCCTTTTTGAAGATGAACGAGTGTTAGCGTTTAGTGATATTAATCCGCAGGCACCTATCCATTTTTTAGTGATCCCGAAAAAGCCTATTGCCACGACCAATGACATTGCGTCAGAAGATGAAGCGGTAGTCGGCTATATGCATCGAATAGCCGCAAAAATAGCAGCTGAATTAGGCGTTGCACAGCAGGGTTATCGAACTGTTATGAATTGCAATCAAGACGGCGGGCAAACGGTTTATCACATACATTTGCATGTGTTAGCAGGAAAGCCGCTAGGTTGGCCACCTTACCAACAAACATTGAAAGTCGAATGACAAACACTGTGATTGCATTATTAGACACCAAGCATAGGATGCTTTTACACTTAACAGTGTGGTGAATGAAGGGAGCTCATAATACTCTTTAATAGGAAATTAAGGCCCTTACATGTCTACTCAAAATGCATTGCTAACCATACTGGTTGAAAAAATAAATAACGACACACTGGTGTTGCCAACGCTTCCGGCAATTGCCTTAAAAGTCCGCAAAGCAGCAGATGACCCTAATATCAATTTAATTAAAATGGCTGATGTTATTGGCCAAGATCCTTCGTTAAGTGCTCGTATGATCAAGATATCAAACTCTGCATATCTTGGACGCGAAATAAAGGTAACCTCAACAAGCCAAGCGGTCACCCGCATCGGCTTAATCCAAGTAAAAAATATCGCTACCGCACTCGCGATGGAACAACTATTTGTGTCTAAAAATGTGGTTGTCAAAAAGTATATGGCACAAAAATGGATGGACATTATTAGCATTGTTGGCAATGCCATGGCGACGATGACAATTTATCAAAAAGCCAACAAGGATAAGAGTTTAAGTATCGACACCATGACGCTGACTGCGCTGGTTGCTGATATCGGTGCTTTGCCGGTATTAACTGAAGCTGAGCGACATGACAATGTCTTTGCGAACCCTACATTTTTAGATGTCGCAATAGATAAGCTGGCAGGGCGTATTGGCGCAAGCATTATGCGCGAATGGAAGTTTAATGAAGTATTTATTGAGTGCGCCGAACATTGGCGTGACCTAGACTATGTGAAACCAGAGATTAGCTATATTGATTTTGTCAGAGTAGGGGCGGCACTTGCCAAACTGTCTGATAACCACGACGAAGTGCTAGCGAATGCTCAAGCAAAAGGTGTTTTCAGTGACATCGAAGAGCTTAGAACGCCAGAGTTCGAAGAGCTCAGAGACAATGCAAAAGGCTTGTTCGTATAAGCAAATCAATCTTTAATTAACGAATAAAAACCCCCATTATTGGGGGTTTTTATTTGCATTTGTTATAGCGCGACGAATTTAGGCATCGCTAGATAGCGAAAATATCTTATCGAGGTCTCTAGCGAAGGCGTCTATTTCACTTACAAACAGCGTAAAGTCTGCATCAAGGCGGGCGCTCATTTCCTCTTTGCTGATATCTTCATTTTGCTGAGTCACAAGATCGGTGAATTTTAAGCGTTTAATTGAAAGATCTTCTTCAATTATGCATGTCAGTCTTTCTTGATAAGCAACGGCAATTTTTTGTACCCACTTACCTGCTTGAATGTGCGCTAAGATTTCATCTGCATCTAAATTCTGCTGTTTACAGCGAACAATACCACCATCATCTGCAGGCGATTTAAATTCAGCTTCGTCTAACAATTCAATTCCTTCAGGCGCATCTTTTAATACCCAATCGGTCAGTATTTCTTGCTGCTGTGATTTTGCAAAAGGCACCACTGGTAAAGAACCTAGACACTTCCGTAAAGTTGCTAAAAACACTTCAGCACTGCCGTCAGCACTCGCATCTACTACGACTATCTGCTGGTCGAGACTAATATAACCGTTAATAAACGCGTGCTTGTTGAAGGCTCGAGGTAATAAACGGTGGAGGATTTCTTCTTTTATCTCTTTTTGCGCTTTTTTGGCAACCGGGGTCCCGGTTTCTTGCTCTATTTGTGCGACTTTTTCGGCCAGCTCCGCATTGATGACACTAGCGGGTAAGATTTTGTCCTCGCGCTTTAGCGTAAACCAAAATGCGTTTGAAGCTGCATGATAAAGCTGGTCACCACTTTTACTGCCGCGGCCGATGGGCGAAACAAAGCCCATACTTGATATTTCTTGAGCGCCACAGTGACGAAAGGGCATGGTTTCCATCATCAGTTGAAGCTTTTCGGTGTCTAAGGTAAAAGGTTGAGTGAAGCGATACAGTTTTAGATTCTTAAACCACATAATATTTGCGATGAGCCTAGTTTTTTAGAAGACGCGAGAGGTTATCAAGCTTGCCGACTAGGGTCAAAATCAAATTCGTCTATATACCTCGAATCTGTCATAAATTGAGCAAACTGTGCTTATTCACCGCAATATTAGCCTTAGTCCTTGACATCTTTTGCGCTTTGTTTCATAAAACTGTCACAGATCACTCCAATAATACGGTTAAAATTTGATGCCAAGAGTGAAAAAGATGTCTCACCGAATATTACTAGTGGAAGATGAAGCGCCAATCAGGGAGATGCTGAGTTTTGTATTGGAGCAAGCTGGTTTCGTTGTTGACGAGGCTGAGGACTATGATATTGGCTTAGCCAAAATCAAAGAACCCTACCCTGACCTAATTTTATTAGATTGGATGCTACCAGGCGGAAGCGGGGTGCAGCTAGCCAAAAAACTGAAAACCCATGAGTTTGCTAAAGATATTCCGGTGATAATGCTAACCGCCCGCTCTGAGGAAGATGATAAAATTCGCGGTTTAGAGGCGGGTGCCGACGATTATGTTACCAAACCCTTTTCACCCAAAGAGTTAATTGCTCGAATTAAGGCGGTAATGCGCAGGGTTACCCCAACCTCAAAAGAAGAACCTATTGAGTTTAAGGGCCTAGTGTTAGAGCCAGTATCGCACCGCGTGAGCAGTAATGGCGATTCGGTAGATATGGGCCCAACAGAGTTTAAGTTACTGCATTTTTTTATGACTCATCCAGAGCGCGTCTACAGCCGTGAACTGCTCTTAGACAATGTTTGGGGAACCAATGTTTATGTAGAAGATAGAACCGTAGATGTGCATATACGTCGATTGCGCAAAGCAATATCTAAGCATGGGCACGATGCTATGATCCAAACTGTCAGGGGTTCTGGTTATCGCTTTTCAAATAAAGCATAATTTTCTTATTCTCACAATTAAGGCCCTTTAAGCATGTACTATCCGCAGTCGTGGTCTAAAACGCTGGTGCGTTTTTGTATCTTATTGTGTTTAAGTGTGTCGCTTGGTCTGTATATCGATAATGTGCTTGCAGCAGTACTATTGTTATTTGCTGTTTTGCTCATCAACAATTACATTCATCTTTATCGCCTTACCAAATGGTTATGGCAGAGTCGCACTATGTCTCCCCCAAGCGCACCGGGTATTTGGCACCATCTTTATGAAGGTATATATTATCTGCAGCGCCGCAACCGCAATAAACGCAAAAATCTTGGTGAGCTGGTTAAACGTTTTCGAGAAGGCTCTGAAGCGCTACCTGACGCAGTGGTAGTGATTGATGATCAAGCTCGGATCATGTGGTGTAATCGCAATGCCCGCATTGAACTCGGATTGCGATGGCCCGACGACAATGGCCGGCGCATTGATAATTTAATTCGTCACCCAAAATTCATCGAATTTTTAGAAAGTAACGATTATCAATATCCGATTGAAATACCTGCGCCAACCAATCCGCATAAAACCTTTGAATATCGGATGATGGAATATGGCGAAGACCAGCTGTTGCTAATTGTGCGCGACGTATCGCGTGTATCGCACTTAGAAGAGATGCGCAAAGATTTTGTAGCCAATGTGTCACATGAATTAAAAACCCCCCTCACGGTGATTAACGGCTATTTAGAAGTGCTTAGCACCAGTACAGAAGGGACGCCGCCCATTGTCGGGAAAGCCATCAGCGAAATGGGTACGCAAACCCGTCGTATGCAAAATCTAATAGAAGATTTGTTAATACTGTCGCGGATAGAGTCTAGTTCCGAACGTATTTTTGAAAACGTGATCAATATGCAGGCAATGTTTCGGCAAATAAAGATGGAAGTCCACGCCTTGAACAAAGAGCGTCAACACGAAATCGTATTCAAAATTGACCCTGAGCTCCAAGTATTTGGTGTTGAAAGTGAAATGCGCAGCGCGTGTTCGAATCTTATTTTTAATGCACTTTATTACACGCCAAGCAAAGGTCGTATAGAGGTGATTTGGAAGCCTCGCGCTGGCGGCGCTTATTTTGCGGTGAAAGACAACGGCGAGGGTATCGAAGATAAGCATTTACGCAGGCTCACAGAGCGCTTCTACCGTGTAGATAAAGCGCGCTCTCGAAAAACAGGTGGTTCGGGTTTGGGTTTGTCTATTGTGAAACATGTCCTACATCATCATAATGCGAGCTTAGAAGTGGAAAGTAAGGTGGGAAAAGGAAGCGAGTTTTCATTTTTGCTGCCTCCTGAATTAATAGCCGTGGATCATGCCAATTAATACTCAACACTTAAATTCAGCGTTAGCAAAGTCAGGATGGTTGATTCTTGGTGGAATATGCTTGCTTTGTGGGAATCTGGCATACGCTTTTCAGAAAGATACCGCGAACAATGAATTGCCAAATGTTCGGGTTATAGAGTTTCAAGACAATCAAATCGAACAAACGACGCCTGATCTTCGTGTGCCTCTGAGCAGCACTGCTGATGCAAATATTAGTGGTGAATTTTTATATCATTCGACGCCCGGCGTGTTTGGCAGTATAACCTCTATAGGCTCCGACACCTTGGCAACACTTGTATCGCTGTGGGCTGAACAGTTTCAAACACTATACCCACATGTGAAGTTTCAAATACAGGCGTCTGGCTCGGCTACCGCTTCACAAGCTTTAACCCAAGGAACTGCTAGTATTGGGCCAATGTCCAGGGCATTGACACCCGTTGAGATTCAAGGTTTTACTCGGCGCTATGGCTATCCACCCACAAGCTTAATTGTTGCGATTGACGCGATGGCTATTTATGTTGAAAAGAACAACCCACTCACCGAACTTAGCATGCAGCAAATTGACGCTATTTTTTCAGTAACGCGGTTTTGTGGCGGCAAAAATAACATTCGCCGTTGGCAACAGCTGGGGATTGGTAAGTTTGGTGAAAATCGTGCTATTCAAGTATTTGGACGGAATTCAGCATCGGGTACCTACGATTTATTCAAAAAGCTTGGACTATGTGATGGTGATTATGATGTCCGTGTTAACGAGATGCCAAGTTCGTCGTCAGTTGTGCAATCGGTCGCGTCGAGCATCGGGGGCATCGGCTATGCGGCACTTGGGCATGGTAATACCGATGTGAAAGCAGTCGCGATTGGTCAAGCGGCGGGTCCATTCTACGCGCCATCTGCCGAAAATATTCAAGCCGACCGTTATCCCTTTAGCCGCTATCTGTATATCGTCGTGAATAAAGCACCGGGCACACCATTACCTACCTTAGAAAAAGCGTTTTTAAGTTTCATCCTATCGGAGCAGGGTCAACAGATTGTGCAGCAGAGCAATTATTACCCGGTTAGCGGTAGGCTTTTAGAGCGCCAAAGAAGATTGTTAACAACAAAATAAAAGTTCATAAAAAACAATATTTTAAATAATGTAAATCGCTTACATATTAAACTTTTGTGACACCTTTTGCATGTAACATTTCTGTCACCATTCTAGGTTAATCTCAGTCGCGTTTCATAATATGAATACCTATTCTTTTGGAGAACTCGAATGAAATTTAATGGCCTATTTAAATCTTCCACCCTAGCGGCAGCAGTCTTGCTTGCAGCGTGCGGTGGGGATATTAATATTTCTGAAGGCGATGTAGACAATAGTACTGTTATTAATAATCCGGCACCGGTTACGCCGCCTGTAACACCTCCTGTGACGCCCCCTGTAACACCAACAGGGCCATCTTCGGCATTAGAGCAAGGCTTGGCTACCGATGTTTCTGCAGAGTTCCCACAAATTACCGACAAGCCAGTATATCGTTTAACTGAAAATACGACGTTTACTGAGGATGTTGTGCTCACCAATACAGCGCATTGGGTGTTAAACGGCCGCACCGCTGTTGGCGGCGATAATGAAAACTCTGCTGTATTGTTTATCGAAGCAGGTACCACGGTGTTTGGCGAGGAAGGCGAAGACTTTTTAGTGGTGCGCAGAGGCTCTCAAGTTGAGGCTGACGGCACGGCTGCCGCTCCTATCATATTTACCTCTGTGCAAGACGTGACCGGAGAAGAAACCGGTATCGGTCAATGGGGTGGCTTAGTGTTGCTTGGTCGCGCTCCTGCGAACTCATGCGGTGACCAAGTTGGCGAAACTACAGCGGAAGAACTTGACAACTGTGGGGTCAGTGCAGAGGGTGATGCAGGCCAATTTGGCGGCACAATCGATGATGATAATTCAGGTGTTTTACGATACGTCGTTGTTAAACACGCAGGCCGCACATTGGGCAATGGCGATGAGCTAAATGGTATTTCATTTGCCGGAGTCGGCTCGGGAACAACCGTCGAATATATTCAAGTTCACCAAAATCTTGACGATGGCGTTGAATTTTTTGGCGGCAGTGTGGATGTAAAATATGTTGTATTAACCGATATTGGTGATGACAGCCTCGACTGGTCGTTTGGCTGGACGGGTAAAGCACAGTTTGTCTACATTCAACAAAGTGATTCTGATGGTGACAATGCCATTGAAGCTGACAACAGTGAGTTTGATGCTTCTGCCCGACCACTGACTAAACCCGCTATTGCCAATGTCACTATTGCTGGTGCAAACGCAACTAACGGCGTGCGTTTGCGCGCAGGTACCGCAGGTGAATTAGCCAATGTGCTAGTAACGGGCCCCGCTGGTTACAGTAACTGCTTGCGGGTGAACGGTGATGAGTCTGCCGCCAATGCAGTAAACGGTGAGCTAACGATGACCGGCTCGATTATCGCTTGCGAAGATCCAAGCGACAATTTTAATGCTCAAACTATTGGGTCTGGCACCACTGAAACGTGGTTTTTAGGTCAGACGGCTAACCAAGCCCTTGTGCCAAATGCACTTGGTTTAGGGGCTGATGGCTACACTCCACAAGCGGGCTCGCTGTTGCTTAACAGCGGCGTAAATCCTCGCGACATTCGCACAAGTTTTGAAGACGCTCGCTATGTAGGTGCATTTGATGGTCAAAACAACTGGATGGCAGGCTGGACGGTTGGTGTAAAAGGTGGTTTTCCTGCCGATGTCCAAAACGCATTTGCACAAGGTTTAGCATCTGACGTTTCCAGTGAATTTCCACAAATTACCGATAAACCCGTTTATCGCTTGAATACTGACACCACATTTACTGCAGACGTTACCCTAAGTAATGATGCCCACTGGATATTAGATGGCCGCACCGCAGTAGGCGGCGACAATGAAGACAGCGCGGTGTTATTTATTCAAAGTGGTACGACTATCATTGGTGAAGAAGGCGAAGATTTCTTAGTCGCTCGCCGCGGTTCGCGGATTGAGGCGCTGGGCACTGCCTCTGCACCTATTACTATGACGTCCATTCAAGATGTTACCGGACAAGAGACGGGTATTGGCCAATGGGGCGGCTTAGTCTTATTAGGTAAAGCGCCAGCCAACTCTTGTGGTGATCAAGTGGGGGAAACCACCACCGAAGAGCTTGAAAACTGTGGTGTTAGCGCAGAAGGTGATGCAGGACAGTTTGGTGGCACCGACCCCGAAGATAATTCAGGTACGCTAAATTACGTAATTGTTAAGCATGCTGGTCGCACGCTTGGTAATGGTGATGAGCTCAACGGTATTTCATTTGCAGGTGTAGGCTCACGTACCAATGTAAACTATATCCAAGTGCATCAAAACCTCGATGACGGCATCGAATTTTTCGGCGGAACCGTCAATGTGCGTCATGTAGTATTGACAGATATTGGTGATGATTCATTCGACTGGTCGTTTGGCTGGACTGGGAATGCACAGTTTGTGTATATCGTACAGAGCGATGAAGATGGCGATAATGCTTTTGAATCAGACAACAGTGAGTTTGACGCATCTGCGTTGCCATTAACCAATCCAACCGTGGCCAATGTGACTATTCAAGGCGCAGCAAATACTAATGGTGTGCGATTAAGAGCGGGCACGGCCGGTACGCTGAAAAACTTTTTGATAGTCGGCCCTGCTGGTTATGCTAACTGTTTGCGCATCAATGGCGCAGAGTCTGAAGTTAACGCCACTGCCGGCACGCTGAGTATTAGCAACAGTTTTATAGCCTGTGAAAATGACGCGAATTTTGGCAATGACTTTACCCAAGATATCTTTAGCGCAGATGCGACGAATCGTGTGTTTGCTTCAGCAAGCGAACTTAACTTAGCTGCAGATGGCAGAACACCAGAAGCCACATCACCAGTGTTTGGTGCAGGTGCAGACTTGTCAGGTGATAACAGCTACTTTGTGTCGACAGACTATGTGGGTGCGTTTGATGGAACGAATGACTGGACAGCAGGATGGGCCTTTGGTCTAGCCGGTGGTTTTCCGAGCAATGTGCAAAACGCCTTAGCGCAGGGCTTGGCCACAGATGTTTCTGGGCAGTTCCCAGAAATTACTGATAAGCCAGTATATCAGTTAGGTGAAGATACCACCTTTACTGCGGATGTTACGCTTACTAACGATGCGCACTGGGTGTTAAATGGTCGTACAGCGGTAGGCGGCGATAATGTCGACTCAGCTATTCTTTACATCCAAAACGGCACAACCATCATTGGCCAAGAGGGTGAAGACTTTTTAGTGACCCGCCGCGGCTCAAAAATCGAAGCCTTGGGTACCGCTGATGCAACTATAGTCATGACCTCTATTCAAGACGTTACCGGCCAAGAAACGGCACAAGGGCAGTGGGGTGGTTTGGTGCTGCTAGGTAGAGCGCCGGCTAACTCTTGTGGTGACCAAGTGGGCGAAACAACAGAGGCTGAGTTAAACAACTGTGGTGTTAGTGCGGAAGGCGATGCTGGCCAATTTGGCGGTAACATGCCTAATGATGATTCAGGCACGCTTAACTACGTGGTAGTCAAGCATGCAGGACGTACCCTTGGCAACGGTGATGAACTAAACGGCATATCCTTTGCTGGAGTAGGCTCAGGCACTGTGGTTGACTACATTCATGTTCATCAAAATTTAGATGACGGGATTGAGTTCTTTGGCGGCACGGTTAGTGTCAAGCATGTGGTGTTAACTGCAATTGGTGATGATTCATTTGACTGGTCATTTGGCTGGACAGGAAACGCGCAATTTGTGCTCATTAAGCAAGACGGTTCAGGCGACAATGCCTTTGAAGCTGACAATAGTGAATTTGATGCTGGAGCCACGCCACTAACCAACCCGAACATTGCCAACGTAACCATTATTGGCGAGGCGGGCGCAAACGGAGTGCGCTTAAGAGCCGGAACGGCTGGCTCTTTGTGGAACTTCGCGGTGACTGGCCCAGATGGCTACGATAACTGTTTGCGTGTGAACGGCGACGAGTCGCAGGCTAATGCGACTACGGGTATATTGTTTATGCAAAACTCAGTACTTGCCTGTGGTGATGCAAACTTTGATAGTGACTTCAGCGCGGCATTTTTTAATGACCAAATGAGTAATTCAACGGTTGCAGCCGATAGTCTCGGTTTTGCAAGCAACGGTTATCAACCTACTCCCGGTTCATTACTGCTTGGCCAAGGTGCAGACCCATCAGCAGTTGATACATTCTTTGACAGTGTTGACTATATTGGAGCAATGGATGCTAACAATGATTGGACCGCAGGTTGGGTTACGGTTGGGCTGAGCGACTAGGCTTTATAGGTCTCAGTCTTAGCAATAATTAGCAGTGCAATGTTGAGACGCCGCTCGTTTAAGCCTGAGTTGGCGTCTTTGCTGTTTACACAAAACATGTGTTCATATGATGCGAAACCGCGATTTACACAGAACGCAGGATGGAGTTTTAAAAACATGGGTCTGAATAATATTAGCTTGTTGCCCCTACCCAAGACCATGAAGTCGACACTTCATTTGGCTATTTTATCTGCACTGATGATTGGCAGTTTATCTTCACAGGTATCTGCGCAATCGGATGATGAAGAAGCAATTGAAGAAGTCGTGACCACCGGTACACGATTAAAAGGCAGCGCGACAGCCGTATTACAAGAGCGCCAAAATCAAGCTTTTGTAGCCGATATTTTGGGCGCTGATCAAATTTCTCGGACCGGTGATTCAGATGCCGCAGGCGCATTACGACGGGTGACCGGCTTGACCCTCGTCGATGGCAAGTTTATTTATGTACGAGGCCTCGGTGAGCGGTATTCGAGTACGCAGCTAAACGGCATGGGTGTGCCAAGTCCCGACCCAACTCGATCAGTTGTGCCATTGGATTTGTTTCCTGCCGATATTATTGAAAGTCTGAGTGTGCAGAAATCATTTTCGCCAGATATGCCAGCGCACTTCGGTGGGGGCAATGTAGACATTCGCACTAAAACCATTCCCAACGATTTTGTATTCAAACTTTCAGGAAGTTTAGGGAGCAATACCAATAACCGCGACGACGGCTTTTTTTATAGTGGTGGCGGACAAGACTGGTCTGGCAGAGACGACGGAACTCGAGCACTACCGGCACTCATTGCGAATAATTTAGAGCGTGCGCAGTCAGATGACGGTATTGAAGGTAGTTCGAGGTTTCCGCTTAGCCTCAGTGACAGACAAAACATGCTGAGTTCAATGTTTTGGGAGATTGGCCCAGACCAGCAGAGCATCGATCCTGACTTTGGTTTAGGCATGACTTTGGGCAACGTATACAGTGTTGGTGCAGAAGGGGAAATTGGATTCTTATCTACCTTATCTTACGACAACAGTTGGAAAGTTGAAGAGCAGTTTAACGGCACCAGTTTAGGTACTGTCGGCTGTGAAGATTTGCCAGAAGATAGAGTCAATGACGGTAAATGTTTTGCGCAAAGTTTTGACGGTGTATCTACCGAGCAGAACGTTAACTGGAGTGGCATGTTTAACATTGGCTATGAGTATAACGCTAATCATCGCTTTGACATGACCAATGTATTGCTACACGACATGCGCGACCGAGTGCGGGTGCGAGATTTTGTAGATGCCAATGAGACTATATTTGGCACCACTGAATTGAGCCGAGTAGATATGTTGTTTGAAGAGCGACGCATGAATTCAAATCAAATTCGCGGCACGCACAATTTTCCAGAGTTTAAGAACACATACTTTGATTGGTATTATGGCACCAGTCGGGCAAGTCGCAAGCAACCTGGCAGTTTAGATGTGGTTTTTCAGTTGAACTTTGACGACGGTATGTTTGTTGATCAGCAGTTACAGGACGTATCGGCCACGAGTGTTCAACGAGATTTTCAAACGCTAAGAGATGTATCGGACTCTGCCGGCTGGAACTTTGGTTATCCGCTCTACTTAAAAGACTTAGAGTTGGAATTTAAAATAGGCGGTGATTTTTTTGAAAAAGCCCGTACGGCTGAAAACCTGTCCATCTTAGTACCGCACCGAGCGATTGCCGATAATGCGACATTTGGCAGTCGTATTGATGAGATATTCGCTCCTGAAAATCTATTAAACGCTGATTTTTACAATAGCCAAACGGGAGCAGGGATCTTAGAGTCAGGTGTGGCTGACGGCGATAAATACGCCGCAGGAACAAAAGTAGACGCTTACTATATTATGGCTGACGCGTTCATCAACAATACTTGGCGAGTGAGCGGCGGCGTCCGCTACGAAGATTTTAGACAGATATCTGTGCCGTTTTCAGCGCATGCTAATACCTTTTCAATTGAAGGCGATGAAATACAAGAAATTGCGTTTCAAGAGGATGACTTCTTTCCTTCTTTAGCACTCACCTACTTGATGAGTGAACAGATGCAGTTTCGCTTAAACGTTAGCCAAACAGCCATTCGCCCTGATTTACGCGATATTAGCACGACCTTCTTTATCGATCCGCTCACTGAGTTTTTGGTACGTGGCTCGCCATTACTGCAAAGCTCTAAGTTGGACAATATCGACTTTCGTTGGGAGTGGTATATGGCAGATGGTAACAACGTATCGGTAGCCCTGTTTTATAAAGATATCGATACGCCGATTGAGCTGGTTGAGCTAGGTACCGTAGGGGGTGCTGCGCCTAACCTGCTGACAGCAAATGGCGAGTCTGGTCAGCTTTACGGTATTGAAATGGAGTTTTTGCAAGATTTTGACTTTATCAGTAAAAACCTCAACAATTTTTATATCAGCGGTAACCTAACCCTCTCTGATTCAGAGGTAACCTTGGGCGCGGTTGACGACGATGAAATCTCATTGTTTGAACAACAGGTGCTGGATGCGCTTGATGCAACCAGTGCATCAAACATCGTAACGAATAACCAGCGCCGTTTGGTGGGCCATTCTGAATGGGTCGCAAACCTTCAGTTGGGCTATGACTCAAGCAACGGCGAGCACACCGCTACCTTGGTGTATAACGCTTTTGGCCCAAGAATCATCGTGCCTGGCACCAGAGGCAACCAAGATGCAGAGGAGGAAACCTTTCACTCTTTGGATTTAGTCTATACATACTTTCCAGATTTTAAATCGTCGCTAAAGCTGAGTGTTAAAAATATACTGAATCAGGATAAACAAATCTCACAAGAAGGTTTAGATTTGTTATTTGAACGAGAGGGTATATCGTTTAGCGCAAGTTATTCATGGGAGTTTTAGACTTTAGGCTTACTGCATAAAGTGAAGTGTTGTTTTGTGCCAAAAAAAGGCTGCTTGTGCAGCCTTTTTTATGCTTGGCTTGTTGCTTGCTGTTCTATTATCTGAGCGCTATTGAAGTCGGTTTTTAACCAGGCGTTCATCTTTTCAATGCGCATCGGTTTAGCAAAGAAAAAGCCTTGGCAGCAGTGCAAACCCAATAGCTTTAAATCATCGATTTGTGCTAAAGTTTCAACGCCTTCAATAATTGTCGATGCGCCAAGCTGCCGTGCAATGAAGTCAGCAGCCGACAAAATCGCGACGTCTTTCTCGGTCATATTGACTATAAATGATCGGTCAATTTTTATAGAGTCGAAGGTGATATCTTGAAGCTGTTTGAGAGATGAATAGCCGGTACCAAAATCGTCAATGGCAATCCTGATCCCTTTGTCGCGAAGTGTCTTGATGACTTTCTCGACGTTTTGTTTCTCTTCTAAAATTAAGGTTTCGGTAATTTCCAGCTGCAGCTGATTGGCAGCAAACCCGGTATCTCTTAATGCCTCGTCGATGCTTTCAACAAACAAGTCCTGTTTTAACTGCATAGCGCTGATGTTCACCGACAAATATATATGCGAGGGCGGCTTGATTTTCACAAACTCCTCGCACGATTTTCGCAACACCCACAGCCCGATATCGACGATTAAATCGCTTTTTTCGGCAATGGGGATAAATTCTACGGGGCTTATCAGTTCATCTTTATGCTGCCAGCGCAGCAGCACTTCTACGCCAACGGGCATGTTGCTGACCGAGCACATAATAGGTTGGTAGACTAAAAAGAATTCATTTTTTGCAATGGCCTCGCCAAGTGCTAGTTTGAGGTTTTGTTGTCGTTTGTATTTTTGTTTCAGACTCTCTTGAAAAATAGGTTGGACCTGCACACCCGCATGCTTACTTTGGTACATAGCCATATCTGCATATTGAATAAGCTGATCTGCATTGTCAGAGTGCTCCGGGTAAAAAGACACGCCAATACAGGTACTGACGCTCAGCGTTACGCCACCGACTCTCACCGGTTTAGAAATTTCATTTTGAAGTTTGCAGATAATGTCATTGATATTGTCATGATTGTAAGCTTTTGCGAGCACGACAAATTCGTCGCCTCCCCAACGTCCTAATATAATATTCGGAGACAGGGTTTTTCGCAGTTTATCTAGTCGGTCGGCGATAACTTTTAATACAAGGTCGCCTTGAAAATGACCCATTTGGTCATTGATTTCTTTGAAGTCATTTAAATCTAAAAACAACAGCGCACAACCGGAGTTAGAAGCGTCGCTTTGCAAAAATTGTTCGACTTCATGATGCAGGACTTTTCGGTTATATAGGCCGGTAAGCGCATCTAAGTTAGACAGCCTTAAAATGTCGTCAGTACGCTCCTGAACTTTTTGTTCCAGCTGATAGGTGTATTCGTTTAAGGTTTCTCTTGCCGCGGTCAAGGCTTTATTACTTTCGCTTAAACTTTGTTTTTCGTGGGTAAGGGAGCGTAAAAGCTCATCGTTTTCGGCCGCGATATTCAGTGTTTTGTTAATAAACGCACTGTTGATAGCCGAGGATTTAACCGCCATCACCCAATATCCCAATCCGAGAATCGAGATTAAATAAAAATTCTCAAAATTGACAAAGAAACCGATGATACAAAAGGGCACTAATAGCAAGGTCGCGTAAACCATTACGACTCTTCTTGCTGCGCCTAAAACGGTAATGGCGCCGCCGGTCATGGCGGCTAATATTACCGCATTGAAAGCCAGTTCGAGCAGAGAGGCTTCTTGCATAAAGACGACATTGAAACTGGCCCATATACACCCAGTTGTAAGAATACTGGAGCTAAAATTTTTGAAGTCTTGTTTAGGATTAAGCGAAAAGTCATAGCTAGCTATAGGCTTGCGCTTGGCGTCTATAAAGCGCAACACACATACGCTAAACATGAGCGTAATAAAGGTAACAATGATGTAATTTGGGGCTGTATCAAGTTGCAAAATGCACATCACCGTAAACGCTGAAAAGGTAATGAAAATACTATTGTTAGCGTTCCAATATAGTAATTTTACGCGCTCAGCTAAAGTGTCTGACTCTTCTGTTTCAAGCATCCAGCGCATTTAAAGGCTCCACATATGATGTTTAATTTTAATCAGAATTGGCACTCTTCAATGTTATTGCGTTGACGCCGATCTGACTTATATATTGATAATATCGGCAGTTGGCGACAATCGCCGACTACTTTTTTTGTAAATTAAGTATGCGACTAGAATATTTTATTGATGAGTGGCTTGGTGGCTGTCCTTGTCTTTTCCTAAAGCCTATTTGTAGATTAACTCAGGAGCTCAGTCGTTAATTTGATAAGATTACCGTGGGCCTTGCCAATATTGCTGCAGCCCATCCTGTAGCCTAATGAACGCGTCAATAGGTGTGTGCTGCAGTGCATGTAAGGTATATGCAAGCGCTTCAATCGTGCTGTAGCCATTGTCAAAGGATTGTTTTCTAATATGGTAGCGAGAAGGCTCACTTACATCGAAGGTGGCGGCGTTGAGGTGCTGCAGCCATGGGTTACCTAAATAGATTTTTTTTGCTTTTCGCCAGCTGCCATCAATCAGTATAATATGGCTTGTTTTTACTTTTAACTTTTTGTTTTTACTAGCAATATTAATTGCATTTTTACAAGGGTACACTAGCAGAGTATCTGGATGTTGTTGTATTTTTCTTCTCAGAGCAAGAAAGTCTGATGTATGTTGCCCTATAAATATTTCAGTTTTTGGGAGTAAAAGTGGGATCAGCCGCGCAGTGTTTTTTGCATGTTTTACCTCACTTGGGTCTTGCATAATGCTTATATGTAGGTCGCAATCCACCTCCTTTATGTATTCACATACGCAGGTCTTTAGTGGATATTTGCAATAAGAGCAATGTAATCGCTTGGTCATTTAGTTCGTTTGTAGTCCTAGCCGCTGACCTTATTGTTTAGCCTATTCGTGTTAACAATCCATATATCAGACTTCGTCTTAGGGCGACACCAACGATGCTGTTGGCATCACACCCTTTTTACTAATTCGCTGCGGCGCAACAACTTAAATGTTCATATCTCTACTATTAGAAATAAAACCGTAGCGCAGCAGAGGCGGTTACAACGGAGGTGTTGCCCTCAACACTGTCAAAATCGGTGTAAGAAACACCAGACATTACCTTCAATTTATGGCCATAAAAGTAATAGTTAAGCCCTGCGTATATTTCTTGATGGCGATCACCGAATTCAAAGCCCTCAGGAACGGCTCTGCGGTCATATCGATTTAATAGTCGAATGCCATTTGCTTCATTAGAGCCAGACCATGTATAGCGCCCAACCAATTGTAAACGCTGCGTGAGCATATAGTGCGGCATAATGACTATGCCGAATAAGTCACCTCTAGCCTCGGGCAAGCCGGCGGCATATATTACATCGGTAATTAAACCCCAGCGGCCGGAGCGGGTTGAAGAGTTCAACGAAATTACATGACGATAGGGTTCAACATCATTGTTGTTAGGGTCACCAGGATTATGCAGATAGTCTAAACGTATCTCTGTTATATCGGTTATTTGATTCGCGATATTTGCTTGAAACATCGTTGCACCGTCGAGTGAGGGTAAACGAAGGTCTTCTTCGGTACTGCCTTTGAGTATGCCGCCGCCGAAGGTCCAAGCGTCTTTTTCATGTTCAATATAGGCCCCGCCCACATTATCCATGAAGAAACGTGATGCGAGCAAAGAGCGCTCAATGGTGAGGATATTGTTTGACGATGTACTGTCTTCACGAGTTAGCGCATTTCGGCGCAGTTTGCCAACAGACAGTTCGGTGTTGTCATCGATTGCGTAAGATAGTGAAATGAAGTCGAAATTCTCTATAAAGTCATCGCCGCTTTGGCGACCCATATTAAAATCAAAAGACAATTCGAGTTTGTCTGTAAAAGCAACATCAAGGCCAAGGCGAATGCGGCGGCTTTCAGAGTCAGTGGCGGCATCTCCGTCACCATCAAATTTAAAAACTTGCCCATGGTAACGGCCGCGAGCTTTAATAAAGGGAAAACGCTCGCCACTTTTACTGCCGTAAAGCACCGCTGAATCCCATAATCCGTCAAAAACATCGGTTTGTGGGTCGCCCGCTACCGGCTTTTCGGCGTAAGCGTTCGCTGAAAATAGGAGTGCGGCTATGACCAAGGATAGCGTGAGATTAATGAGCTTATTTGGCCAAAAATGAAAAGTTATTTGTCTAATTTTCTGCAAATTTTGAATATACATCATAATCCGATTTGTTGATGAGTAGGCATTTCACTATCACGCAATGATATACGAAAAATACCTAACTTAGTTTACTTTATAGAAAACAAAGCATAATTTTGTGCGGTTTATAAAGTGCCTGTCCACTCCTTATATTACCCCTATCCTTTGTATACTGCCACGAGTGAATTATGACAGATTTATGAAGACATCAGTTTGCACTCGATTTGTAATAAAACTGTCACAGATACTGCATATCCTTCGTTGCCATAAATCAGGTTAGATTACGTCAGTAATTAGCCCTAAATGTTCACATAATCATTAGGATTTTGTATGAAGGTGTTAACTCCTATTTTTCTCTTGCTCACGTGCTTGTCGTTTGCTGACCTAGCGCAATCTCAAGAAGATCAATATCTTGAGCCAGCAAAAGAAAGCGCAGACCAAATAAATGAATCAGCGAGGCAGTCTCAAAATACTATCGACGGCATTGCCGGCCAGATTGACGGTAAACTGCAGCAATACAAAACCTTAATCAAAGAAATAGAAGGTCTCGAGGTATATAACGGTCAACTCAGAAAACAAATTCTGAATCAACAAGAGGAAATGCAAAACCTCAACGATGCCATAGACGAAGTCAGTGTCATTGAACGTCAAATCACCCCACTTATGATGAACATGATCGATGGCTTAGAGCAATTCGTTGCTCTTGACGTGCCTTTTTTAGCCCAAGAGCGTGAAGACCGCATTGCCGATTTAAACGCAATGATGGACAGAGCTGATGTTTCGCCGTCTGAAAAATTTCGTCGCGTCATGGAAGCCTTTCAAGTAGAAATGGACTATGGTCGCACAATCGAAGCATATTCAGGGTTACAGAGCATCGATGGCCAAGAGCGTGAGGTACAGTTTTTACGCATCGGTCGCACTGCTTTGCTATATCAAACAAGAGATGCCTCACGTCAAGGCGCTTGGAATAAGCAAACCCGTCAATGGGAAGAACTCGATTCAAGCTACCGCACGCAGATCACAAAAGGCCTGCGCATCGCTAAAAAACAACTCGCACCCGATTTATTAATGGTGCCTGTGGCAATTACAGATTAAGGAATGAGACAAATGACATCATTAATACATTCATTGGTCAGTAAGGTAGCGATTGTTGCACTTATCGGCGCTTGTGCATTAGGTGCTAGTGCACAAGAAAATGCAAGGGCATTAGATTTAGACGCCCTATTAAAACAGCTTGAAGAAGGTAAGTTTTCGCAGTCTCAACAAAATCAAGCCCGCGAACAAGACTTTATTGCCCAGCGTTCAGAGCAAGACCGTGTCTTGCGTGAGACCATCGAGGCGCGTGATGCAATGTTGCGTACTTCAGAGTTACTCGAAACCAATTTTGAAGAAAACGAATTTAAATTGGCCGACCTTAACGGTGCTCTCGACAATCGCCTAGGTTCATTAAAAGAGCTGTTTGGCGTGCTTCAGCAAGTGGCTGGTGATACTAAAAATAAATTCTACAACTCGGCGATATCGGCTCAGATTCCAGATCGTGCGAATTTCTTAGATGAAATGGCCCAATCGATGGGTTCGTCTTCTAAGCTTGCATCAATTGAAGAAATTGAGCGCGTGTGGTTTGAAGTGCAGCGTGAAATGACTGAATCGGGCAAGGTAACTCGCTTTAACACGGAAGTGGTTGAAGCAGGTGGCCAGAAGGTCAACAAAACAGTCACCCGAGTAGGGCCATTTGCGCTAGTTGCCGATGGTAAATACCTCGAGTTCAATGGGGTAACAGGCAACGTTTCTGAGCTTGTCCGTCAGCCCGCTGAACGCTTTTTAACGTCTATTTCCGAATTAGAAGCTTCTAATGGTGAATTAGTCAGATTCGGTCTTGACCCAACAGGCGGTTCAATCTTAGGCCTATTAGTGCAGGCGCCCAGCCTCAAGGAGCGCGTAGAGCAGGGCGGTCTAGTCGGATATATCATTTTAGTGGTCGGCGCAATTGGCTTGCTGCTCGCCATTGAGCGTTTGATTAGCCTGTCGATTATCCGTACTAAGGTGAACCGTCAGTTGAAATCGAGCACTTTTAAAGATACCAATCCCCTTGGCCGCATCATGCAAGTGCGCGATAAATATCCGCATGCAGATACCGAATCGTTAGAGCTGCATTTAACTGAAGCCATTTTAGGAGAGGTGCCTAAGCTCAGCCGCTTTTTAACCATCATCAAAATTATTTCAGTAGTGGCGCCACTAATGGGTCTACTGGGGACCGTAACGGGCATGATCAATACCTTCCAAGCGATTACCTTATTTGGTACCGGCGACCCTAAATTGATGGCCGGTGGTATATCGCAAGCACTTGTGACTACGGTACTTGGCTTGGTAGTGGCCATTCCGATGACCTTACTGTATGCGATACTCAATACGCGCAGTAAAAATGTAGTGTATATCCTTCAAGAGCAAGCTTCAGGGGTGATTGCCGAGCGAGCCGAGAAGCAAACTCAACTCAGTAAAGCCAACTAATTGCGATTAGCTGGAGACCACTATGATTGAGTTTTTCGAAGCCATACGAGATTTTACCGAAACAGGGGGAGATGTTCTCCTAGTTATCGGTTTGCTAATCTTTGTAATGTGGTTGCTTATTTTAGAAAGGGTGCTGTATATCAATATCACCCACAAGCAGCTTAAAAAAGAGGTGCTTGCAAACTGGCGCGCTCGCAAAGACCGCTCATCTTGGTTTGCGGAGCAAATTCGTCAGGCAAACATTTCGCGATTGTCTATTAAGCTAAATGGCAGTATTCCCATTATTCAGGCCTTGGTTGCGCTGTGTCCGCTGCTGGGTTTAATGGGCACGGTAACGGGGATGATTGAAGTATTTGACGTCATGGCCATCTCTGGCTCAGGTAATGCCAGATCAATGGCATCGGGCGTATCAAAAGCAACCATTCCAACTATGGCAGGCATGGTAGGGGCATTGTCAGGGGTATTTGCTTCTGCTTATTTGACGCGAACCTCAAAAGCCGAACGAACGCATTTAGAAGACGCCCTACAGCTTAATCGAGACATTAACTAAGCGCTGCATATGCATGCTTGGTGAGGAAATATCATGAAACAACATTTTCAAAATTTAGTAGATGAAGAAGAAGCGAATATCGATATGACACCAATGCTCGACGTGGTGTTTATCATGCTGATCTTCTTTATTGTGACAGCGTCTTTTGTGAAAGAGGCGGGTATCGACGTGAACCGCCCAGATGCTTCTACTGCAGTTAAAAAAGACAGAGCAAGCATTTTAGTCGCGATCAGCGATAAAGGCGAAATCTGGATCAACAAGCGCCGTGTGGATGTGCGCGCGGTGCAGGCAAATATTGAACGTTTGCATGCCGAAAACCCGCAGGGCACCGTTGTGATTCAAGCAGACAAAAAAGCCACAACCGATGTGTTAATTAAAGTCATGGATGCTTCGCGAGCAGCGGGTATTTTGGACGTCTCTATTGCGACACAAGAGCCTTAAAACATGTTTAGAATCGTTATCGCCTTAGTATTAGCTGCTGCAATCACCTTAGGACTGTTTTTTTTAATGCAGTCTTTGATTCAAAGCGGCGGCAGTGCGTTAACCGATCCGCCAAGGGGCAGCGTGCTCGATTTTGTGAGAGTCAAGCAAGACGAACAGGTTGAGCAAAAAGAGCGCAAACCTCAAAAGCCACCCAAGCCACAAGAGCCGCCTCCGCAAATGGAGACCCCGCAAATGGAAGCATCCACGCCAGACGGTGACGGCGGAGGCTTAGATTTTAGTGCAGACGTGAGCAGCGATATTGGTTTGGAAGGCGGTTTAGCCTTAGAATCGGGTGACGGCGAATATGTTCCCATCACCAAAGTAGCTGCAGTCTATCCACGTAGGGCCCTTCAGCGCGGCATTCAGGGCTATGTCATTGTTGAATTTACGGTCACCAAAACCGGTGCAGTCAAAGACCCAATAGTCATTGAGGCCGAGCCACAAGGCATATTTGAACAAGCAGCTATGGATTCGGTGCTTAAATTTAAATATAAGCCGCGGGTCATCAACGGTGAGCCAACAGAAGTGGCTGGCGTGCAAAATCGTGTAACTTTTAAGATAGATGGATAATGAAGATGAAGTTACTGCAGTGCTTTTTATCTAAATCACGTCTTATACTTTGCTCTTTATTAATTTTCAGCACTACGGGCACTGTTAGCTCCGTTGCAAGCCTGCTAATTACGTCCACCGCAGTCGCTCAAGAAGAGACCAAATTAGGAGACAGGAAAACACGCCGCACACCTGCCCTACGAGCTACCGTATACGAACAGCTTGCCCGTGCGCAAAGCGCCGGTGACGCTGGCAATGTTGAAGACGCCATCGCCATATTAGACCTCGTAAAAAGTAAAGCCGACAGCATGAACAGCTACGAACGGGCGATGATGTATAATTTTTATGGCTTCATTTATTACAACGAAGAGCGGTTTGACGAAACGATAGAGGCCTTTCAGGCGGCGATTGAAGAGCAGCCCATCCCAGTGAGTTTTGAACAAACCACGATTTTTAGTTTGGCGCAGCTGAGTATGATGCAGGGCCAATACGACAAGGTGGTGGGTTATTTAGAGCGCTGGGAAAGTTTAAACGACGGTAAAATTCCGCCTAAAAATTATATTTTAAAAGCGCAGGCGCTGTATCAAAACAAACAATTCAGTGACGCTGCTCGCTATATCGAAGAAGCCATTGTTAATCACGAAGAAGCAGGTTTTTTACCTGATGAAAATTGGCTAACACTGCAGCGCGCCATCTATTTTGAAATGAAGGAGCCCGAAAAGGTAAAAGACATTATTGCCAAACTTATCAGGCTTTACGATGAGCCAAAGTATTGGATACAGTTAGCGGGCATGTACGGAGAACTCGGCCGCGAAAAAGAGCAGTTAGCAACCATGGAAGTAGCTTATCAGCGCGGGTTTATTAACTCAGCCTCTGATACCTACAACTTAGCCCAACTCTATTATTATCATGGCGTGCCTTACAAAGGTGCAAAGTTAATGGAAGATGCCATTGCATCAGGATTGCTCGAAGAAAATTTGCGTAATTTGAAGTTTTTGGGCCAATCGTGGCAGCGTGCCAAAGAAGAAGAAAAGGCAGTGCCGGTTATGCAGCAAGCCGCGCAAATGTCTGATGACGGTAAAATAGACGCGCAGCTTGCCCTGCTATATTTCAACCTAGAACAGTACGATAAAGCTATTGATGCCGCTAACGTGGCCATTCAAAAAGGTGACCTGGATAACATCGGTAATACACATATGGTCTTAGGTCTAGCTTTGTACAATACGCGTCAGTTTGCCAGAGCGCTCGATGAGCTCGCAAAAGCGGAATCATTTGCAGGAAGCCGCGGCGCCGCAAGGCAGTGGTCGAAATATGTTGAAAAAGAGAAGTCGACCTATGAATCTCGGTTGGCGATTGAGGGCGCGCCTTAAGTGCTTAAATTAGAAGTTAAGACCGATAGCGCCTAGGCTTTTTACCATAAAGTACTCTGTTTTTTTGTAATTCACTTCATTAGTACAAACCTCCCGTACGACCTTAATTGTCAACTCTATGTCTACAATTTTTCTACGATGAAAATTAGAGCATGGCGAATGGTCAAGCTTTGTCGGGATTAGCCGATATTTTTTAAATGATATGTGTTGAGCAAACCCGCTCCTCATTTGAAAAAGTGACGCCAACAACGATATGAAATTAATATTAACAATGAAAATAGTGATGGCACTTGTCATGTCGCTATGCGTTGCAGCCTCAGCAACGGCGCAACTCAATGGCACTGTGCATATCGACAATGCTTTTGAAGCCTATATTTCCACAGATGATTCTGTGCAGGGCACATTGATTGGCTCTGGTACAAATTGGCCCACCGCGTATTCATTTACCACGACTTTAACGCCAGGACAGGATTATTATTTACACATTCGTGCAGTCGATACGGGAGGAGTCGCAGCGTTTCTAGGAGAGTTCGAACTAACAGGCGGCGAACACACATTCGAAAATGGGTTAACAACCCTAATTACCGATACGCTTCACTGGCGTGTGAGCACAACAGGCTGGAGTAACTATCTAGCCGTTTCAGGATATGGTCTCAATGGCGTGAGCCCTTGGGGTAATCGACCATCGGTTGACGCCAATGCGCAGTGGGTATGGTCAGCAGACAATAACATCGATAATCTAAATTTTTTCACCACCAAAATCACAGCTACCAATAAAGAGCCTATTGCTAACTATCGCTTTGATGAAAGCCAATACACTAATATTGCCAATGAAGTGATTGATAGTATTGGCGGTTTTAACGGGCGCGCAAGCGGCGCGCAACCAATTGCGGGTAAAGTGTGCAACGCCGTTGACCTTTCGGCTGTTGGCACCAATGACTTTGTGATTTTAGATGAACGCATTCTCAATAATAAAACAGACTTTACCTTGGCGCTGTGGGCAAAAACCGCAAAAACAGGCAACCAAAGCTTTATTTCAGGTGCGCAGTCTTCGAACTTTAATGAGCTCATTTACTGGTTTCAAAACGATGGAACGTTTCTTCCCTATTTGTTTAACAGTGCTGGTGCATCTATAGTCGTCGATTCTATTGCTAATGATATTTGGACACACTTTACTCTTACGCGTGAAGGTTCACAGCTGTGTTTATATAAAAATAGTACCTTAGAGGGCTGTGTAACAAGAGGTACTGACCCACTTGATATTGAAAGCTTAATTTTGGGGCAAGAGCAAGATACTGTTGGTGGAGGTTTTGTGGCTTCGCAGGCCTTTGATGGCTTAATTGACGAGCTGCTGGTCTTTGACGGTGCAATCACTGGCAGTCAAGTAACAGAAATATTTACTAACCAAAACGAAGGTTGGCTCTACGATGGCAGCGCTCCCTCGTGCCCGGTTGAGACGATTCAAGTGCCAATAGTGGAATATCGATTTGACGAGTGCTTTTACACGCAGTTAGCGGGTGATGTAGCAGACAATAGCGGTAATTACAGCGGACAATCCAATGGTGTTGCCGCTCCGGTGTTAGATGCAGTAGTTACAAAGTCACTCGACCTTAGCGCGAATACTGATACTGACTGGGTCGCTGTGCCATATACGGCGGTTGATGGATTAGACGATTTTTCGATGTCTTTATGGTTTAAAACAAATGTGACGAAAGCTCAACAATCCCTATTTCATGCTTTAGGTGCGAATGCTACTGACGACGAACTTGAAATATATTTACGCAATGACGACGCCGTTGTGGTTAAAATTATGGATACTGAGCATGTGCTTAGCAGCAGTGTCTTGCTTACCAATAATACATGGCGTCAACTAGCGATAAATAGACAAAATGAAGAAGTATGTTTGTATATCGACGGCGTAAAGCAAGACTGTGACAACACGGTAAGTCTAGGTGCCTTGGCGGTCGATAACGCCAATTCAGTTGTGATTGGTCAAGAGCAAGATCAAATTGGCGGCGGTTTTGATGTGGTTCAAGGTTTTGAAGGTTTCATGGATGAGTTTAAGATTTTTGATGTGAAACTGTCGGGAAGGCAAATTGCTGAGCTTTATCAAAACGAAGCAGCGGGTAATAACTTTGACGCTAGCATTCGACCTGCAGTGCGCTGCCCTTTATCTTGCGGAATTGCAGGTACATTGAATGCGGTGGGCATACGTATCGGTGGGGGCGGCACAGACACTCAAGTTAATACTACAACTGAAGCAATTAACATTTATGATGCATGGTTGGCTGCGGGCTCGCCAGCGACAGGCTTGATTGACGGCGGTACTTACAACGTTAATGCGAGTGGCACAAGTACCGTAGACCGCGTTGATTTTGGTGGCAACAATAGACGATTTTCAGGTACGCTTCCGTACCCAGGATTCGCTTCAGTAGGCGATCAAAGTTCAGAGCACTTTTTGGTGCAAGCATCGGGCACAGTTAACCTTCCCGCTGGGGAGTACAGCATATATGTTGAAAGTGATGATGGCTTTACATTTGTTTTAGATACCGTATCGGGAGACCAAGTGGTATTTAATCGATTTAGCGGCTCTTCTGCAGGCGCTAATAATGAGTTACGTTTTGAAAATCCTACCGGAAACTCCCAAACAGGTGGTTCGTTTACTCTGACGCAAGACTCTGTTTTTGACATGAGCACTATATTTTATGAGCGCACCGGTGGCGACTTTATGGAAGTTTCTATTACTAACCATATTGTTACATCAGGATATGACAGCCGTTTCGAAATATTTAAAGAGGGTGCTCTAGGGGGGAAAGTGAGGTTTGGATGTCCCGGCGTATCTCAAATCAATCATTTCCAAATCATTCACGATGGGCAAGGTCTAAGCTGTGAAGCCGAAACCGTTACCATCAACGCTTGCACAAACACCTACGATGGCTCTTGTTCCCTGAGCAACCAAGTGATCACCTTAGATGTTACAGCGGCAGGTTCAAATACAGTGACCGAAAGTATTAGCTTCACCGGTACCGGAACCGCTTCTCTTGCATACACGCTTGCCGAAACCGCTGTGTTGTCTATAAACAATGCCTCAATCGCTGCCAGCAATCCAAGCGTTTGTTTCGACGGCAGCACTACAAACTGTAATATTGTGTTTGAGGATGCGGGCTTTCGATTTTTGGATGGCAACACGGGTACCTCTGAAATTATATCCAATCAAGTGGCTGCCACCAGTTTCCCTTTGAGGGTGCAGGCAGTAAGAAATAGTAATGGTGTTTGCACCGGGCTGTTTAATGGCAATACATCAATCGAGCTATCTCAAGAAAATGTTAACCCAGGCGGAACCGGTGGTTTGAGTTTTAGTGTGAATGGCAGCAATATTGCCAAACACCCTGGCGCAAGCACCACGACCTTAAATTTTGGAAGCGACAGTATTGCAGTCATCCCAACGCCTGTTTATTTTGATGCGGGCCAGATACGCCTGCACGCCAACTACAATGTGGGCGGTATAAACCTGTCGGGCAGCAGTAATGCGTTTTGGGTGAGCCCTGCCGAATTAGTGCTTAGCGCCAGTGTTGGCGCCACGGCGTTAAATGGTGCGTCGGCAACATCCACTCCTGTGCATCAAGCGGGTGAGGATTTCACCCTTAGTGTCAGTGCTTTAAATAGCGCAGGCGCTATTACGCCAAATTACTCACCTGGGCAAATACAGTTCTCTTTAGCGCGCACCGGACCTACTCTAAGCGGCAGTGTAGACGGCGCTTTAAGCTATGCAGCTGGCACAACGATGATGGCCAATATCAGCCCGAGCTTCCAAGATGTAACGCTGAGCAGTTTTACCGCGGGTGTGTCTGCTTACAACGCGGCGCAATATTCAGAAGTCGGCTTATTAAATTTAGACGTGCAAGACCGAGATTATGGCAACACTGGCATTGTTGTGCAGGCTACGCCTATCGATATTGGACGGTTTGTGCCCCATTATTTCGGACAAACTGTGGTCGAAGATGGACTTTTTCAGGCGCGCTGCGGCACCAGAGTAGCCTTTGCTGCATACAGCGGGCAGCGTTCAGAATCTAACTCCAGCATTGGAGCTATTTCATATTTAAGCAATCCGATACTGGCCATTACTGCCTATAACAAACAGGGGGCTATCACGCAGAATTACTTTGAAGATAGCCAAGGTAGCGCGAATGACTACATGAAACTTAACGCCGCAGATATTAGTATCGGTCTGCCAACATTTGATCAAGTGGCAACTGGCGTAAACGCTAGCTTGTTGCCCATTACTGCGAATATGAATATCGGCACCTTGAGTCAAAATGACTTAAGTGCTTTACCGGCTAGCGTCCCCTTACCAAGAGGAGTGCTGCACTATCAGTTTTCGAGCAGCGATAGCTTCTTTTACAACCGTTCAGCTAACTCAAAAGTGCAGCCATTTCGGTCAGATATCGATTTTCCGGTAACCATCATCAGAGATGCTGACAATACAGACGCGCTGTCTACAGTGGCGGCCTCGCCAATCGGAGTTGAGATCCGTTTTGGTCGCTTGACACTTGAAAACAGTTTTGGTCCTGAGACCTCAAACATTCCACAAGTTATGCGCCTTGAACATTATAACGGCAGCGATTTTGTGACTTCGTCAGATAATAGCTGTACTTCTTATTCGGGAGCCAATATCTCGTTGAGTAACATTAGCTTAGATCCCGCTTTAACCAGTATATTGGGGGCAGCGGGTCATTTTATTAATGGCAGAACGCAGGCTCTTCAATACCAAGCGCCAGGGCTGGGTAATCAGGGTCAAATAGGCGTAATTTACGACACTTATGATTGGTTAAAGTATGACTGGGACAATGACGGTGTATATGACAACAATCCCTCTGCAGTAACGACCTTTGGACTGTATCGAGGCGATGATCGCCTGATCCACTGGCGCGAGAGATTTTAGAAACAAGCAGCATTTCTGTAAACTGCTTGTTGCGGCTAGTAGGAACTAAAAACGTTTAAAAACTGTGACTAGGTGCAGCGATGCTGTTACTCACAATGTTACTGCTCAGCGATTTGGCTGAGCAGTATGATTGACGAGTTTACTTGGAAGGATTGACCAAATATTTTTCGCCCGTCTTTTTTGCAAAATAGCGAGCTATGTGTTCTGGCTGCATAACGTCAGTAAGCGAAATTTCATCACTAAACTCAAGTGCAAAAGTGGTATCTATTTCGTCGGCAACACGTTTGTGTAATGCCAACACCTCTTTTATCTCTAGTTTTGACAAGAAACGCATCAGCAACCAGCCACCAATATTCCAAGTCATACCGTAAGCTCGATTAAGCACCGTGGGTGAGAAGTCCAAATTACCGTAAATATAAACTTGCTTATTCTCTGGAGACCCATAGGTGTTGAAGCCAGTAATATCTTTGCTGCCAACCATTTCCATCGCGGTTAGTATATCGCTGACCAAGTCGCCTCCCCCAATGGCATCAAAAGCAAGCGTTGCGCCTGTGTCTTTTATAGCCATGTATAAATCTTTTTTGAAGCTTTCGGTGCTAGAGTCAAGCACGTATTTTGCGCCTAAGGCTTTAAGCATTTCGACTTGTTCTGGCTTTCTTACAATGTTGACAAGATCAACATTTTCAGCCAAACAAATCTTATTTAGCATTATGCCTAAACTAGATGCTGCTGCTGTGTGCACGAGTGCGGTGTGACCCTCTCGGCGCATAGTTTCGACCATAGAAAGCGCAGTGAGTGGATTAACAAATGATGATGCCGCTTGTTTTGCAGTCGTGCCATCGTTGTGGACAATACATGCTTGCACAGGCACGCAGCAATACTCGGTATAGGTCGCTCCAGACAATACACCAACGACTTTCCCCATTAAAGCTTGTGCCTGAGGGCTATCACCAGCCGCTACTACAGTGCCTGCGCCTTCGTTGCCCACCGGTAAGGTTTGGTCCCAGCGTGACTTCACGCGGGCTACCATAGCCGGATGAATAGGAGCGGTAAGTTCACCAGTGCTTGCATTTAGTTTTGCTTCAGCTAAGTTCGCGGGGCCAAACATCGGCCACATATCAGAAGGGTTAATTGGCGCCGCTTCAATTTTCACAATCACTTCATGGGGCTTAGGCTTAGGTACGTCCACTTCTTTTAATGAAAAGGTAAGGGTGCCCGTTGATGATATGTGAGTGAAAAGTTGTTTGCTTTTATTCATGGTATGGTCTCGCAGTGTGATTCACTAAAATTAGCGTGTTGTTGGTGTGTACTTAAAAATAACATGCAACGCAATGCTATGCGAGTGTTGCAATCCCGCCTGGACTTTTGTGCAGAATATTCCTTGCCTTATCTTCATGCGATGTTGCAAACTGAAACCACAAAAAAGTTGTCTAGGAGGCGGGATGTTAAGTAAGCAACAGCAGCGTAATTTTGAGCAGCAAGGCTTTTTGGTGTTATCAGAACTATTTAACGACGAACAAATTGCCATACTTAAATCAGAGGCGCTTGGCATCGTCGATGCTTTTGATCCCGAATCAAGCCGTTCTGTTTTTTCAACTCAGACTGAATCGGACAAAAATAGAGACGACTATTTTTTGAGTTCAGACGATAAAATTCGATGCTTTTTTGAAGAAGATGCCTTTGCTAAAAATGGCGAGTTGAATCAAGAAAAACATCTGAGTATTAACAAAATTGGGCATGCTTTGCATGTGCTCAATCCAGTCTTTAAAGCCTTTAGTCAATTGCCCGTGATTGCCAAAATTGCTATAGATTTAGGTGTTAATTCCCCTGAAATTCGTCAGTCGATGTATATTTTTAAGCAGCCTAAAATAGGTGGGGTGGTACGTTGGCATCAGGATGCCACCTATTTTTATACAAGCCCACAATCAGTGCTTACGTTTTGGTTTGCGATTGAAGATGCGACCTTAGAAAACGGCTGTTTACAGGTTGATAAGCAGGGCGCTAAATTTCCATTAAAAGAACAGTTTAAACGATTTGAAGATGACAGTACTCAGCTTCAAACACTCGTTGATATAGATTGGCCGACTCAAGATAGAGCGCTTCCCCTCGAAGTTAAGGCCGGTTCATTAGTGGTATTTAATGGTGTCTTGCCGCATTTTAGTGAGGCTAATCGTTCGGCAAAGTCTCGACATGCTTTCACACTGCACATCACATCTGCCGATGCCCAATATAGCGAGTACAATTGGCTGCGGGCAGCACCAACGGCTATTAAGGCTTAGATAGATTAAAGCGCTCTTTACAAAAAAAGCCTTTAACACCTGATACTCAAAAGCCGACTAAGACTTTAGCGCCAGATCAATGTTTTCTTATTGCATTGTTGATAGGCTTAAAGTTATTCAGGTCGACTTAGATCACAGAGAAAATCATGCAATCAGGTAAATCTCAGTTAACCCAACATGCGGATTGGCCGACACTCGTTGAGTCAGGCAATCGAATATTTATAGGGTCGAATGCAGCCGTACCAAATGCTTTAATCGAGCGTCTTATTGATGATGCTAAGCAATTGAAAGATCTTGAGATGGTGCACATTGTCACTATTTCAGATAATAAATGGGCGCTACCTGAACATAAAAATCGCTTTAAAGTGAACACGTTTTTCATTCATGGCGATGCCGTCCGATTAGCTGTTGAAGAGGGTCGTGCAGACTATACCCCGTGTTTTTTGTCTGAAATTTCTAGCTTGTTTACTGACGAGACCTTGCCTATCGATGTTGCTTTGATCATGGTTTCACCTCCCGATGAGCTGGGCTATTGTTCATTGGGTGTATCGGTTGATATTGTGATGTCGGCAGCGCGTAGCGCTAAATATGTGATCGCGCAAATCAACCCCATGATGCCCCGTACTGCCGGTCATTCGTTTTTGCATATTAGCGAGTTCAGCGCTTGTGTAGAACAAGCTCAGGCTATTCCGGAAGTAGCCGTGGCCCAAGTATCCTCGATTACCGAGCGCATCGGCCAATACGTGGCTATGTTAGTTGAAGACGGTGCGACGCTGCAGTTAGGCATTGGCAAAGTACCTGATGCGGTCACAAGGTACTTAAACCATCATAAGAACTTAGGGGTGCACTCAGAAATGATAAGCGATGGTGTCATGGAATTGATGCAAAAAGGAGTGGTGACTAATCGCGCTAAAACCTTTCACCCGGGTAAAACCGTGACCAGCTTTTGTCTTGGCAGTAAGCGTTTATATGATTTTGTGCATAATAACCCGCACGTTGAATTTTACCCGAGCTCGTATGTGAACAAGCCCGCCAATATCGCCAAAAATCAGAACATGGTGTCGATAAATAGTGCCATAGAAGTCGACCTGTCTGGACAAGTAGTGGCCGATTCTATTGGTTATCAGTTTTACAGCGGGATTGGCGGGCAAGTTGATTTTGTGACGGGGGCATCAAAAAGCAAAGGGGGAAAATCGATTATCGCCCTGCAGTCCACTGCAAAAAATGGCAGTGTTTCTCGCATAGTGGCAAGGATGAGCGAAGGCGCAGGGGTGGTGACGTCAAGAGGCAATGTTCACTATGTTGTTACTGAATTTGGCATTGCCAGTTTAAAAGGCAAAAGTGTAAGGGAGCGGGCCTTAGAATTAATTCGGGTTGCGCATCCGAAGTTTAGAGAAGCCTTGTTAAGCAATATCCGTAAAAGCCTATGGGTGCCTGATTATCAAAAAAACTTTCCGACGGATATCCCAGAGCTTGGAGACGTACAAATAAAACGAATGCAAATACACGGCGAAACATTTTATTTGCGAGCTCTCAATCCTGCTGACGAGCGTCGTTTGCAAGAGTTCTTTTATTCACACACCAAAGAGACTATTCGGCTTCGCTACAACTATATTCCCCAAGGCATGACCCGCGAAAAATCCTGTGATTTGGTAAGTGTTGATCAAAGCAAAGATATTGCCCTTACCATCGTAAGGCAGGAGGGCTCGCGCAATATCATTGAAGCAGTGGGGCGCTACTATTTATATCCTGAAGAAAACATCTGTGAAGTGGCCTTTGTTACTCGGGAAGATCATCAAGGTAAAGGTATGGCAAAAATTTTGTTGGATAACATGGTACAGATTGCAACATCAAGAGGTCTGACAAAAATGTTTGCCATTGTTAAATCAGAAAACAAACCTATGATTTCAGTATTCGAACAGTTTGAATTTAAGCGGGTGTTTAACCCTGATCCCGGTGAAATTGAACTGATCCGATACTTAAAGGAGCCATCATGACCATCACCATAATCGACAGCCCTAAGTGTGCTTTGCATAACATGGACCCCGATCACCCTGAACATCCAGCCAGAATGCACAGCATCAACGACCAAATTATGTCATCTGGATTGGAGCTGGTAGTGAGATTTGCCGACGCTAAACCGGCACATTTTGACGAGCTTTTATATGCTCACGATCGCGATTTTGTGCAAAATATATTTGATAAAGCGCCCACTGGCATAGATGAGCGGGTGTGGATAGATGACGATACGATAATGATGGTGCACACTCTCGACGCTGCTTTACACGCCGCAGGAGCTGGTATTGTAGCGGTTGATATGGTGCTGGCAAATGAAACGCAAAGTGCATTTTGTTTAGTTAGACCGCCCGGACACCATGCTTCACGGGCAAGCTCCTCTGGCTTTTGTTTATTCAATAATATTGCAGTTGCCGCACTGCATGCCTTAGAGCACCGAGGGTATCAGAAAGTGGCGATTATTGATTTTGATGTTCACCATGGTAACGGCACCGAAGACATCTTTAAAGACGATGAACGCGTGATGTTTTGTTCATCTTTTCAGCACCCGTTTTATCCATTCTCGGGTGATGCCCCAACCCGCAGCGGGATTATCAACGTACCAATACCCGCAGGCACAAAAGGCAGCGAATATCGAAGTTTAGTGAATCATTGGTGGCAAGCGCTTGATGACTTTGCGCCGCAGTTGATTTTTATTTCAGCAGGTTTTGATGCTCACGCAGAGGACGATTTAGGACATTTGCGCTTGCTAGAAAACGATTATATTTGGCTAACTGAAAATATAAAAGCCATTGCCGACCGACATTGTAATGGTCATATCGTCTCTATGTTAGAGGGCGGTTATGCCTTGAGTGCCCTTGGGAGGAGCGTTGTGGCTCATATGAAGGCATTGATCGGATAATATTGAGTACCTTTCTTTAGTTTTTCCGTAGTTAAAAACACATAATTTACATTGCATTGTGCGCGCGCTTTACCGACAATCGTTGGCCCGTATTAATGTTGCGAGAAAAATAAGGTTAGCTATGCAGTATTCATCACTTGGTCGCAGTGACTTATCGGTTTCGCGTGTTTGCTTAGGCAGCATGACTTGGGGTATTCAAAATACCCAGCAAGATGCAGACGAACAAATCCAGTATGCCTTGGAAAAGGGCGTGAACTTCATTGACACCGCCGAAATGTATCCGGTCCCCCCAAATGCAGAGACCTACGGTGATACAGAAAGAATGATAGGTGACTGGCTTAGTCGTCATTCGAATAAACGCAAAGATATTATTATTGCCAGTAAAATTGCCGGTGCTGGTTTTCCATATGTCAGAAACGCATCGAATATTTCAAAAGAAAGCATTCCGCTCGCATTGGAAGACTCCCTCGCAAGATTACAGACCGATTACATCGACGTCTATCAACTGCACTGGCCAAATCGGACATCCCCTCATTTCGGTAAACATTGGCCTAATCAATTAAAACCCACAGAACTAGACGTGACTAAAGAGCGCGAGGGTATGCGTGGCATAGTCGAAGCACTAGGTGAGGCGATCAATAGTGGCAAAATTCGACATTGGGGTTTGTCTGACGACACGCCGTGGGGTATTCATACTTATTTAAATCTGTGCGACGAGCTTGGCGTGCCTCGTCCAGTCTCTATTCAAAATGAATTTAACTTGCTGCATTTAAAAGACTGGCCTTTTTTAATCGAGTCCTGTGTTTATGAGGAGATTGCTTATCTTCCATGGTCTCCCCTAGCGGGAGGATTACTCTCGGGTAAGTATCTCGGAGGTGCCAGGCCAGAAGGTAGCCGCTGGACATTAATGCAGCGAAACGGATTGTTTAGAAATACCGAAAATTCAGAGCAGGCTGTTAAACAGTTTTCTGAACTGGCAGCAACTCATAGCATGACGTCGAGTCAACTTGCATTAGCGTGGTGCGATCAAGTAGACGGAGTGAGCTCAACGATTATTGGTGCGACGAGCATGAACCAACTACAAGAAAATATAGAAGCTTTTGATTTGACTCTGTCACAGTCTTCTTTAGATGACATCGATGCGATAATAAAACGCTATCCAATGGCATTTTAATATTTCCTTCATATTAATGATGTAAAACCGAAGTCATTCGAAATGGGAAGTTTTGATGAAACCAAGCACTCAGTCTGCTGACCCTATGAACAGGCTACAGGCATGGCCTAAACCAATACGCTGGTCGATATTGGTGTTGCTGATTTTTGCAATGCTGACGGCGGTTAGCTTAATTGGTGGAGGGTTCAAAACCGCTACCGAAGATCATGCGCGAACGCTGTTTGAGTTTGCCGGCAACCCATTTATGGGCTTGATTATTGGCATGGTAGCAACGGCGCTAATTCAGTCTTCAAGTACGGTATCATCGATTATTGTTGCCATGGTAGCCGGTGGATTGCCGATACATATCGCGATCCCGATGATGATGGGTGCCAACATCGGCACCAGCATTACCAACACTATCGTTAGCCTTGGTCACATCAAAGACAAACAAGAATTCCAAAGAGCGTTTAACGCTGCCACTATCCACGATTTTTTCAACATCTTCGCTGTAGTTATATTCTTGCCATTAGAGATTATGTTTGGATTTCTAGAGTATTTGAGTGCGGCGCTGGTTGGACTATTTACGCTAGGTAGCTCTGCGGATGTTGGCTCTTTTAACCCGGTTAAGTTTGTAACTGGCCCGGCGGTTGATGCGGTTAAGTTATTGAGTTCACAATTTCCGCAGCTGTATGATGGTCTGTTTCGAATTGTGCTGGGCTTAACTCTGATCATATTGTCAATCACGTGGATGGGGAAGATCATGAAATCTCTCATGGTCGGGCGTGCCAGAGATATTCTTGAGAAAAGTTTAGGCGGTGGGTCAGTTGCAGGTATTGCCTCTGGCACTGTTGTGACAGTTTTGGTGCAATCTAGCTCTACTACAACGTCTTTAATGGTGCCACTGGTGGGTAACGGCATCGTCACGGCTCGTGCCATATATCCATTTACCTTAGGTGCAAATATTGGCACATGTATTACAGCCATTATTGCGGCCTTGGCTGTAGATGGGCCGAATGCTGGCTTAGCATTGCAAATTGCCTTTGTGCATTTTTGCTACAATGTGCTAGCGGTCGTAACCATTTACGGTATAGCGTTTTTGCGCGAGTGGCCGCCTAATTTGTCTTACCAACTCTCACTGAAGGTTGCTGAACAAAAAATGTATGGCGTTGCCTATATTGTCGGGGTGTTTTTTGTGGTGCCTTTAGCGGTTATTCTTTTGTTAAGCTAGGAATAAAAAAAAGCTGACCGAAGTCAGCTTAAGCTTGGGAAAGTCAGGGGCAAGCCCTGTGTCAATTCATGTAGTTAATACAATCATTTTATGCGCATTCACGCACTTTCAAATTAGCGGATGGTCTATAAGACCATGGTTCTATCTTTACTAAAGAGATAGCTAATTCAGCGAGATTATGTGAGCTTTGTAAGATAGCTTTTCTACGTTACTACCAAAGTCTCATTTTGGTTTTAAGTAAGAAGTCTATTGTTAAGCTTGTAATAACAACGCATTTTACGGAGGCAGAATCAATGAGTGCCAAAATATATCCAGTGCCCGAGACACTGTTACAAAACCCACATTTTAGCGACAAAGAATATCAAGCGATGTATCAAGCATCTGTTAATGATCCCGAAGCATTTTGGCGCGATCAGTTGGGCGAACTAGATTGGTATCAAAAACCAAGCATTATTAAAAATACGAATTTCAGCCCACAAAGCTGTGAAATTAAATGGTTCGAAGATGGCACACTAAACGCCAGCTACAACTGTATCGACCGTCATTTAGAAAAAAATGCGAAGAAAACTGCGATTTTTTGGGAAGGTGATTCTCCAAAAGATGCTGAAAAGGTTAGCTATCAGCAGCTACATTATGAAGTATGTAAACTGGCGAACGGATTAAAAAAGCTAGGGGTTAAAAAAGGCGATTGCGTTGCGATATATATGCCAATGATCCCGCATGCTGCATATGCCATGCTCGCATGCGCCCGAATTGGTGCGGTACATTCGGTTATTTTTGGTGGTTTTTCACCTAACGCGATTGCCGATAGAATTAATAATAGTGATGCTAAGGTCGTTATTACAGCGGATCAAGGTCGAAGAGCCGGCCGCTGCACAGCGTTAAAAGCAAACGTTGACGAAGCCATAGCAAACGGTGCTTGCCCAACAATAACTGCCGTGTTGACTCACAAGCTCACTGGCGGTGATATTGCTTGGAATGCTGATGTCGATGTTTGGTGGCATGAACTGATTGACGATTGCTCTGCACAGTGTGAACCAGAAGTGATGAACGCTGAAGATCCTTTGTTCATTCTGTATACCTCTGGCTCTACCGGTCAGCCTAAAGGCGTAGTTCATACAACCGGCGGCTATTTACTGTACACGGCGATGACCTTCCGCTACGCATTCGATTACAAAGAAGATGACATTTACTGGTGTACAGCCGATGTGGGCTGGATCACCGGTCATAGTTATATGACTTATGGGCCATTAGCCTGCGGCGCAACACAGGTATTCTTTGAAGGCGTACCGACATATCCAGATGTGCGTAGAATTGCACAAGTAGTTGAAAAGTATAAGGTTAATAGTCTATATACTGCGCCGACTGCGATTCGCGCGCTGATGGCACATGGTGAAAAACCTGTGGAAGGTTGTGATTTATCTTCACTTCGAGTGCTTGGTTCGGTGGGTGAGCCTATCAACCCTGAAGCTTGGGAATGGTATCATCGGGTCATTGGTCAGGGACGCTGTCCGATCATCGATTCGTGGTGGCAAACCGAAACCGGCGGCATGATGATTGCACCGCTACCGGCAGCGACACCGCTTAAACCTGGTTCGGCAACAAGACCTTTATTTGGAGTACAGCCTGCTATATTTGATGCAGATGGAAACGAACTTGAAGGTATTGCTGAAGGAAATTTAGTGATTAAAGACAGCTGGCCATCGCAAGCAAGAACGGTATTTGGTGATCATAAGCGCTTTATTGAAACCTACTTTAGTGCATATCCTAATGTTTATTTCACGGGTGATGGTGCAAAACGTGATGAAGACGGTTTTTACTGGATAACTGGACGTGTGGACGACGTACTGAATGTATCGGGCCATAGACTCGGTACCGCAGAAATAGAGTCCGCCCTAGTCGCACATCCAATGGTAGCTGAGGCTGCGGTAGTTGGTTATCCCCATGATATCAAAGGCCAGGGCATTTATGTCTATATTACGCCTAACGAAGGAATCGAGCCTAGCGATGAGTTAACGGCCCAGATCCGTACTTGGGTGCGCAAAGAGTTAAGCCCGATAGCAACTCCTGATTTGATTCAGTGGACGACTGGTTTACCTAAAACCCGTTCAGGCAAAATCATGCGCCGTATTTTACGCAAGATTGCCGCGAACGAACATGACCAACTGGGCGATACGTCTACTTTAGCTGATCCGTCGGTGGTAGATTCACTTATCGATTTGCGCCTAAATCGATAAAACATTGTTGTTTAATATGAAAGGAGGCTGAAGCCTCCTTTTTTAAGGGCAATATTAAAACTTTCTTCTTTGTAAACATCTTGTTAATATCGAGAAACTCACCGCTTTTGATTTAGAAGGACCTAGCTATGGTTACCCTATTGATCGCCGACGACCACCCTTTATATCGGGATGCGTTAAAAGGTGCTTTGTCTATGGGTTTTGATAACCTCAATATTCTCGAGTCTGGGGACCTGAACTCAACCGTTGCGGTGTTGCAAGCTAACGAAGCTGATCTGTTGATGCTTGATCTTCATATGCCGGGCAGTAGCGATTTATTTGGTTTCTTGCACATACAAAAAAGTTTTCCTGACCTTCCTATTGCGGTGGTTTCTGGTACTGAAGATGCGGCTTTGATCTCAAAGATTGTAGGTTTAGGCGCCATGGGTTTTATTCCTAAAACTGCAAGTGCAGCAGATATAAAAGATGCGGTAACAAACATGCTTGAGGGTGATGTGTGGGTTCCCGAATCGGTGCGTCAACAAATACAAGACGTCGACGAAACATTTTCGGAGCTTGCAGAGAATGTGGCGAGTCTTACGCCTTCGCAATACAAAGTGCTTTGTTATATGCGCGATGGCTTGTTGAATAAACAAATCGGCTACAACTTGGATATTGCTGAAGCAACAGTAAAAGCTCACGTCACGGCTATCTTTCGCAAGTTAGGAATAAATAATCGAACGCAAGCAGTACTCATTGCATCCCAACTGCAGTTAGAACCGCCCTTAAAAGAAGATGTCTAAGCAATCTAATTATCCAGAGTTCAGGTTAACTAGCTTCATCCTTTGTCACCATGAGAAAGGTTTTGTTGGGTTTTCTTATCCGCAACTTCAACGTGCTTAATAAACTTTGACATACTTTGGATAAGCGTTCTTAACTTTGCAGGTTTGAGCGGTTTCGATAGATAGTTCACACCATCATCATTGCAGGCTTTCATTAATTCGTCACCTCGCTGCGCAGTAACTAGGCATGCCGGCAGGATGGTGTTTAGTTTCTGGCGAATTAAATCAATAATTTCTAAACCGTCGGGTCCCCGCCCTAACTGATAGTCCACTAACAAAATATGCGGTTTAAAGCTTTGCGCGATATCCATAGCTTTCTCGTAGCTCTGTGCAGTTCTTACGTCGATGCCCCATTTTGAGAGCAAGGTTTGCATTGCATCTAAATTTTCGCTTTGGTCGTCAATGCATAAAATTTTCAGCTTACTGAATATTGATTGGGTAGGGTTCTTAATTATTTTTGGGGCTTCTGGCGGCGGTACTTGCGCGAATTCAACGGAAAAGCACGAGCCTTTGCCTTCTTCTGACCTTACTCTTACTTGGCAACTTAACTGCTGAGTCAGTCGTTTGACTACACCTAGGCCTAAACCTATACCTTGTTCTTGGGAGTTTTCGACCCGATAGAAGTCGCTAAAAACCGCGGCTTGTTGAATTTCGGGGATACCAATGCCGGTATCCCTCAATTCAATTCGTACGCGTTCTCGAATGACACGAACGCTTAAGAGTACTTTTCCACTCGGCGTATATTTTACTGCATTGGATGCTAGGTTTTGAACGATTCTATACAGATAGGTCTTGTCGGCGCTGATATGACAGTCTTGAATGCGGCTCCTGAAAACGAGCCCTTTCTCTTTGGCTTTCATACTCATTTCGTTAATGATTGGTGTGATCATTTCACGGACGTTTAAGGTTTCAATAAACGGCTTCAGTTCACCTTGGTCTAGGCGAGAGATATCAAGAATAGTGCTAATCAGATTTTCACTCGAGACTACCGAATCGTTGAGTTTGCGAATAGTCGTTTTGAGATCCTCGGCAATATCGGCTTCTTCAAGCACCGTTAAATATAGCTTGGCAGCATTCAGCGGTTGCAGCACGTCATGGCTTGCTAATGCTAAAAAGCGGGTTTTACTGGCGTTGGCATCTTCAGCTTCTTTGCGGGCTCTGATCAGCTTAGTTTCTAATTGGTTTCGCCGCTCAATCTCTAACCTAAGTTCTGCGTTGATCGAGTGCACTTCTTCGGTTCGTTTTGCGACGCGAGCGGCCAAATCGATGTTAGATTCTTTAAGAGCCTGCTGAATTTCAACATGCCCTGTAATATCATGAAAACTGGTAACAAACCCTCCACCCGGTAAAGGATTACCGACCATTTCAATCACATGGCCGTCATCGCGCTGACGAGTAAAGCGATGAGGCGTGCCGTTGCGCAAATGTTCCAGACGTCTTTGTACTTGTATTTCTATCTCACCGGGCCCGCAGTCTCCTCTTAATACATTGTGACGAATCAGTGGCTCAACAGAGGCGCCTACGCGCACTAAATCATCTGGGTATGAGAACAAATCGATATAGCGTTTATTCCAAGCCACCAAATTAAGGTTTTTGTCTACCACACTGATCCCTTGATCGATATTTTCTAAAGACGTTAGTAGTGCACTCATATTAAACTGCATGGCCTGAGTGGTCTCATCAAAGAAATTAACCACTTCGGTAATGTCTAATTTTTTGCCGCGCACAACGCTGTCGATGAGGGCTTTAGCGCTTGACGAACCAACTACACCGCCAAGTGCTAACTCACAAAACTCCAAAAATGCCTGACTGGCTTTATCATCGCTTTTTAGGCTAACCGAATGTTGTTTTTGATAGTCATCAAACAACTGAGTACAGCGATGATCTCCCGTGAAGCGGCCTATCAGCGTTTCAAGGTCTGCTACCCTTACTTCAAATACATTATTGCTTGTAAAAGAGGCAGAATAAGTCGCAGGCGAAACAAAGGCCTTGGCTTGAATACGGTCAATTAATCGTGGTGTGGAAATTAGCGAAAATCCAATGTAAGCGATGATATTAGCTGCCAGACTGAGCATAGCGCCTTGGCTGACGATGTCGCTCTGATAGATATTTGCATTTGGCTCTATTAGCGGAAAAAGTAAAAACATAAGCCAAACGACAAAGCCAGTCAGCAAGCCTGCGTATACACCATGTGCATGCCCTCGTTGCCAATATAGTCCGCCGACAATGGCGGGGAGCAGTTGGATCACAAGCGAGAAGGCCAGCAGCCCTATAGAGGCCAAAGGCGCCTGATATGCCATCTGTTGCTGATAGGCGAAAGCCAGCAGCAATATAGAGAATATGACATAGCGGCGGATCATTTTGATTCGTTTGACTTTATTGCGTCCAGCCGCGAGTCCTTTATCCATTAGTTTGGGTAAGATCACATCGTTGGTGATCATAGTGCTGAGTGTAAGTGTGGCGATAATAATCATTGCAGTTGCTGCAGATAGCCCGCCAACAAAAACGATGATTTGCAGAGCAATAGATTCAGAAAACAAGGCAATACCCATGACGTACTTGTCGCCGTCGATTGGGTTAGCAGCAAATATGGTGTTACCTGCGGCTGCGATGATCGGAATAGTCATTACAATCATGATTAGGTAGGCGGGAAAGTACCAGCGTGCTTTACGAATATGCTCTAGATGTAAATTGTCAATAACAGTGATATGAAATTGCCGCGGTAAACAAATTACCGCTGCAGCTGCCATAATCGTTTGTGACCAAAAATTCATGCTAGAAAAGCTTTGCATTGCTTCAGAGCTGGCATAGTCGGCGAGCAGGTTGCCAGAGCCCTGTGTTTGCCAAATTTGGTAGCCAACAAATGCAACAAGCACTAAGGCAATTAGCTTGATACAAGATTCAAAGGCGATCGCCAGCATCAGACCCCTTCGATATTGGGTCACGTCAGTATTGCGCGTGCCAAAATACATGGCAAATACCGCAATAAATAAGCTAGCGATAATAATGATCAACTGACTGTCTTTTTCTTCAGTGATCATTTGAAATGTCGAGCCAATGGCTTTGAGCTGCAAAGCAATGTAGGGAATGGTAGCCAGCAGTGCAATAATTGTTACTACCAGCGCGACTACCTGGCGTTTGCCGTAGCGAGAACTGATGAAGTCAGCAATGGTGCTGATATGTTGCTTTTTACTGACGTGAACAAGCTTGTAAATAAAGGAGTTAAAAACAAGATAAACGATGATTGGGCCTAGCAAAATGGGTAAAAACATCCACTGGTCGGTACTCGATTGCCCAACGGCACCATAGAAGGTCCAAGCCGTACAATAAATGCCTAAGGCAAGACAGTAGACTAAAGGATGAGATGTAATCCAACGAGCCGTTGGGGAGTTTCGATCGCCCCATTTCGCTATCCAAAACAGCAGTAGTAAATACGCTAGAGCCAGTGCTATCCAACCGATCGACATGTAAATTCCTATACAAGCTTTTAACAACTGCCACTTTACCACATAACGATCTAATACTAATACCGTAAGACCAAGGTCGCATTTAACCCAGTGAGTAACAAAACTAGAGTGATCACCAGCTCAGTAAAGATAGGTTTTGCAGACGATTTTAGCCGTCGCTTTTTAAGTTTTAAAGCAAAAGCTTTGGCAACAAAACCTATCGTTACTGAAATGTAAACAGCAATACAACCACTCAACCTGGTAGAGGACTTTAAAAATGAGTTTTAAAAACGAAAACGATCAAAAAGCCTATTGGAAAGAGAATCTCTCTATCCTATTTAAGCTTTTAGCGGTCTGGTTTGTCGTCTCGTTTGGCGCCGGCATATTATTTGTAGAACAGCTTAATAACATCCATTTCTTTGGGTTCAAATTAGGCTTTTGGTTTGCTCAGCAAGGAGCAATCTATGTGTTTGTGGCTCTGATTTTCATTTATATGAAACTGATGAATTCATTGGATAAAAAATACGGTGTAGAAGAGGAATAATCATGAGCGTTCAAGTATTAACATTTTTAATAGTAGGGGCGTCTTTTCTTCTCTACATAGGCATTGCAATTTGGGCAAGAGCTGGGTCAACCACTGACTTTTATGTTGCGGGTGGCGGTGTACCGCCGGTCCTTAACGGTATGGCAACTGCCGCAGATTGGATGTCGGCAGCATCATTTATCTCAATGGCGGGTCTTATTTCGTTTATGGGCTATGATGGCGCAGTTTACTTAATGGGTTGGACAGGCGGCTATGTATTACTCGCGCTTTGTTTGGCGCCTTACTTACGTAAATTCGGTAAGTTCACCGTGCCAGACTTTATTGGCGACCGCTATTATAGCCAAACAGCACGTACCGTTGCGGTAATTTGTGCCATCATCGTTTGTTTTACCTATGTTATAGGGCAAATGCGCGGTGTAGGTGTAGTGTTCAGTCGCTTCCTTGAAGTCGACATTACCACGGGCGTGATTATCGGCATGGGTATCGTATTCTTCTACACGGTACTTGGTGGTATGAAAGGCATCACCTATACGCAAGTGGCACAATTTTGCGTACTGATTTTTGCTTATTTAGTGCCCGCTGTGTTTATCTCTATTATGGTTACCGGTCATATCTTACCCATGACAGGCTTTGGCGCGACCTTAGCAGACGGTTCGGGCGTGCATCTGTTAGACAAGCTTGACGGCCTTTCAACTTCGTTAGGTTTTAACGAATACACCTCTGGTACCAAGAGTATGATAGACGTATTTGCGATTACTTTTGCCTTAATGGTCGGCACAGCCGGTTTACCACACGTTATTGTGCGCTTCTTTACAGTACCGAAAGTATCTGATGCTCGTAAGAGTGCCGGTTGGGCATTGGCGTTTATCGCGCTGCTTTATACTACAGCCCCTGCGCTCGCTGCTTTTGCTCGTGTAAACATGATTGAGACCATTAACGGTACTGAGCAAACCGGTACACTGTTAACTGAAACTCCCGGGTGGATCACGACTTGGAAAGAAACTGGTCTGATTTCACACGAAGATAAAAACGGTGACGGCAGAATGTTCTATTCAGGTGATGAGCGCAATGAAATGAGTATTGACCGCGATATCATGGTATTGGCTAATCCAGAAATTGCAGGCTTACCTGCTTGGGTAATTGCCTTGGTTGCAGCGGGCGGGGTGGCAGCAGCGCTGTCGACATCGGCAGGCTTACTGCTGGTAATTTCGACATCGGTCTCCCATGACTTATTGAAGAAAACGTTTGCGCCAAATATCAGCGATAAAAAGGAGTTGCTCAGTGCTCGAATAGCGGCAGGTGTCGCCATCTGTATTGCCGGCTACTTTGGAGTCCATCCACCAGGATATGTCGCAGCGGTGGTGGCCTTCGCCTTTGGACTAGCGGCCTCGAGTTTCTTCCCAGTGATTATCATGGGGATCTTCTCTAAGCGCATGAACAACCACGGTGCAGTATCGGGCATGATAAGCGGTATGATATTTACTATGACGTATATCATTTACTTCAAGTTTGTCGCCCCAGAGCTCAACACATCCGAAAATTGGTTATTTGGTATATCGCCAGAAGGTATCGGCACAATTGGTATGTTGGTGAATTTCATAGTGGCATTCGTGGTCTTTAAAATGACTAAAGAATCACCACAAGAAATTCAAGACCTTGTTGAAAGTATCCGCTTCCCGAAAGGTGCTGGTGAAGCTTCGGCTCACTAACCTTAGGATAAGGTTTAATTACTAGGAATTGAAATAAGCCCGGCGTATGCTGGGCTTATTTATTTAAAAACGACTTCAAGTTTAACACTATGTAATTTCAGGCGCCGCTACAGATGCTTGAACATCAGGCGTTTACTACTTACGTCATAGTGAAGCTAGGTATAGGTATTGGAATGAGCGCAACAGCACAGCAGATTGTCGAGTTTTTGCAGCAAGAAGGACCCTTTGACGAGCTAGACGAGTCGGTTCGTGAGTCTCTTGCGCAGCATAGTCAGTTAATTTACTTGGCCCCAGAGAATCAACAGGAACTGATTGCAAAACATAAGGACTGTTTGTTTGTCATTCAGACGGGCCAGTATGCAGTCAAAGACTGCGATGGTCCTATCAAGCATTTGAGCGATGGCGACTATTTTGGCTATGCACGTTTAATTAATAAAGTTGACTACGCCATACATGTTGATGTCGACAGCCCAGGTATTTTGCTATGTATACCTAAAGACGATTTTTTATTGTGTATGGAAACACCCGCATTTGCGCAGTTTTTTACAGCATCAAAAGACGACTCTTTGCAGAATCAAGCGGTGACTGACTCAAATTCAATGTGGTTATATAAGCCCCTGCATGAGGTGATTCACCATGCACCGGTTATAGTCAGTCCAGGAGATTCAATTCAACTTGCTGCTAAATGCATGAGTGAGCATAAAGTATCTTCAGTCTTAGTGATGGATAATGAAGTCCTAATCGGTATTGCTACCGATCGAGATCTACGTAACCGAGTGGTTGCAGTGGGTCTAAATACACAACTCCCGATAAAGCAAATCATGACCGAATCTCCGGCCTATTTGACCAAAAACAAAACCTTGTTTGATGCTATTTGTACGATGTCACAATACGGCATTAATCATCTGCCCGTGCTCGATGCGATCACTAAAATACCCCTTGGCATGATTACTAACACCGATATTTCAAAGCAGCAGCGCACAAATGTACTGTTTGTTATCAGTGATTTGGCAAATGCTGAAAACATTGACCAGCTTATCTCTAAAGCTTGGCAAATCCCTCAATATTTGGCCTCGTCTGCCAAGCGAGCCGGTGATTTTGATATTGCCGGAAAGGTACTCTCGCAGGCCACGGATATTATGACACGCAAGCTCATTACCTTTTATCAGCAAGAGCATGGTCAAGCGCCTATCAACTACTGTTGGCTTGTTTATGGTTCGCAAGCTCGCGAAGACCAGACCATGGGGTCAGACCAAGATAACGCTTTGCTGTTTGAAAGCGAACCGAATGAACAGCAGCAAGCGTACTTTGAGGGCATGTCAGAATACGTCTGTTTGGGATTAGGTAAATGCGGCATAAAGCTGTGTGATGGCAACATCATGGCGAGTAATCCAACCTTAAGAATGTCAGTTGATGCGGCCTATAAGCAAGCTCAGCGTTGGGTAAGCGCGCCGACCAATCAAGCTATTTTGGATTTTAATATATTTTTGGATGCACGCGCAGCTGCCGGAGACACCAAACTATTTGAACAACTGCAAGGCAAACGTAAGCCACTCTTCAAGCAAGCTTTATTTTTAGCGGCTTTGGCGCGAAGTGCCAATGAGAGTAGCGTGCCTTTATCGATGTTTCAAAAATTTGTTTATGCGAAAAAATCGGAGTTTAAAGACAGCATTGATTTAAAGAAAAGTGCAGTCGCGATTATTAATAACCTGGTGCGTTTGTATGCATTGAGCGCAGGTTTGACTATGCCGGGCACCGTTGCAAGGTTAAAAAACTTAACGGTAGAGTCGGGCCTATCAGACAAGGATCGTAAAAATTTAATCGATATATGGTTATTTATGAACCGTTTACGCTGGCGCCATCAGTTAAGCAATAATGTACAGGACAATTTTGTCAGGATAAGTGACCTTTCTTCTATTGAAAAACATCAGTTAAAAGCCGCATTTCAAGCTATCCATCGCGCCCAGCAATCTGCTGTACTGCAGTTTTCTGGAGGCATTGGCTAATGCTCGACTTTTTAAAGAAAGTCATGCTGGGACAACATCCTATTCGGGAAGAGTTTAAACACCTTCGTTATCCTCAATTACCCTTACTTTCTTTAGACTTGGAGTTAACCGATTTAAACACCGATATTGCAAAGGTGACATCAATTGGATGGTTGACAGGCACAAACTATCAAGTGGATTTGGCTAGTGCTCAATACTCAGTGGTGAGAGCCAAAGGTGATTTAAAGCAAAGCCCAGTGATTCATGGACTAACAGCAAAAGATATTGCCGGAGGTTGCCATGTCAGAGAACAAATTATGCTGCTACAGCATTATGTGGACTCGCATGTTTGGGTGCTACACAACGCAACGCTTGATATGCGGGTTTTAGATAGGCTATGGCAGGCCTTATCGCTGCCCATGGCAACAATAACTACCATCGATACGATGCTGCTTGAGGTATACAACTGTGAAAAAACTCACGGTTTTGTGCCCAGTGGAGCAGTTACCCTTGACAGCGCCCGCAAGCACTATGGATTATCAGCAACCCCCTTACATAATGCTCTAGATGACGCATTGGCCACTCTAACTTTGTTGTTCGCACAACTTTATTCGCTAAATAAACAGGGGCATATGAACCTGTTGGAACTTTCGCATACCCGAGCGATTAAAACATTTACCCTTGGTAAGCCTGTAAAGTAGACGCACGAGTCTGTGATATATTCTTTCCGACACCTTACGTGACGACTGGCAAACATTGAAGGTAATCTTAGTGCTCTAATGCATTTTTATTCAATGATGGCAATAATATATATATGCTACCTTTGCTCTTAGCACAAACGCATTGTTGTCCGAATCCTTAAAATCCATAATGAACATTTAATGACACTTCTTGCACTTGTTTTTTAAGTCCAGAAAATATGCCAACATTTGCAGACACAGACACATTAGAATTTAAAAATGAAATAAGTGATATCTCCGTATCATAGGTCCAGTCTCTATTGTTGAATGCGTTATATCGAGCAATGCCTTTTGTGACTAATTTATAATCCTTATAGTAAACGTAAGCGCCTAACTCTGGCTCAGCCATAATAAAAGCATCTGCTCTGAAGCCACTGGATACTTGGAATAAACTATATATTCCAAAGTTTGTACTAAAGACTTTTGATACGCCGATCCCGCCTCGAACGATGCCACTCAGTTTTCTATCACCGTTTCGCTGATATATCCTATCGACACCAACATAAAAAGCCGATGAAAAACGTCTAAATTCACTATCAAAATCGTTAATCGTTTGCATATTATAGATAGTAAAGTGGTCGATAAGTAAGTCTGAATCGTGTTCGATACGAAATTGCAAGTCACTAAGAATTAGTACGTTTTCACCATAAAAGTTTCTATTGTCGTCGTAGATCGTATTATTTACAGGAAACAATCGGAAAGTAATTGCAGCTTCGCTATCAACATTTTGGTAGGTCAAACCTAAATGCAATTGGCCATCATTTGGTGTATTCAAGGGATTTTTAAAATCACCGACATCGATGAAAGATTCTGCAAGCTCTGGGAAGCGTTCATTCAAGGAATTTATAATATTATTTTGTTTCTCTCTCGGCGCACTTCCCATTGCATTCATAAAATCAAGATATGCTTTTACATAATGAAATTCAAAAGCCTGCTGCTTACCTGAGTCTTTTTCAATCGTAGGGAAAACGTCAGCTTTCAGCTCAGTTACTAATGACTTTTTCCGGCTACTGGGAATCAGTCGACTTAATAATTTAATTCGCCATTCTACCGATGGACGCAGGGAAGCATCTTGAAGCACATCAGCCTCTTTTGCCGCTTTTACAACATCTAGAGGCGTTATCCAATCTCCCGCGCTTGGCATCATTGTAGGCTCCAATACGCCCAGCATAGCTTGCGTAAGAGTAGCGCAATTGTACGTGTGGAAGTAATAAGCTGCTTGAGTCCGTCCAAACTCCCAAATTATATCCCTCAGCAATAATCTATCTTGCTTATCAATGTTAATTGGATACTCATAAACATTTCGCTGCTCTTCGTTAACATAATGAGCAACAAAAGGAGCATAAGGTGCAATTTGAAATATTCCTGCTTTGCCAGTAACTAGGCTCTGCCACATTATTTTAGGGACATTTAGTCCTTCTAATTCAGTAAAAAAGGTAATTCCATGTTGCACCTCTAAACCATCTTTATTAACGCCGTCGGCACGCAGCATTACATGCCCCATCATTGAACTTGCCTGGGTTACATTTTCAGAGGTATAAATTAAGTAGACCGAGTCTACTGGGAAATTATCTAAAAAAGATTGGTACTCTTGGCATTCGGCTGTATGCAATACACTAAGACCAATGTCTAGAGCAGCGGCTATTAATCTTGCTCGAGCTGGGTATCGACAGCTTGTTGGATGCTTGCTTAACAATAGTTGGTAAGTCAGGACGACTTCTTCGTAAGGTGATGCTGCCTGACTTAGATATAAGTCAGTATTGGTATTGATAGGTTTGCCGCTTTTTAACTGCAATAACCTGTGCCATTTATCTGAAGCTGCGAGTTCACGCAGTGAGGCGTCTATATCAACAGGTAAGCCTTTCGCTGGTGAGCAAAAAAACAGTAAAAACAAAAGGGAAACGTAAAACGTTTCCCTTGTCAGTATCCTTTGCAACCTTAATTACAACTGATACTTACTGAGTCCTGATATTTCCACATTTTCTCAGAGCCATAATCGGTAGAAGACCCAAATACGCCACCTGAAAGAAGATTCACAAAAAATACAGGCTCAATTTCTTTGTTCAAAGCTGTCTCAGAAGTACATGCATCAGATTCTGCAACAATGATTTTATTTTTATTTTCTTTCTTAACCTGAACAATACCAGGTACTGTCGATGATACACCATCAATAGTTACCTGAGTTTCCTGACCATTTGAAGTTGATATATTAATAGCGTGGGTTTCTTCAGTTAAGATTGTTGCACAACCAGAGCTTAAAAATACTGCGGCAAATATAGTTCCTAGTGCTGCTTTTTTCATTATGTTTCCTTTTCTTAAATGTTACTCCATTTGGTAACGAAAAGAGAATAAACTATGCTTTAGTATTTTTGAAGCATCACTTTGGAATATTATTAATTTAGACCAACAAAGCTGTACTTCTGGCACCACAACTGGGGCAAAACCTGCGTCGCTTGCAGCTAAACGCGACTAGCTTTTCAAGTTGGCAGTCGCCGTATACCACGCGTAAAAATCCGTGCTCAAGTAATTCGTCGATTTTTATCAAACATTATTAAGGTCATACAAGTAAACGCACTGATAGTAAAACTAGCGTACATTGCTAAGCGCAAAGCAAAGGACTATGCTTACGATTATTGGACGTTGTTTCGGGTGTTCTATGACTTTCAGATTATCTTACCGCTCACTGCTTACAAGTATCGCGCTTGTTTTGATAACGGGTTGCCAATCTGCAGGGGTGTTTGAAGGTCAACATACATTAGTTGATAGTGAAGCGGCGTTGCATGACCACGTTTTTCCAGCGGCGGATAGTTTTTTGATAGAGAGTCCGCAAAGCCTGTTCACACTTAGCGACGAAGCAAAAGAGTTCGTGAATAAAGCCACCAGCGGCAAAGATTCAGAAGAAAAACAAGTTCAATCTCTTATGCGCGATATCTTTAACCGTTCTGAGTTTGATCTCTTGTATCAAGCCGATGCCAATACCGATGCCAACACCACATTTGAGAACCGCGCAGCCAACTGTTTGTCGCTGACGATCATGACCTATGCTATGGCCAGTCATGCCGGATTTAACGCCCGTTTTCAACAAATAGACATACCAGAATTTTGGACTCGTCGCAGCGGCTTCGCTTTGCTTAACGGGCATATCAATTTGCGGATTGTACCCCAATATACGGTAAGTTCTTTTAGCCTTTTTCGGCGTAATCTAATCATCGACTTTGATCCGCAAGAGGGCGCGTACAAATTTAACGCAAATGAAATAGACAAACAGCGGATAGTTGCCATGTTTTATAATAACAAGGCCGCAGAACTTATACTTAAAGGTCAGTTAAATCACGCTTATGCCTATTTGCGGGCTAGCTTGAGGATTGACCCTCAGTACGAGGGCGCCATGTTAAACCTAGGTTTAGTTTATCGGCAGGTTGGCGAAATGGCCTTCGCGGAGCAAGCTTATTTAGCGGCGATTACCGTTAATGAAAATTACCTGACTGCTTGGGAGAACTTGGCTGCACTGTATGAGAAAACGCAAAGGGTCGAGCAAGCGCAGCAAATCCATGCAAGCATACAAAAGCAAAGAGTCAACAATCCTTACTATCACTTAATGCTAGCCGAGGAGGCGCTTGAAAATGAAGCGTTCAAGCAGAGCATTAGACATTTTAAAGATGCAATTGAGATTGATGACAGCCCACATCAATTCTATTTTGGCTTGGCTAAAGCGTACTTAAACTTGGGTGACTTAGACAGCACTGAGGATTACTTGCGATTAGCGAAACGTAAAGCGGGTAAGGCGCGGATCTCAGATGACTATGGTGAGAAAATGTCGATGCTCGCTAGGCTTCAACGCGAAAAGAACCCAAGTTGATAGCAATATTATGAAGGGCCTTTGCTGCTTAGGCTAAAATTCATTTCTCTTAATTTTTCGCCTTGAAATTGGCTGTCACTAATATCCTTGCTTAAGTATCTGAATGTACATTGATTTTCAGTGTTTGATACGATAACTTAAATTTAAATTTAATTGCTAAGCGCCGATAAGATAGCTATGTAACGGTGTATTTATCAATACAATAATATTCATGACAATTTCAAAGTAAGGCTATATAGCTGCTTTGACAGTACTCAGGAGCCCCAATGGAACACAGAAACGTCAGCTCTCGCTCAACTTCGCAAAAAGCACTTCGGTTAAATCTCGATGATAAAAAATACGGCACGATCGTTGAGATTGGTGCGGGTCAAGAAGTGGCAAGACAATTCTTTTTAGCGGGTGCTGCTGCTGGAACTATCGCAAAAACCATGTCGGCATATGACATGAAGTTTTCGGATGCGATATATGGGGTACAAAGCGATGGCCGTTACGTCAGCAAAGCGCGCGTAAAAGCCATGATGCAACAAGAGTTAGATTTAGTATTAGAACGCGTGAGTGAAGGTCGTTCTAAAGCTTCACGGTATTTTGCTTATGCAGCGACGGTGGCCGCAAAAAGTTTCAATCGTCAAAATGAATGCCATGCATGGTGCGGCATTCGCATTCAAATGTACCCTGGGGCAGAGCCCTCAAATATAAAAGTGCATGTACGTATGCATGATGACAACGCAGAAGCACAACAGCAAGCTCTTGGTGTATTAGGTGTTAACCTGATTTATGCGGCGTATTATTATTTTGAAAATCCGAAAATGATTATCGATTCGCTCACCGACAGCATTAAGCACGGTCGCTTAGAAATAGACTCAATTGAATTTGTAGGGCCATATTTTGAAGATATAGACAATCGAGCGATTAATCTTCATCTGATCAGAAGCTGGAAAACCAGAGCGATCATGTTCAAGCCTGATGGCAGTATTAGCGTACCGGCAGAAATGTTGTACAAAAAGAATGTAATCACCATTCGTGGTTCGTTTCGGCCAGTCACAAATTTGAATCTTGATATGATTGAGCAAGGTAAAAAGGCGTTTTTCAATCAGGCCGGTGTGAATGAAAAAAACACCGTTGTTATTGCTGAAATTTCACTGAATGATGCAAAGGGTAATGACAACCATGTGCCTGAAGAAGACCTAGTCCAACGTGTGCAGTTGCTTAATGCACTCGGATACAATGTGATGATTTCGGATTACACGCGGTATTTTTCATTACGCGCCTACTTTCGCCAATATACCAAAATGGAAATCGGCATTGTTGTTGGCATGATAAACCTTAAGCAAATTTTTGATGAAGACTCCTACCGGGGTGTTGAAGGCGGTATTTTGGAGGGCTTTGGCAAGCTGTTTCCGGACAATACTCGCATGTTTATTTATCCCGAAATTAACGCGGATGGCGAACTTCGCGATTTCACCAATCTGAAAGTTCAGGAGCATCTAAGGTTTTTGTATCGACATCTGCTTGAAAATGACTTTTTGACAGGTCTAGAAACCAGCGATATAAATCTTTTTAATATTTACTCTCGAGACGTGCTGAAAAAACTCAAATCTGGGCAAGGAGACTGGGAAAGTGCGGTGCCAAAATTGGTATCAGAACAAATCATTGAACATGGTTTGTTTGGATTCAAAAAGAAGCGCAATTAAGAACAATCGCTAACAATATCTATTTTTTAATTGCGCTTCTAAGTCTGCAATGTGTTTGATTTATAAAGTCGAATCTGTCATCTTTCGTTAGAGCTTTTTATAACTTTATAGTTGAGACATTCATGCGGTTTAAAATCTTATCTAGTCTACTTTGCGCAGCGGTAGTTGGGCTTGGAGTAGGCGAAAGTCATGCCTCCACCCAAGCATTCGTTGGCGCTACCATTATTCCCATTGATACAGCGCAAATAGAAAATGGTGTTTTAGTTGTTGAAGACGGCAAAATTCGAGCTGTGGGTGCACGTGGCGACGTGCGAATTCCTAGAGGTGCAGAAATCATCGAGCTGTCGGCTGAGCAATTTATCATGCCCGGTATTGTTGATACTCACAGCCACATTGGCGAAGTTACCGGTGCCGATCGATCTCATCCCATTCAGCCTGAGACCCGTGCTTACGATGCTATTAATATTCGCAGCTCTGGTTTTAAGCGAGCGCTTGCTGGAGGCATCACCTCGGCTAACATAATGCCCGGCTCGGGGCATTTGATCAGCGGTCAAACCGTGTATTTGAAGCTTCGTGAGGGTAACGATATTGACGCGCTGGTATACCGAAATCAAGACGGCTCTGTAGCCGGTGGTTTAAAAATGGCTAACGGTACGAATGCATTGCGCGATGCCCCTTTTCCTGGCACTCGCGCAAAATCTGCTGCGTTGGTGCGCGCGCAGTACATAAAGGCGCAGGAGTATGCACAAAAGCTAGAAACTGCAGATGAAGACAAGCAGCCTGCAAGAGACTTAGCTATGGAAGCCCTTGTAAAAGTGATGAGTGGCGAAAGGATTGTACATTTTCACAGTCATCGGCACGACGATATGCTGACCGCAATCCGATTGCGTGATGAATTTGGTTTTCGTATGGTGCTGCATCATACCTCTGAAGCCTGGCGCATAGCCGAAGAGATTGCTGCCGCGGATGTGCCGGTTTCAATGATTCTGCTCGACAGCCCCGGTGGCAAGCTTGAAACTATGAAATTAGAAGGTAAAAACGCACCGGCGCTAGAGCAAGCGGGCGCAAAAGTTGCGTTTCATACCGATGATGGCGTGACTGACTCACGTTACTTTTTACGCATGGCCGCCATGGGTATTCGGGCCGGTATGAGCAGAGATGCCGCTCTGTTAGGGTTGACGCAGTCAGCCGCAGATATGCTAGATATTGGTGACCGCACGGGATCTCTCACGCGTGGTAAAGATGCAGATTTTGTGATCCTATCGGGTGACCCTTTCAGCGTTTATACGCGGGTCCAACAAACTTGGGTTGAGGGTAAAATACGCTTTGATATCAACAACCCTGAAGACCGCCTAATTGCCGAAGGAGGCTTTAATGCCCTCAGTGATGATGACGGGGCAGGCCACGCACATCACTTCGAAGACGATGCGGTACATGGAGCAGGACAATGAACAAAATTAAATCAAGAGCATCGAGAATCGCCCGCTATTCGTTCTACATAACTAAATCTAGCTCAGTGCTGTGTCTGTTGGCCGCCATGCTTTTGCCCTCTGTGCTTATGGCTCAAGACTTAGCGGTCAAGGCAGAACGACTCTATACAGGTACCGGTGAGGTTATTGAAAACGGCGTGGTAATTATCAGTGACGGTAAAATCCTCAAAGTAGGTCGTTCTGAGGCCCTTAGCATTGATGCTGGCATAGAAGTCATAGAGGTGGCGGTTGCCACCCCTGGTTTAATCGATGCCCGTTCGGTGGTTGGTTTATCTGGGGCAATGAATCAGCGTCACGATCAAGATCAACTTGAACGTTCTGCAGCGATTCAGCCAGAACTTCGCGCCATCGATGCCTATAATCCAAGGGAGCTTTTAGTTGAGTGGTTGCGCGAGCATGGCGTGACAACCGTGCACACCGGTCATGGTCCGGGCGAAGTGGTTTCTGGGCAGACATTGATTGCTAAAACGTGGGGCACTACAGTGGAGCAAGCGGTGATTGACCCGAGTTTTGCGTTATCGGCTACCTTAGGTCCCGCAGCGACTCGTCATGACCGCAAGACACCGGGCAACCGCAGTAAAGCGGTCGCGATGTTGCGCACTGAATTGCAAAAGGCCAGAGAGTATCAGGCTAAACTCGACAGTGATGCAGATCAGCCCAGAGATTTAGGACTCGAGGCCCTAGCCGCGGTTTTAAACCAAGAGATGCCCTTAATCATCGAAGTACATCGCCATCATGACATCATGACAGCCCTTCGTTTGGCCGAGGAATTTGAGTTTACGCTTATTTTAGCTGGAGCAAGTGAAGCCTATTTACTTATAGATGAAATATTAGCTGCGAAAGTGTCGGTGATTATACATCCGACTATGCTCAGAGCGCGCGGTGGTAGTGATGTTCAGCATTTTTCGTTTACCACTGCAGCAAAGCTCGTTGAGGCTGGCATACCGGTGGCTTTGCAGTCTGGTTTTGAAGCTTATGTACCCAAAACTCGCGTGGTATTGTTTGAAGCAGCGATGACGCTTGCCCACGGTTTAAGCTTTGATCAAGCACTGAATTTGATCACGATGGCACCCGCTAAAATGCTCGGCATCGATGATAGAGTGGGTAGTTTAGAGCCTGGCAAAGATGCCGATATTGCGATGTTTGATGGCGACCCATTTGAATACACCACTAAGGTGGTGGGCACGATTATCAATGGTGAACGAGTCAGCAGTACTCTGCGCTAAACCTAATCATTGATAAACCTATCAATCCATAAAAGCGCTGCAGAGTATTTGCTGCAGCGCTCAATCTCACAAAGCACTAAGGCAATTTGAATATAGGCGTTAAAGCAAGATTCGTCTACACAACACCGAGTTCACGAAGTCGTTCTTTTAGATAACTATCAGCTGTATAATTATCAGATAGTACGACATCGGGTCTTGGGTGCAAAAATAGCGGCAGCGAAATGCGTGCCTTGCTAGTGTCGGTGCCTTCAGGGTTGACTACTCGGTGAGTAGTAGACGGAAAGTAATGACCCGATGCTTCTTGGAGCATATCTCCAATATTCACAATTAGATTGCCAAAGTCACAGGGTACGTCAAGCCAACTGCCGTCTTTAGCTTTAACCTGCAGACCGGGCTCATTAGCCGACGGTAATATTGTGATCAAATTAATATCTTCATGCGCGGCAGCGCGAATTGCGTCAGGCTCTTCGTCACCTTTAAGGGGCGGATAATGCAAGATACGCAGCAGCGTTTGCTCAGAATCCTTAATCATGTTCGATAGAGGCTCTCGATAATGGCGACTGACATCTTCGGGGGACTGTTCTTCAATCCAGTTTAATAGTTCTCGAGCCAAGTCAGATGTACTTTCGTAGTAGCTATGGATCTCGTTTTTCAACTCTGCTGGGCATTTCCCCCAAGGGTAATAATGATAATACTCTTTTATGTCTTTTTTCTTAAAGCCTTTGGCAATTTCAGATACGCTAGTGGGGAAAAAACCATCTTGAGTATTTTTGTCGTATAGATACGTCTTTTTGTCTTGCCCATTGAAGAAGTCTTCCCAATGCTTGTAAATATCACTTACCCGCTGCTTGGGAATAGGGTGGTTCTTGAGCACACCAAATCCTGTTTGACGCAGAGATTCCACAAAGTCTTTTGCAGCGGTGGGGGATTGGTAGTCAACAGCTTCTAAAATCATAATAGGGTTCCGAACGTGTTTATTAATATTAAGCTTGCGTGAAAGGTCATCTTTAGCAGGCTTTGCTGTCATTTTCTATGTAAGTGATAAGAAAATACCGGCTAATGCCGCACTCATTAAATTAGCTAAGGTAGCCGCTAAGACTGCTTTTAGACCCAGGCGAGCGATATCTTGACGACGATTGGGGGCAATGGCTCCTAAGCCGCCCATCAATATTGCAATGGAGCTTAAATTCGCAAATCCACAAAGTGCAAAAGTAACGATTGCTTGGGTGTGCGGTGAGAGCTCATCGATGTAAGTAATAAAGTTTGAGTAAGCAACGAATTCATTTACGACGACTTTTTGGCCAATAAAACTTCCAGCAAGCTGCGCTTCATCTCACGGCACACCAATTAGCCAAGCGATAGGTTGAAATACCAAGCCAAGAATATATTCGATAGTCAGGTTTTCGACACCTGCATATCCGCCCAAAGCACCTAAGATACCGTTTAACATTGCAATTAACGCAATAAACGCCAAAAGCATCGCACCTACATTTACGGCTAATCTCATGCCAGACGAGGCGCCGCTGGCTGCTGCATCGAGCACATTGGCGTAGCTTTCGTTATCAGATTTCACATCTTTTAAAGTTTGATTAGGAGTTTCGGTTTCAGGTTCAATCAGCTTTGCCATCAGCAAGCCGCCGGGTGCAGCCATGAAACTGGCGGCTAACAGGTATTTTAATTCAATGCCCAGTCCCGCATAGCCGGCCATGATAGAACCCGCAATTGAAGCTAAGCCACCTACCATTACTGCGAACAACTCAGAGCGAGTCATTTGCGGCAGGAATGGTTTTATAATAAGCGGGGCTTCTGTCTGCCCAACAAATATGTTGGCCGCAGCCGACATCGATTCAGGGCGACTAGTCTGTAGTAATTTGCGCAAGGCGCCGCCGATGATACGAATAATAAATCCCATCACGCCTAAGTGATAAAGCACGGCAATAAGTGAAGAGAAAAAGATAATAACGGGCAGTACATTAAACGCAAATATAAAACCCAGAGACATATTCCCCATTGGACCAAATAAAAACTCAATGCCTTGTGCAGAATAACCGATGATGTTGCCAACAAAATCGGTTAAACCCAATAAAAAACTAATGCCGACGTCGGAGTAGAGAATAAACGCGCCAATTGACACTTGCAAAAAGAAAGCACCGCCGACAGTACGCCAGTTGATACGACTGCGGGCCTTGCTAAATAAAATCGCTACGCCAAGTAAAAACAGTACTCCTAAAATACTAACCATTGTCTGGTATTCCTTTTTCTGTTTTGTATAAGTAAGCGCTAACGACATCTACCGCTAAAAAGTTTTCACCACCTTTCGGAATAATTAAATCTGCGAAGGTTTTAGATGGCTCGATAAACTTATGATACATGGGTTTAACGGTATTTTCATACTGTGTGGCGACCGATACCATCGAACGTCCGCGCTCTTGAGTGTCTCTGAGCATTCGCCGCATCAGGCAGACATCTAGCGCAGTATCAACAAAAACCTTGATATCAAAGTGGTCAAACAGCTGAATTTGGGTTAACAGCATAATCCCTTCAATGATAATAATCGGCGCAGAGGCAATTTGTTCTGATTCCTGTAAACGGGTATGAGTTTTGTAGCAGTAGGTGGGATACTCAATGGTGTGGCCGTCTCGCAGCAACAGCAGATGCTGTCCGAGTAAATCGTGTTCGAAGGCGTCAGGGTGATCATAGTTAGTATCAGCTCGACGTTCCAATGCGATATGGTCTTGAGATTTGTAGTAGTGGTCTTCTTGCAAAACCAAAACATTCTGACCATTTTGTTCTAATTTTAGGGCGAGATTTTGCGTAAACAAAGACTTGCCTGAGCCAGATGCGCCAGAAATAGCGATAATTGTGGGTTTCTTCATACGTGCTGATAACCGTCGAAATTTGCGCAACTTTACAACGTGCGCCACCTTCATTCAATGAAAACTCTCTTTTTAATAGTCACTTGCAGAATTTGGCTTAAATAAGAAGCGATGCCAGTATTGTGTTGAAGAAAAAAAACTCAAAAAAATACTGAACTTTTTGATATCAAACATTCGCGAATGTTGTAGAATGTAATGAAAGTGTCATGTTCAAAGCGGACAATGCGCACGTTGAAAATCATACATAGAAATGATTCACCAAATCTTATATAAAAACACATAGGGAAAAAGCAATGTTTGCAAAGACTAAACTCAGTAAAGTTGCAGTTGCAGTCGCATTAACCGTCGGTCTTTCGACCGCAGCAATGGCGCAAGAAACATCTTCGACCATTCGCGGTAATATCCAGACCGAATCTGGACAGACTGTCACTGGCGCAAAAATTACTGTTATTGACACCCGTACGAATTCTGTACGTGAATTTACTTCTTCAGACACGGGCTCGTTTACCATTCGTGGTTTGCGTATCGGTGGTCCATACACTGTAATCGTTGAAGATGAGCTTGGCTCACGCACCGTTGAAGGTGTATTTGCTAACTTAGGTGAAGACGCCAACTTATCAATCAGTCTGATTGAATCAAGCGACATCGAACGTATTACCGTCACCGGTTCTGCGAGCGGTCTTATTACTGAATCTTTAGGCCCAAGCGCAAACTTTGGCTTTGACGACTTACAATATCAACCGTCTATTGACCGTGATATTAAAGACGTTTTACAAACTGACCCGCGTATTTCAATTGACGTTACAAACTCTAACGCCATTCAGTGCGCTGGCGCAAACAACCGTTCAAACAGCCTAACGGTTGACGGTGTTCAACAAAACGATAACTTTGGTTTGAACAACAACGGTTACCCAACTGAAGGCTTACCCTTCCCGTTCGACGCGATTGACCAAGTTGATGTTCAGCTTGCACCATTTGACGTAACTTACGGTGGCTTTACTGGTTGTAACATAAACGCTGTGTTCCGCTCAGGTACTAATGACATATACGGTTCAGTGTTCGTCGATTATACCGATGACTCTATGCAAGGCGATGAAACATCAGAAGGTAAGTTTGATATTCCTGCATTTGATGAAACTCGTTACGGCTTCACAATTGGTGCTCCGTTAATTAAAGATACCCTATTTATCTTTGCTGCGTACGAAAAGCATAACCCAATTGAAATTTTTGAACGTGGTCCAGAAGGTGCGGGTTTTGCGCAGCCTATTGGTGGTTTGACAACAGGCGTGCTTGATAGAGTTCGCTCAATTGCAAATGATGTTTACGGTTACCAGGTTGGTAATACTGTAAACTCGGCTGATGAAACTGACGAAAAACTGTTAATCAAACTAGATTGGCAAATTAACGACGACCATCGTGCCGCCTTTACGTATCAAGACACACAAAGTGCGTCTGCAAGTTCAACGGGCTTGAGCAGTGGTTCATATGCATTCGATGACCGTTATTACGAGCGTGCGAATGACTTAACGTCTTATGCACTATCTGTTTATTCTGATTGGTCTAGCGACTTCTTTACTGAATTCCGTTTAGCAAAAACTGAAATAAACAATGGTCAGGTCCCGGGTACTACCAATCCTAGCTTTGGTGATATTCGCATTAATGATGCAGTTCCAGGTGTTGATATCCTGTTGGGTGCTGATGAATTTCGTCAAGCAAACATATTAAACTATGACACCACTAACCTTAAAATCGCGGGAACCTATCTTGTAGGTGATCACGAAATTACGGCCGGTGTAGAATATCAAAACGTTGCTGTATTCAACTTGTTCGTCCCAGGTAGCCAAGGTGTATTCCAGTTTGATGGGTTAGATGATTTTGAAAATCAGCTTGCTAGCGAAATCCGTTATGCAATTCCTGCTTCACTGAATCCTGATGATGGCGCTGCTGAGTTTGAATTCCGTCAAACGACTTTGTATGTTCAAGACCGTTACATGCTTACCGATGACTTAACCTTAACTTATGGTTTGCGTTATGACATGTGGGATGCAGATAGAGATCCTATCGCTAACGCTAATTTCCAACAGCGTTATGGCTTTACTAACGCAATTGGTCCAGACTTCGATTTACTTCAACCACGGGTTGGTTTTAACTACGTAGTTGACGAAGCAACGTTTGTATACGGTGGTTTCGGCTTGTTCTCTGGCGGTAACCCAAATGTATGGTTGTCAAACAACTACTCTAACAATGGGGTTAGCATTCTTAGTTCTGAAGTAGAGCGTGGCGATAATAATTCTGCTGCCGCAATTGCTGCACTTGATGGCTCGAACACCACTAATTTTGGTTCAGAAGTTCCACAATTTTTGGTAGACGAATTAAGTGGTGGTGACGGCGCAGTAAATGCACTTTCTCCTGACTTTGAAATCCCAGCTATTTTAAAGTTGAACTTGGGTGTTCAACGTGAATTTGGTGATGGTTACCTAGTAGGTTTGGACCTCATCCATTCTCGTCAGCGTAACTCAATTAAAGCGATTCCATTGAATACGGTTCAAGTAGGTACTGCTCCAGACGGCCGTCCAGTTTATCAAGACGTTGATTTGCTTGACCAAGACTGTCGCACATCTCCTACTTCAGACGACTGTAGTGGCAGAGCGGGTACCGATTACCTACTAACGAATGCTGATGCAGACGGCGAGAGCACAGTGTTCTCTACGTTTGTTCGTAAACGTTGGGACAATGGTCTGAATGTAAACGCCGGTTATGCTTACATGGATGCGCAAGAAGGCAGCCCGATGAACAGCTCTACCGTGTCTTCTAACTTTGGTAACTTATCGGTAAGTGATTTGAACGAACCTGGAATCGCAACTAGTAACTATGAAGTTAAACATCGCTTCACACTGAACGTTGGTTATTCTAAAGAGTTCTTCGAAGATTACGATACTCGTTTCAACTTGTTCTGGGTACGTCAACAAGGTCGTCCTTATAGCTACAACTTCGACAATGACCCCGGCTTCGGTGATGAGCGTGGCTTTGAAGATCGTAACTTGCTTTATGTACCGCTTGAAAACGATCCATTAGTTGAGTATGCAGCTAATTTTGACTTAGCAGCATTTAATGAATTTATCGAAACTAACGGTCTTACTCGTGGCGCAATTTTGCCACGTAACAGCCAAAACAGCTCTTGGTGGGGTCGTGTTGACCTTCGTGTATCTCAGGAAATTCCTGGCTTTATGCAGAATCACAGAGGTGAAGTTTACTTCGCAGTACGTAACCTAGGTAACTTGCTGAACAAAGACTGGGGTAACTACCGTCAGGTTAACTTTGAGCACAACAACCCAGTATTGGATGCGACTATTCAAGAGAATGGTACTTACCTTTACACCAACTGGGACGGTGATCGCGGTCAAGATTTGAACGTGAATGCATCTACTTGGTCAATGCGTGTTGGTATTAAATATACTTTCTAATCACTAGATTAGAAGCGTGCTAGTCACGTGTAATGCAACCATGAAAACCCGTCTGCTTTTGTAGGCGGGTTTTTTATTGATTAAATGTAAAGTGTCGATGAAATATTTACTTAGCAGTGTTCATCAATATAGATCCTTAGCTGGAATTTTTTGCACTTTTAAAAGTCATAAAAAACCCCGCTAAAGCGGGGCGTTTTATGGAAGTTAGCAATACTTAAGATAGACGACCTTTGAAGTCCTCATAATTAAACTCTCTTACTATCTCAAAATCGCCATTTTTGCGGAGTATGCCAATAGCTGGATGCTGCACGCCATTAAAGAACGAGGTCTTTACCATTGTGTAATGCAGCATGTCCTCAAATATCAAACGTGTTCCAGCCTCAAGGGGTTTATCAAAGCTATACTGCTCAATTACGTCGCCTGCTAGACACGAATTACCACCAAATTTGTAAGTATGCGCTTTTTCGCCAGGAAGTCCCGCATCGGAAATTACAGGGCGGTAAGGCATTTCTAGTACATCGGGCATGTGCGCTGTCGCTGAGATGTCTAAAATAGCAATTTTTTCTTCATTTTCGACAATATCGACAACTTCACAGACTAAGGGACCGCACTGCCATGCAACCGCCGAGCCTGGCTCCAGCACAATATGCAAATTGGGGTATTTAGCTTTGAAATTTTGTAAGGTTAATATCAAATGCTCAACATCGTAGCCTTTTTTGGTCATTAGATGACCGCCGCCTAAATTTAACCATTTTAGCTGAGGTAAATATTGCCCAAATTTCGCCTCAATAGCCTCCAGAGTGCGCATTGCTGCGAAAGAGTCACACTCACATAGGTTATGGCAGTGAAAGCCTTCTATGTCGCTTAAATCGACGTTTTCAATATCGTTCGCCAATATTCCCAATCGAGAGCCGGGTGCACAAGGGTCATAAAGCGGCGTGTCGGCTTCTTGGTTCTCTGGATTGATACGAAGTCCGGGAGAAACACCTGAGGCTAAAACTTGTGATTTAAACTTGTTCCACTGAGAAAGACTGTTAAACGATATATGGTTAACAAGGCCCACAAGCGCATCGACGTCTTTGGGTTTATAAGCCGGTGAGAACACATGTACATCACCACCCATTTCTTCGCGCGCTAGACGTGCTTCCCAAACACCGCTAGAAGTGGCCCCTTTGAGATACTGCTTTATCATTCCAAAGGTAGACCACATCGAAAATCCTTTGAGCGCTAAAATTATTTCAACACCAGCCTCTTGCTGAACTCGCTGCATGAGCAGTAAATTTTGCTCAAGCTGAGCTTCATCACATACATAGCAAGGTGAGGGGATATCTGCGCGGGCATATTTATTCATCGTGCACTCTATCGTTTAAACGGGCTTGAATCGCATTCAATTACCTGCCACGGCAAACCGTGTTGATTAAGCATTGTCATGAAGGGGTCGGGATCAAATTGCTCCATATTCCATACGCCCGGTTTATGCCAAGTCTTGTTTAGCATCAGTGCTGCACCAATCATGGCTGGAACACCTGTGGTGTATGAAACGGCTTGAGCGCCGACTTCTTCAAAACATTTACCATGTTCGCAGTTGTTGTAGATGAAGATGGTTTTTTCTTTGCCATCTTTAATACCGGTGATGTATGTACCAATACAGGTCATGCCTGTGTAGCCGTCTGCTAGAGAGCCAGGATTCGGCAATACCGCTTTCAAAAATTCAAGCGGCACAATTTGCTGCCCCTGAAAATCAATGGGTGCAATACTGGTCATTCCGATGCCTTCTAATACTCGCAAGTGAGTTAGATAGGCATCGCCAAAGGTCATCCAAAATCTCGCGCGCTTCAAAGTAGGAAAATGCTTAACTAACGATTCAAGCTCTTCATGAAACATCAGATAAGACGCTCTAACACCAATATTTTGATAGTCTAAATCTTCACGCACGCTCAGTGGATCGGTTTCTTTCCACTCGCCGTTTTCCCAAAAACGTCCGCGCTGAGTGATTTCACGTATATTAATTTCAGGGTTAAAGTTGGTCGCAAATGCCTGACCATGGTCGCCGCCATTGCAATCGACAATATCTAAGTAATGAATCTCATCAAAATAATGCTTTGCTGCATAAGCGGTGTAAACGTTAGTTACGCCAGGATCAAAACCACTTCCTAAGAGTGCCATAATCCCTGCGTCTTGAAATTTTTGCTGATAAGCCCACTGCCAAGAATACTCAAATTTGGCTTCGTCTTTGGGCTCATAATTAGCAGTATCTAAATAATCTGTCTGCGTGGCAAGACAGGCATCCATGATGGGCAGATCTTGATACGGTAGTGCTAAATTAACCACAAGATCGGGTTTGACTTGTTTGATGAGCGCTTCTACATCTTCGGCTTTATCAGCGTCCACAGTAAATACGCCTTTAACACGATCTGATCCTACTTCTTCCTGTAGCGCTGCACATTTTGATAAGGTACGGCTTGCAAGATAAATTTCGTCAAAAAGCTCAGGCAAGCGAGCACATTTTTTAACGGTCACAGAAGAGACGCCGCCGGCGCCGATGATTAATACACGAGACATAATAATTCCCTTAAAAAAATTTGGCGGATAATAACAGTGTGATGCACAATCTCAAACGATTCAATGCTCAATTCATAAATAATATTATTTGGCGAGGCCGGAGCTCAGCGGCATGCTAGTCGGCGAAGTCACAAGTAAAGGGAACACCAAGTTTGATGGTGTTTAATTCGCAGATATAAGGATACAGTGTCACGGTGTTCTTGCCATTAGAGTCAGTGATGTTAAACACGATGGCATCAGCATCTGGACCTTCAAGTGTTTCAATGGTCGCTGCATACACCAGCACTGAAATGGCAACATCGGCTAATAAGCGTTGGTCGCGAAGCTGTCGCTGCAAGTCTTCAATCAGACCGCCGTGGGCATGTTCACCAAGATTATTTGTAAAAACGCAGCGGAGCGCATTGTCGACAGATACAACGGCAAAGGGGTATAGGGTATTCGATCTGGCAAGCATGACCTCACATAAATCCAACGCAGAATATATTAAGGCCGCGTAAGGAATGTTTTGTTTCAAAATCATGTTTGGTTTCAAATCAAATTCCATAAAGTTAATGAGGTTAATTAGATAACGGCTGACACCTATAAAAAGTTCAGTAAAAATTAGTATTCACCTTACCTATCTCCTTGCAGGCCACCAGTATGCAAAATCAATATTCGCGGGAACTCACTCAACTTATTTTTTATCATGAGCTGTCTGAGGGCGAAAAAGCTTTTTGTATTATAAATGCAATCAAGATCAAAGCCGTGCTCATGTAAAAACTGTTCTTTAAACTCCTTGTGAGCCATCGTCATTTTTGCATAGCCGCCGCCATGGAAATCCGCGTCGTGTGCAATCGACCAGTTTGTGTAGTCTAGCGCTGTCTGTTTTTTATGAGGTGCCAGTAGATCATCTAATATGCCTTCTAAATAACCTTCGCCCTTTAGTACCGCGATGCCCAATACTTTGCTAGGCAAACCTCGTTCAGCAATGCACTTTATAAGACCTGCCATCGTGCCACCGCTTGCAACAGGCAGCACGATTAAATCAAAGGGCTGTGTTTGCTCAGCACAGACTTCATCGATTATGTCGGCCACGCCTTCAAGACTTCTGGCGTCAGAGCCTCCTTCCGGGATCAGTAAGTCGATTTTCTGTGATGTTTTTAAATGCGCTTGATATGAGATGTCATGCCGCTGCTGATATTCCACTCGACTTACAAATGCTAGCGATGCTCCCCACGCTTTTAAATCTATTAGCATGGGAGTCAGGGGGCTGTTTGGATGCGCCCTAATCACTGCGGTAAACGGGATGTTCATTGTTTTACAGCAAAAGCCCAGGGCATGTAAATGGTTGGAGTAGGCACCACCGAAGCTAGCGATGTGTTTAACTTGGGATGTCCGCGCTTGTTCCAATATCGGCCTTAGCTTTCGCCATTTATTTCCGCTTATGATTGGATGCAGCAGGTCATCGCGCTTGCACCATACCTCCTTATGAGGTGCAATTTCTATCTGGTGTAGAGGAGAAGGCGTTCGTATTTTTAAAAGTTCGGGTAATGTCATACGAGCGCTCAAAGTACAGATATTTATGCCGATATAATATCTACAAAGGTCGGCAATGTAATGGTGTTTTTGATGTTTTAAGTAAGCCATGAATATGCATTACGAATTCTTAATGATCTAAACACCCTAGTGTGTGCGTTAATAGTGCATGTTCTTAAGGAAGTAATTATGCAAATTTTATATGGTTTGTTTTTAATAAAAGCGCTGATGTTTAGCACAAGCGCTGTGGCGGTATCAACGTATATAGAAAATCCTAAACCTGTCGGTGAAGCACGCTTAGAGGTAATGTTTTGGGATATTTATGACGCCAAACTTATCGCCGCGGACGGTAATTTTCATCCTCAAAAGCCATTTGCGCTATCGTTGACCTATCTACGCGAATTTGAAGGCAAAAATATCGCTAGTCGCAGTATCGATGAGATGCGTGATCAGGGAATGCGCGATGAAGTGAAACTCGCCAAGTGGTTCGAAAAGATGCAGCAGGTGTTTCCCAACGTCGATGAAGGACAAACACTTACCGGCGTTGTAGACGACAAACAGCACAGTCATTTTTACTTCAACGATAGCAAAGTAGGAACCATTGAGGACCCGGAATTCACCCAATGGTTTTTTAACATTTGGTTGTCAGAAAACACCTCACAGCCAAAAATGCGAGAAAAGTTGTTAGGCGTCAGTAACTAGTCTAGTACCTGTACACAAGTAGCTAAAAGCTTTTATCCACTGTTGTGGGTAAAGGCTTTTTAAGTAAATGAAATCCATTTTCTGAATTGCTGTTTTTCAACATATATCAGCGATAACCATCATTACCTGGAGGTAACTACCGTGGAAAAGTCTTCTTATCTAAACAAATTTAGAACCTTTGTCGTGTTTTCTTCCATCTTCATCCTCGCCGGTTGCTCTGTTTCAATTGACGGCGAAAGCTATAAAAATGTATCACCAACATTTGAGTTAGAAACGTTTTTTGATGGAAAGGTAAAAGCGTGGGGAATAGTACAAGACCGCTCAGGTGATGTAGTGCAGCGTTTCATTGTCGATATTGACGGATACAAAGAAGATGGCAAGCTTATTTTAGATGAAACCTTTGAATACGGTGTTGGCGATGGTCCACTTAAACGAGTTTGGACACTAACGAAAAATGCAGACGGCACTTATACTGGAGTCGCCGGCGATATTGCTGGGCCAGCCACTGGCCGTTCTTTTGGCAATGCCTTTAGTTTTGCCTATGAAATGGACCTAGAAGTCGATAACACCACTTATCGGGTTAATTTTGACGATTGGTTTTTTGCGTTTAATGACGACACGATGATGAATCGTTCATACATTAAAAAGTTTGGGATTGTTATGGCAGAAGTCACAATTTTTATGCAAAAACAGCCCTAGCGGTTAATTTACAGGAAGCGTGATTATGGTGCTGAGGCCAGATTTAGCGCCTGCTATTTTGGTTCTCGCAAACTTAATATTCCCTTGATGAAGGCTCACAATAGCAGCCACTAAAGACAGACCTAAGCCGTTACCGCTTGCAGTGCGGCTCTTATCTTCCCGATAAAAGCGCTGGGTAAGTTTATCGATTACTGCTTCATTCACGCCAACCCCGTTGTCATTTACAACAAACGAATATTCATTTTTAGTAATATCGTGGGTCAACGCCACCTCAATCTTGCCATGTTCAAAAGTAAATTTAACTGCATTGTCGAGCACGTTTGCGAAGGCTTGAAAAATCAGATTCTTATCGCAGTTAAGACTAAGGTTTGGTGCAAGCGCTATGTGTAAATTAATCGACTTGTCTTCTATTAAAGGCTGATATAAATCTATGACATCTGCTACCACGTCGCTCAAGTTTTCGTTAGCAAAGCCCGCTCTTTTGCCACTGGTCTCTATGTCAGTAATGCGCAGTAATGAATTGAATATGGCTAAAAGATTGTCGCATTCTGCGATTAAGGTATGTTTATCTTCATGGTCGAGCCTTTCAATGTGGGATTTCAAGCGTGTAAGCGGGGTTCGAAGATCATGGGCGATACTGTCTGATACACTCTGAATGTTATTGACCGACTGCTGAATTTTATCGAGCATTTGATTCAGTGCGAGACTGAGCTTACTTAAATCGTCCCAACTGCTCTCTACATATAATCTATCGCTTAAATTTCCGGTGGAAATGATTTCATCTGCAGTGTCAGAAATCAGGTTGATGCGGCTGACTACATAGTAGGCTACGACAATACTTAAAATGGAAATGATGCAGACAATAATAATAAGTACGTAAGATGAAGTTTGCGCCAGCCATAGTGCAAACTCAATGTCCTTAACGCTGCGCGCGACCATCAGAGTGTCTTTATTGCTAAATTCAACAATCATTGCCATTGCTGTTTCTTTTTGACCGCGCATGCGAGCTTTGTCTTGATTTGTGCGCAGGTCGGCTTTGATCTCAAGCAAGCCGTTCTTTATAGAGACAACATTCGATTCTGGCCACTTGGCCAAGTTACCAGCAATAAAGCTGTCTTCTCCATCTTTTAAGTAATATAAAAAGTCGTTATTAATATTACTTACTCGATTATTCAGCGCTTTTACCACTGCGGGTCGACCTGCTGCATTGTACAGACTTCGAAATCCACCTATATCAGCTAAGATAGCGGCTTCAGTTTCTCGCACTAACAGGTCGTCGCTGGCGACGGTTAGCACGTAGGTATTGAAGGTAACGCCAATCAGTAAAAGGGTGGTGAAGATAAAGCTGACAATAAAGCTGGAGCTTTTGGTGTAGGCTTGAATGGCTCGCATTTACTTAAGCTTCGTCCTTGTTAGTTTCGGCTACTAATTTTATATCCAGCCCCTCGAATGGTTTCAATCATCGGATAGGCAAAGCCTTTATCAATTTTATTTCGCAGTCGACTAATATGAACGTCTATCACATTGGTTTGCGGATCGAAATTATACTCCCACACCTTTTCAAGCAGCATTGTTCGAGTAACAATTTTATCTTCGTTTAGCATTAGGTACTCAAGCAGCTTGAACTCCTTAGACTGTAAGTCTATTTCTTGACCGTCTCGAAGCACTCTGCGGTTTATCAAATCAAGCTTCAAATCGCCTAATGTCAGTTCGGTATTGCTCGAGCTTGAGCTGGCTGCTCGGCTGGCTAAAATTTCCACCCGTGCTAGCAACTCTTCGAAGGCAAAAGGCTTAGTCAGATAATCGTCGGCTCCAGCGCGCAGGCCGGTGACTTTATCTTCAACTTTATTTTTAGCGCTTAGGAATAGGGTGGGCGTTGCAATATTGGCTTCGCGCAGTTTTTGTAAAACTTCTAAGCCATCCATCTTCGGCAGCATGCGATCGAGGATGATGACGTCATAAATTCCAAGTTTGTCTGCGTCTAGCGCCAACTTCAGACCAGTTTCGCCATCATTGGCTGTCTCGCAAACATGCCCTGCTTGCACGAGTCCTTGCGAAATAAACTGCGCTACGGTGGGTTCGTCTTCTACAATGAGTATTTTCATAGTCTTAAGATAGCTGATAACCTAGTGAATGTGTTAATAAAGATACTCTTTTAATAACTAAAAGGAACATTAAGTGTTTGTCATTATCATTTGTATGGCAGTGGTTGTGTTTATGCCGCTTTTAGCGAAAGTGCCATTGGCACTGATGATGAACCGTGAAGGTAAATACGATAATCGTCACCCTCGGTCACAACAGAACCGCTTGGAAGGTTTGGGCGCAAGAGCAAAAGCTGCTCAGGAAAACTCCTTTGAAGCGATATGTTTTTTTGCGCCAACGGTGCTTCTGGTGCTTGCTCTAGATGCGCATACGGTTTATACCGTGCAGTTATGTATTGCCTTTGTTGGCTTACGTCTGGTCTATTTGTTGTGCTACTGGTGTGATTGGCATCTTGCTCGCAGCATTGTTTGGGTGGCCGCAATGGGAACCCTTGTTGCACATTACGTCATGCTGTTGAGTTAGCTAGCCGCGGATGCTTGCCGAAAACGTATATGCTCTGGATAGGGCGTAAAATTTTGAATAATTCCTTGCGCCGCAACTTTTTGTAGTTCTTTCCAATATTGAGGCGTCATTAGATCACCATGGTATTCTTTTAGCAGGTCCTTGAGGTGTTTTTTACCCAAGATAAAATGCTCAAACTGTTCTGGAAAAACGTCGCTGGGCCCCACAGAAAGGGTATCTAATGCATAGGGGTCATCTGATTTAGGCAATTCTCGAAAGGTCCGTTCGTTCATGTAGCAAATTTCGTCATAGTCATAAAAAATGACTCGTCCTGTTTTAGTGATCCCAAAATTCTTGTGCAGCATATCTCCGGGGAAAATATTAGCCAGAGCGATTTGTTTGATGCACAGGCCCAAATCTTTAACGGCATCTTTAATTTTGTCCTGATCGGTTTCATCTCGTAAATATAGATTTAACGGTGTCATTTTGCGTTCGATATACATATGTTTTATACATATATAATCGTCTTGGATACTTACCGAACTGGCACAGGTTTCAAGTAAATGTTCTAGTAGGGTTTCGTCAAATCGCGCTTTGGGAAATAGAAAGTTTACGTACTCATGAGTATCGGCCATGCGGCCCACTCTGTCTGTCATCTTAACCAATCGATAGCAGTCTTTGACATGCTCCCGCGTGATCTTTTTACTCTCGGCAAACTCATCCCTAATTAATTTAAATACCACGCCATAAGACGGCAAATGAAACACCGCCATCACTAAGCCTTTGATCCCTGGCGCGAGTTCAAATTTGTCTGTGCTAGCTTCAAGGTGTTCTAAATAGTTACGAAAGAAAACCGTCTTGCCATGCTTATAAAAGCCAAGTGATGTGTACAGCTCAAAGTTCTTTTTATGGGGTAAGAGCTCTTGCAGAAAAGCTACTACTTCGGCAGGGTGTTGGGTTTCAGCCATAAAATATGAGCGTGCAAAGCCAAATATTACGCTCATGTGAGGCCTTTCAGTGAGTAAGGCATCGACTATTAAGGTGTTGCTATCGCTCATGTGTAGCGCAATCACAAATGGCAGTGTTTCGCCAGGCATGCAAATGCGTCCGACAAGGTAGGCAGCCTTCCCCCTGTAAAATACAGACTTCAGCATTTCTATAGTCTGCACGGAACTGAGCTGCTGCTGATTCAGCCTTTGGCGCAGGGCCGCATCAAGATTGCTGATATCTAATTCAAAATTATCAAAGTTAACTTTAAATCGATACACATCAAAGATGGCTTCAAACATAGCGCGGACTGTGCCGGTGGTATCAAAGCTGTTCACTACTTTATATCGGTCGGGACCTGGCAAGTGGCAGCGGCTGGGTAAAACATACATCATCTGGTTGTCGAACTTCACGTGTCGGTATATGCGACCTATCACAGAGTTGTAAAAGGTTTCAGCTAGCTCAAATTGTGGGTGGTCTTTTAGCAAATTAGTGTACTGCGTTTTGGTGCTCCACCAAAAGCTGTCAGGGAGCGTTTCAGGATGAATATTTTGATATATTTCAGTGACTATCTCTGTAAGGCTTTGATGGTAGATAGTGATACGATCTTTAATCGCCTGCGCAGAAGCAGCCCATTCGGATTTCTCAAAACGTTCTTGTGCGCCTGCTGTGATTCGGCTGTAACGCCGATAAGAGCGGTCAAAGCCGCTCATAATCTGATAGGCGAGCATTTTTGCTTGCTGATGTTTGTCAAGGCTGTGCTGGTTTCGCATGGGCGACTGTATCGGTAATGATTGCTTTCACTTTTTATTGTTTTACCCGATTTTTTACTGAGCCGCCATACAATATTCCGATATCAAGCATAAAAGGCTATTTGTATTACAAGGATTGAATATGCCTAATCAATCTATTCTCAAACACCAGTGTATCTGGTTGGAATTAGGCTGTTAGGATAACTTTCTTGTGCCATAAAAAGACCCTCGTAAGATCAGTTCCCTACCGCATAGAACATAGGTCATTACCGCGCATCGCGGGAAGCTCCCAACGTCCTCTGAAAATAAAAAACAGTCTTTGTTGATGAAAATATTTCATAAATCTGTCCGTTCTTTTTACAACTTTAGTATAGTAAATTTTTCCTTCAACATAACTATTTGTTTTATATCGCTTTTATTTGTCGGCGTGATTATTGCTTTAAAATGGCGAGATGTGATGAAAAGTACAGAGCTATTTGGGTAGATTTACTCACCTCAGATATCAAAAAACTAAAAAAATAACACAGGATGATATAAATGAATTTAGTACAAAAAATGAAGACTTTAACTGCCGTTGCTGCACTGTCGTTAAGCTTTGTTGGTGCTGTAAATGCCGCGCCGATAAATAGTACCGGCGACCTACAAAATGGCGTTATTTTTGGATCAGGCAATGCAAACGGTAGCTTTACCGGCATCAATATTGATGGCCTTGAGTTGGGCTTAAGAGGCAAGTTACGCTACAACTTAAGTGGTTTACCAGAAAACACATTTAACTATGATGGCGACCGCACATACACTTTCGACCCTGCAAACAGCTTTGCTCCTGCAAATCGTTCAATTTGGAACTTTGAGTTTTCTATCGATGCAAGTAATACAGCTGCTGGCACTTTGCTAGGAAGTGGTTATGAGTTTTTCCTTGGCGTAGACACAGACCCTACTGCGGGGATCTCGAATGCGTTTGGACCAATGGGATTTAGTCCTCTTCTGTTTCCCGACAATGCCTCCGACAATATTGATGTGACTCTTGCGTCGGTAATTCAAAACTCTCAAAACTTGGGTTTTGGTTTTACTATGGCTGATCCACAGCTAGCCGGCATTTACACTATTTCTCTTGTTGCAATCAATCAGCAACAACAAATCCTGTCTACCAGCATTGATATCGTAGTGGGTGCTGCTGAGGTATCTGCTCCTGCGACGCTTTCGTTGTTGGCTTTAGTAATGCTTGGTTTCGGTATACGACGCATGCGCAACAGCTAATTGCTTTTAGTGTTGACTTATTAGGCAGCCCGTTGGCTGCCTTTTTTATGGATTCAATTCGCTTAATGACATTACTGCTCTAATTCAATGTTGTACCTTTTTGTAAGTTGTAAGCTGAAACTTACATGACACCGCCGCCCATTTGGCTTTTTAGCCACCGCGTCGATATTGACTAATTAGCCGGCGCATCGATATTGACTAAGATTGGGCAGTTAATAAGCCGCAAAAAGATTAATACATCACAACCTTGGGTCGATACTCTCCATATCGGGCAAAATCATTTATATGCCAGTTAAGCTAAAACTGATAAAAATGCATGGCTAGCAAAGTGCCTGCAAAATTTAATCAGCATGTAAAATTGGATTGAGGTTAATAGAAAACGTGTTTTTAAAGAATGCTTAATTTCCTAGAAAATCTGAAAAACAGAACGACAACAGAGAGAATAATATTTTCTCTGAGTTTTTTATTGTTCTTTTTTGTTACCCCAGTCACCATCTTCCGGCTTATAGTCCAGGATTGGCCGATTTTCTTTCTTGATTTATTTTTAGTCAGCAGCGCCGCCATGATATTTTGGAATACTTACCGTCGAGCCTACGTGTTGTTGATGCAGTTTTACCTTTGCACCTTAGTGAGCGTTGGTTCTTCGTTAACCGTAATTTTCGGGGGGGTTGAACAGGTATATTGGATTTATCCCTCTACACTGACGCTGTTTTTCCTTGTCAGCCCACTGATTGCTTTTGCATTTACTATAGGTATTTGCCTGCTGATTTTCCCGACTATTATGTTCAATGTTGAAACTATGCAAATGGTAACCATCTTTTTAGCATTATTTGGCACCGCGTTTTTTATCAATGTATTTGCTTCAGAAATCCGCACCGAAAACGCCAACCTATCGTCATTGGCCGCTAAAGACTTTTTAACCGGATGCGGTAACCGACGAGCCTTTAAAGCAGAAATCGAAAAAAGGTATCATGACTTCCTAAGCGACAATAAACCTTCAAGCCTGATTGTATTGGATATTGACGATTTTAAAGTCTTGAACGACAAATATGGGCATTTAGTCGGTGACAAAGTACTCAAGGTTTTGGTGGATTCCATCTCTCATAGGATCAGGAGAACCGACAATTTATATCGACTTGGGGGGGAGGAATTTGCCATCTTGGTGCCGAATGCCGAACTCAGTGATAGCCTTAAACTTGCCGAGGAAATCAAAAGCGCACTGGCTAAACAAGCTGCTCCTGATGTGCCAAAATTTACCGTGTCACTGGGCGTCACTCAGGTAAAAAGTCACGAGTCAATCGATGACTGGATCGCAAGGGCTGACATGGCAATGTATAAATCAAAAAACACCGGAAAAAATAGAGTTACACATTACGCATAGCGATACCTACCAAGCACGTCGTTCTTACCCAAGCGAATAAACTAAGCCGCAAAAAAGCCTAATAACCCAATAGTGGGCTGCGCATAGTGGCATTGAGCTGAAAGATTGCATTGATTCTTAAAATTATTCATATTTCAATCCTGCTATTCTTTGTTTAATTTGCATTATTTTTCTGAATCAGTTAACTTCCAACGTGGCGCTAGCCCCACTTGCACGCGAGTGAAAAAGAGCGACAAAACCTGAAAAGGTATTAAAACAAAATTACCCATTTAATTTTTATAAGCATATATTCTTAGCTTGAGAAATCTTGCTGTAATCGCGTGTGGCATTGATTGCTAACAGAGTCCTCTGTCTCAAGCATATGGATATGTATATATGAAAAATTTAAAGCCCCTTATTTTCGCAGCTCATACTGAGCTTAAAGTTCAAATACCGTCAATTAAAATAAGCCATCTTTACGAAGCATTTGCTGCATTTAGCGGATTCGATAGCTATGCCGCTTTTAAAGTCTCGTCAGTAAGGCAATTAGACGATATTGAACAAGCCAACATGCTGTGTTTTGACCGTATGCAAAATGTTGGTTTTGATGCGAGCAGTGCATTGTTGATTTGTAAGCAAATTCAAGAATTGTCAAAATCATATAATTCAATTTCTTTAGATAAAATATACAAGTTTTACAGCAACGAGTTATGTGAAGGTACGCATGATGAAAATCAAGTGCTGGAAGCGCTGAGAGGGTATGTAAGAAAGGGCGATAACGAGGCTGTCTTACTGGGCATTGTATTCACAACTCAATTATTAAAAGCATACGACGAAGATCCTGATAATCGAAGTGCTGAATATTGGCATAAAAAGCTTAAGCTTAATCACGAATTAAGTGACCTACAACAAGAAATTGTTTTGAGATATGCCTACATAAAGCCGTATCGTGAGTTTTTAGATTTTCTTCATTCAGAAATTAGCAATAACAAAAAAATTATCTTACCCAGTCCAATATCAGTAAGAGAAATAACTCTCAAATTTAACGATGACGTTGACCGGAATTGGACGCAGTATTTTTCTTCTGAGCCTGATGCAGTGCAAGATGCAATTGCCTATATTAGTAGTTTTCAAGATCCGGCGGTACCGATTGTTTCAGAAGGCATTTATCGGGATTGGCAGAAAGCAGAGGCTCTCAATTTTGCCAGTAGGTGGCTAATTGCCGGAATAGTTGATTTTGCATCGACAGACGAAGAAAAATGGTTCTGGTATTACATTGGGCTTAATCGGGGTGTCGATATTACTCAGTCTAACCTTCGAGCAATTAATGCTGATACAGGAGAAGATTACGATGACTATGGTCCGATGGATGTGGTTGGAGACGAGGGGCAATCAATGCCAAAAGCTACCGAGGAGTTGAAAAGCGAAATGCACCAGTTGGCAACTCTGATGAGTTCGACAATAGCGCGATGATTTTCGCAGTTGCATGTTGTTTTTGTGGTTTGACAGTTTCAAGTAAGCCGATTGCGGCATCATAATCTACAATTTTTATTAATAGGAGAATATTTTGAGAAATAAGGTGAATTGTTCAAGGTGCGCTTCAAACACCGAATTGCATGTAATTATACAGCCTTACTCAAATGACTCGGAAGAAGGTAGGTTGCTAGTGTACTGTAAGGATTGTACGCAAGATTATGCTGATCGCATCACAATAATTTCAGCATTGTCGGATATGAATCCAAAACAACTTTTAAAACTCTATTCGGATGGAGTGTCGTCTTCAAACCCAGAAACGACATCTGAGATTGTCTTTGGCCGCGTGGATAGAGAGTTTGTTAGTGCGGCCTCGCAGATGTTGAGGGAACGGAAACAATGAACGGCTGGGCAACGCGGTCTTAAAAACTTCAATAGTTGTAGAAATCAGGGTCAAAAGACTTAAATGGTTTCCTTGTTCCGTGGTATAGGTTCATGTTGATAACAAATCCTTAATCTTCAATGAATAATATACTTACTCAAAAATCGGCGTCACCCTTACTCCCGTCCGAGTTGTTTGACGTGGTAGCTTGTATCTCAGCCGAACGCAACGTAGCGTGATTAATATAACTACCCTTATAGCGCTTACCCTTAGATAAAAATAGGCAACAACTAAATACAGTTACTATTACAAGTGCTATGTAGAACCAGTTGAGCGGTAATTTAGGGTTTATTGGCCAAAGCGAATAGCCAAGCAAAAACCACCATAATGTAAAAATGTAAACACTAACGATTTGATTTATTTTGGATACTGATACTTCACTTGCGCCGGATATAACATGACTAAAAAGGTCATCCTTTTTGGTGTTTGAGTTTCGAGATAAAACTATCTTGTATAATGGACCTGTGGTTTTATTCTCTAGCATATCTACATGCTTTTCCCAATTCTCCTGCCAAAACTTGCTACCTCTATTCACAAGTACCCAAGAAAATGAAAACATAAGGCCGAGACATGAAAGGATGACAGACATATCTTGACGAGGCACTCCTTCAAAGCTTTGGACGGCAACAAAACCGGCTAAAGTAGCGCCGATAAAAGTCCAAAAATAAGTTGCACGCTTCCAGTACAACTCAATTTCAAATTTTCTTATATCTAAAGCGTGCGCCAGTGCATCCTTTTCCTTTCCTTCAAAAGCCTTGTCATATTCTTCTTGCGATATCTGATTCGTAGTCATATTGTCTCTTAAGGCAACTAATTATTATAAGAACTTCATTGGAAAAACAGAACCTTACCATCTCATACTCTACATTTTTTTTTCTGATATTTTCTACTATTTTTTAGCTTGTTACGGTATATGAGATGCATAGTAACAACTCGAAAGAATCAACTAAGAAGTCAATGGAGAAAAAGGCTAAAAAATAGAAAATGAATGTAGTCTTATTAGACCAATTGGGTGGATCAGTTTTAGATGCACCCTCCGTGGTTCAGTTTTAACTGCAAATTAACAGGCTATTTGATAGCGCTGACTAACATTGCCGTGAAACGAATAAAGTTTGCGCTGTTCACTTATCCATAAAGTTAATTTTTCGGGGTCATCAAACCATTTACTACCAGATTCGGTTTTTATTGTTATTCGTTGTAATTTGTTCTCTTCTGGTTCTTCCGACATTCTTCTTCCTTATTGTTTTCTTATACAACGGTAAGCGTAAAAACGTCATTTATGCACCGGAGTATCCTTGACGACGTTATACGGCAAAATGCTTTTAGCAGAATTACTGCTCATATTTTTGTTATTAATCGATGTACTACTTTATAGAGGCAGTATCAAAGTTAATATTATGAGGTAGGTGAACGAGTTTTCGGCAGGCTTTAATATGTGTGAATTTTGCCACCTGGAGCGCTAAATTTGCGTATATATTAAAATAATAAGTTAAATATTATTAAAATATGTTTGACATTAAATAATTCCGGTGTATATTTCAAACATGTTCTGAGAGGAGAGTAATAATGGCTAAAACAAGACATATTCAAAAACGCATGAGTCAACGCGCTATCGAACAAGTTGCATTGGATATTGTTAAGCAATTCGGCGTTGATAGTGGTGACAAAACCATTCTCAATGAAAAAGCGCTACAAGCAGCAATGCAAGAATTAAAGCGCTTACACAAGCATATGGACAAAATGAAGTCACGTGGTGGTCTTGTCTTAGTTGAACAGGACGGTTACGAACTTACCGCCTACGCACTCAGAAGTTTTAATAAATCAAAAGCGATCGCTGCTTAAAGGAGCACCCAAGATGCACGCATCATTGCACCAGCTAGTGTCTAACAGTTTTTGGGATACTACTCTTGATATCGATTATCAAATCACACAATTGCAAAGCGCTTGTTTTGCTTTTGGATATATGTCCAAAAATAAACTGTTAGATGAGCAGCAAAGGTATAATAAACATATCAGTAACGATGCGTTTGCAACAACCTTAAATGATTGTATTAGCAATCACTTCAACATTAACTTTGGCAAAGTTGAGAATGAAGAACTTAACGCATTCTTAGAGCAGCTTACCGAGTTACTCAATGCCGAACTCATCACAAATAATGATTTACTTATAGCAGTAAGAGAGCTTCATGATAAATACAAAAATGGATATGTGATACCAGATGAACTTATTGATTTAGGCGTAAAGTTAGCGGGGAATGATTTAAAAAGTGTTTATTTTCCATTCGAAAAAGGCTGCGATTTCGCAATAGGCTTCCCGGCACAAACAGAAGTAAAGTGTGAAACGGCTAACCAAGCTGATGTGTTTTATGCTGACATACTAGCTATTTTAGCTAATAGGCCCATCTCGATTACACAAGTTGACCCGATACTATCACCAAGCTTGGTCGTTAGTGGCGGTTTAGAACAATTTGATGCAGTAATTTCAATGCCACCGTTCAGCGTTAAAATACCGAAAAAAATAAATGACATCTGGAGCCGTTTTCCAGAAACGTCAATGATGGCTGAAGTCTACTACTTACGACATATGCTTGCTCAAAGCAAAAATAGGGTGGTTTGCTTTGTCTCTAATGGTTTTTTGTTTAGGACCGCTGCTGGTGAAAAATTATTCAAGCAAGATATGGTTGATAAGGGCTGGTTGAAAGCCGTTATTAGCTTACCAAGCAACCTGCTCAATCATACCGGGGTACCGATCTCTGTTTTGATTTTTGACAAAACAAAAACAACTCAAGAGGTCACCTTTATTGATGCAAGTACTGACGACTTCGTTGCTAAACTTACGAATAAGCGAAACAGGCTGGTAAATATTGAAAGGATCTTAAGTTCACTGGATTCAAAAGCTAATTCACAAATATGCGTCTCTACCAAAGCAGATGAAATAATTGAAAACGACTTTAACCTTTCACCTAATCGTTATGTAGTAAGTGAACAAGACAGAGATTTAAAGACTTTTTTGAGTAAGTTTGACTTAGTCAAACTTGGAGAGGTAGCAGAGCTAATAAGGCCTCAAGCAGCAAAGCATAGTCATGATGAGCAATATGCCTTCCAAGAATTTGGTTTATCTGACATTAATCCGAATGGTGAATTAGGGGGCTCAGGTAAAACAATTATGGTTTCGATGCTAGAGCGTATGAAAGTAAAGAAACATCTTATAAAAGCAAACGACATTTTAATCGTTTGCAGAGGTGCCGTCGGAACAGTTTGCATCGTTCCTGAAGACATTCCAGAAAACGCAGTGGCCAACCAAGTCTTTGCTATCGTGCGGATCAAAGGTCATTTAACGCACATAAGTGCTCAAAGTATTTATCAGTATCTTATTTCACATTATGCAAAACATCAGTTAAACGCGCTTGCAACCGGCACAACTGCACTAATGCTTTCGAGTAAAGACTTAAGTAATTTAGACATGCCAATATTTACTGAAGAACAGCGAAAAGCTATCGACGAAACAAGACAAACCATTAAAGCAAAATACACTCAAATTGAAGAGCTTGAAGGTCAGATAGCGCAGCTCAACAAAACAGCATTAACTTTTTGAGTTACACAAGATAATTCAATTACTTACTTATAAAGAAATTGTTAGACTAAAGTTGTTGTTCAGGGAATGACGGCCAATTAGTTCACTTTAGAATCATTAGGAAAATAGATGGCAATTAAAAAGACAGAACTCTATTCATCACTATGGGCCAGTTGCGACGAATTACGAGGTGGCATGGATGCCAGTCAGTACAAAGACTACGTGCTCACTATGCTATTTATGAAGTACGTGTCAGACAAATTCAAAGGCGATCCGTATGGCATGATAGTCGTGCCTGATGGCGCAAGTTACGATGATATGGTTGCCGCGAAGGGCGATAAAGAAATTGGCGATAAAATTAATAAAATTATCTCAGCACTCGCTGAAGAGAATGACCTTAAAGGGGTCATTGATGTCGCCGATTTTAATGACGAGGATAAGCTAGGTAAAGGCAAAGAGATGATAGACCGTCTCACCAAACTTGTCGGTATCTTCCAAGGATTAGACTTATCCGCCAACCGCGTTGAAGGTGATGACTTATTAGGTGATGCCTATGAGTATTTAATGCGTCACTTTGCGACCGAGTCGGGCAAATCAAAAGGTCAGTTTTATACGCCGTCAGAAGTGTCCCAAATATTAGCAAAAGTCATTGGTATTAATGAAAACACACCCCAAGATGCAACAGTATACGATGCAACCTGTGGGTCAGGCTCTTTGCTATTAAAGGCCAGTGACGAAGCACCTCGTGGCTTGTCGATATATGGCCAAGAAATGGACAATGCTACTAGCGCTTTAGCACGCATGAACATGATTTTACATAATAACGCCACAGCTAAAATTTGGAAGGGCAATACCCTGTCCGATCCACAATGGAAAGACTCAGCTAACCAATTGAAATTGATGGATTTTGCGGTAGCCAACCCCCCATTTTCGACCAAGAGCTGGACCAGTGGGTTAAACCCTAGCGAAGACTTATATAATCGTTTCACATGGGGGATTCCGCCAGAGAAAAACGGCGATTTTGCGTTTCTACTGCATATTATCGCTAGCTTAAAAAGCACGGGTAAAGGTGCGATTATCTTGCCCCACGGTGTCTTATTCCGAGGTAACGCCGAAGCGAACATTCGTGCAAATCTCATTAAACAAGGTTACATCAAAGGTATCATTGGTCTGCCTGCCAACTTATTTTATGGCACGGGTATACCCGCATGTATTATTGTCATCGATAAAGAGCATGCTCAGAAAGCGGTTGAAAAATTTGATGTAAGCACTCAAGCCTCAAGAGACAGCAGCATCCCCGCAATGTCAGGCCGCCCTATCTTTATGATAGATGCTAGCAAAGGCTTCATGAAAGATGGTAATAAAAACCGCTTACGCAGCCAAGACATTCACAAAATAGTCGATGTGTTTAATAAAGGTCTAGAGCTTGAACGTTACAGTCGCTTAGTAGCGTTCAATGAAATTGCAGCTAACGATTACAATCTTAACATTCCGCGCTATATCGACTCATCAGAGCCTGAAGATTTACATGACTTAAGTGCCCACTTACAAGGTGGTATCCCAAATCGAGATATTGATGCACTTGAGCACTATTGGCGAGTATTTCCTAGCATTCGTGCGACTTTATTTAAACCTGCTGCTCGGGATGGTTACAGCGACTGCATGCTTGAAGCCAGTCAAGTCAAACCCAGCATATTATCGCATCAAGAATTTAAAGACTTTGCGACGCGCAGCTTACTGCCCTTTAAGAAGTGGATATCACAAGCGGCGCTCAAAGATATCCAACAAGGCGATAAACCCAAGCCGTTTATTTACGGAATTTCGGAAGCGCTGCTATCTGCCTATGCCAATAGCGACTTACTGAGCAAATACGATATTTACCAAATCCTCATGGATTATTGGTCTGAAAGCATGCAGGACGACGTTTATGTATTAATACAAGACGATTGGCAGGCAGGTAAAACACTGCGTGAACTGGTGGCCAAGAAAGGCGAGAAAATAAAAGAAACGCCTGATTTAATAATAGGCAAAAACAAATACAAAGCAGAGCTTATTCCGCCAAGTTTAATTGTTACACGCTACTTTGCTGAGGAACAAGCTGATATAAATGCATTGCAAGCCAAGCAGGATGAGGCAACTCAAGAGTTAGAGAGCTACATTGAAGAGCATAGTATTGAGGACGGCCTACTTGCTGAAGCACTTAACGATAAAGATAAAGTCACAAAGGCCAGTATTGCCGCTAGAGCAAAACAAACGGCAGACACAGATGAAGTGGCCGCGCTTAAGTATGCAACCAAGCTATTTAATGCTGAAGCTGCTGCCAAAAAGTCAGTCAAAGAAGCACAAGAGAAGCTCGATTTGGCCGCATTTAATCAATATACAAAACTCTCTATTGATGACATCAAAATATTGATTGTGGATGATAAATGGCTAGCAACATTACAGGCAAATATTGTCGCGGAGATTGAGAGAGTTACTCAACAGATGGCTAGTCGCGTAAAAGAGCTAGAAGAGAGATATAGCACACCATTACCAATAATTGCTAAAGCAGTCGATAACCTTAGCGAAAAAGTTACAGAGCATCTAAAAACAATGGGATTGGAATGGTCGATATGATTGCAACTGCTAGTCAACCTATACCTGAGGGATATAAACAAACTGAGGTTGCTGTCATTCCTAATGATTGGAATACCAAGCAATTAAAAAATATATTCAGCTTAAAAAATGGATATGCGTTCAAAGGTGAGAACTTTTCAGATAAAGGCCCAATAGTATTAACTCCCGGAAACTTTAAGTTAGGCGGGGGGCTTTACTTCGAGAATCGTAATACTAAAAGATACAAAGGAACCTACCCTAGAGGTTTTGAATTTGAAAATGGTGATTTAGTTCTGGTAATGACAGACTTAACTCTAGACTGTAACCTACTGGGGCAACCTGCATTTATAGAAAACGAAGAGCGAGTCCTGCACAACCAACGTATCGGTAAAATATTATTTCTAACTAAACCGTGGGATAAAAAGTTCATATATTACTCGTTACTTTCACCTTTATACCTGTCAGTAATTAAGAATTCTGCAACGGGCTCTACTGTTAGACATACTTCCCCAACTACGATTTTAAATTCATGGATTATTGCACCACCAAAAGAAGAACAAACCGCCATCGCGAATGCCCTATCCGATGTCGATGCGCTGCTAGCACAATTAGAAAAGCTCATCGCGAAAAAACAAGCGATTAAAACAGCCACCATGCAGCAACTGCTCACCGGTAAAACCCGCTTACCTGAGTTCGCCTATTACAAAGACGGCGATAAGCAAGGCCAGCCTATTGGCACCAAACAGAGCGAACTAGGCGAGATTCCAGAGGATTGGGAGGTAGTCTGTTTCGGTGAGTTGTTTGAGCAATCAACATCTAGAAAAAACCTAAAAGCTAATACTTTGGCAACTTTTATTGGTATGCAGGATGTAAGTGAAAACGCGAAATTAATTAGACAAATCTCAGTTGCAGCAAGCAAGGTAAAATCTGGTTTTACTTATTTTGAAAAAGGTGATGTTTTAGTCGCCAAAATAACTCCCTGTTTTGAAAATGGAAAAGGTTGTCATACTAAAACCCTAAATACTGACATTGGCTTTGGTAGCACTGAATTTCATGTTTTAAAAGCAAAACATCACTCCGATTCTGACTTTATCTACTATTGGACAACAAGAGACATTTTAAGAAGTAATCTTGAGCGTGAAATGGTTGGCAGCGCAGGTCATCGTCGAGTTCCGTTTTCAGCGATTCAAGACTATCCGATCCCATGTCCATCGACTAAACAAGAACAAACGGAAATAGCCAACATCCTGTCTGATATGGATGACGAAATTCAAACACTTGAACAGCGATTAAAGAAAACCCGCCAAGTAAAACAAGGCATGATGCAAGAGCTACTTACAGGCCGAACAAGGTTGCCTTTTGACGCATCTGGCGAAACGAGCACGGAGATCATAGATGCCAACTGAAAAAAGCCTTGAACAACTTCGAGCTTTACTAAATGAACTATGCCATTTACCTACTGAAACAGAGTGGGTAGAGTTTAAGTATAATGTTGATGTGATTAAGATTGGCGAATATATCTCGGCACTAGCCAATTCTGCGGCTTTACTAGGTAAGCAAACCGCGTATTTAGTGTATGGCGTAGAAGATGTTACTCATGAGGTGATTGGTACTGATTTCAAACCTTCAAGCCAAAAACACAAAGGGCAAGAGCTAGAAAGTTGGTTATTACAAAAAACCGCGCCTAAAATTCACTTTCAGTTTTGTGAGTTTACCAATATCGATAATATTCCCGTAGTTGTTTTGGAAATTCAGGCAGCAAGCCATGTGCCGGTGCAATTTGACGGCATAGAATACATTCGTGTTGGTTCGTATAAAAAGAAACTGCGTGAATTTGCTGAAAAAGAGCGAGAATTGTGGCGAGTATTTGACAAAATCCCTTTTGAACAACAAGCTGCAACCGAAAACAGCAGTGCTGAAGATGTGCTGAAGTTACTCGATTATCCCGCTTATTTTGAGCTAACTGCCCAGCCGCTACCAGAAGGGCGAGACGCGATTTTAGAGGCATTACAGGCCGATAGATTGATTAGTAAAAACGACGGTGGGCGTTGGCAAATCGCTAATTTAGGGGCTATTTTATTTGCTAAAAAACTGCAAAACTTCCAGCACCTTGGGCGTAAAGCCGTGCGCCTCATTCATTATCGAGGCAATAGCCGTGTAGAGACAGTGCGAGAGCTGGAGGGTAATAAAGGATATGCAGCAGGTTTTGAAGGCTTAATTGACTATATTAAAACCCTGCTGCCCGCCAATGAAGAAATAGGTAAAGCCTTTCGTAAAGAAGTGCCAATGTATCCTGAGTTAGCCATTCGTGAGCTAGTGGCGAATGCCATTATTCACCAAGATTTCACGTTAACTGGCACTGGGCCAACGATAGAGCTATTTGATACCCGCATGGAAATAACGAATCCGGGTGTACCTTTGGTAGATACCGACCGTTTTATTGACTCACCGCCACAAAGCCGCAATGAAATGTTGGCCTCATTTATGCGCCGCATCAATATCTGTGAAGAGCGTGGCACTGGCATTGATAAAGTAATATTTCAAACAGAACTGTATCAATTGCCCGCTCCTATTTTTGAAGTAACCAACAGTCACACCCGTGCAGTTTTATTCGGGTATAAATCATTTGCTGAAATGGATAAAGAAGACCGAATTCGAGCTTGTTACCAACACTCTTGTCTACGCTACGTAAGTCGTGAACATATGAATAATACTTCTTTAAGAGAGCGTTTTGGAATAGAAGGGAAGAATAGTGCTACGGTGAGCCGAGTGATTAAAGATGCAGTTAGTGCTGGACTAGTGAAAGCTTATGATGCAGAGGCTGGGACCAAAGCTATGCGCTACGTTCCACATTGGAGTTAATTTGCTTGATCGTTGTTTGATTGAAGTCGCTTAAATTTGAGTTTTACTTTGAATTTAGTATATTAAGCCATTGATTTTTATTGTTTAATATTTGCTTGATCGTTGCTTGACTACAAGGGTTGAATTAAAGGATTTAGTGTATGAGTAATGTAGGTCAAAAAGAGAGGAAAACCCAGAAACGAATAGTTGAGTTTTTTACAAATCAGCTTGAATACGATTACCTTGGCGATTGGCAGCACCGCGAGAACAACTGCAATATTGAGCTGTCGTTATTAACCAAGTGGTTAAAAGCTCGAAATGTACCCGAAGCCCTTATCACTCGAACCCTTCGGAAGTTAGATGCAGCAGCGGCGCTTGGTGAAGGTAAGAAACTATTTGATGCCAACAAAGAAGTATATCGACTGCTCCGTTATGGCGTAAAAGAGAAAGAAGGCACGGGCGAGCAAAACCAAACTGTTTGGTTAATTGACTGGAAAAACCCTGAAGCAAATCACTTTGCTATTGCTGAGGAAGTGACAGTAAAGGGTGAGCTAAAGAAACGCCCCGATATCGTAATTTATGTTAATGGTATTGCGCTTGGTGTTATCGAACTCAAACGCTCCAAAGTATCAGTCAGCGAAGGTATTCGCCAAAATTTAGACAATCAGAAAAAGGCGTTTATTCGCAACTTCTTTACCACTATGCAATTAGTGATGGCGGGCAACGACACTCAAGGTCTCCGCTACGGCACTATTGAAACCTCAGAAAAATACTATCTTGATTGGAAAGAAGCTGATGGTCCTAATAACCTACCTACTAGCGGTATACACACAGAAACATTATTAGATAAGCAGGTTGCTCAAATTTGCGATAAAAAACGCTTTTTGCAAATTATTCACGACTTTATTGTGTTTGACGCTGGCGTGAAGAAAACCTGTCGACATAATCAATACTATGGCGTTCAAGCTGCCAAAACTTATATTGAGTCTCGCCAAGGCGGTATCATATGGCACACACAAGGCTCAGGTAAAAGCCTCACCATGGTGTGGCTGGCCAAGTGGATACGGGAAAATATTACTGACTCTCGCGTACTCATTATTACCGACCGTACTGAGCTCGATGAGCAAATAGAGAAAGTATTCTCCGGTGTTGATGAGGAGATTTATCGTACCAAAAGTGGCAGAGATTTGGTTGCGACACTCAACCAACCAAATCCATGGCTGTTTTGCTCCTTAGTCCACAAATTTGGTCGAAACGGTGAAAGCCCCAATAACGAAGAAGATGAGCCCACTACAGATTATGTAGAAGCATTAACAAAGAACATCCCTAGCGACTTTTTTGCCAAAGGTAATCTATTTGTGTTTGTTGATGAGTGCCACAGAACCCAGTCAGGAAAATTGCACGAGGCAATGACAGCCATTCTGACAGACGCAATGTTTATCGGCTTTACTGGCACACCATTGATGAAAAAAGATAAGAAAAAATCATTAGAAGTGTTTGGTCCTTACATTCATACCTATAAATTTGACGAGGCGGTAAGCGACGGTGTGGTGCTCGATTTACGTTATGAAGCGCGAGATATTAACCAGCACCTAACATCAGAGAAAAAAGTAGACCAATGGTTCGAGGCTAAAACCAAGGGATTATCAAACCTAGCAAAAATGCAGCTCAAGCAAAAATGGGGCACCATGCAAAAGGTACTTTCGAGTAAATCACGCCTCGAACAGATTGTAAGCGATATTCTCATGGACATGGAAATTAAGCCCGCACTCTGCTCAGGTCGAGGTAATGCTATGTTAGTGTGCTCAAGCGTGCACCAAGCTTGTGTCGTTTATGACCTGTTCAGTAAAACCGATTTAGCCGGAAAGTGCGCCATAATAACCAGCTACCAACCCGCTGCTAGTTCAATAAAAGGTGAGGAATCAGGCGAGGGGCAAACCGAAAAGCTCTTTAAATATGATATTTACTGCAAGATGTTAGCGGACTATTTTGAGCAAAGTGAGGAAGAAGCAGCGAACCGTGTTGATGAATTCGAAAAAGAAGTTAAAAGGCGATTTATCAAAGAACCCGGTCAAATGCGCCTGCTTATTGTTGTGGATAAACTATTAACAGGCTTTGACGCCCCTTCAGCTACTTATTTGTACATAGATAAGAACATGGCCGACCACAACTTATTTCAAGCCATTTGCCGCGTGAATCGGCTCGATGGCGAAGATAAAGAATATGGCTATGTTATCGATTATAAAGACTTATTCCATTCATTGGGTAAAGCTATTACTGATTACACCCAAGAGGCGTTTGATGGTTACGACGAAGAGGATGTGGCTGGGTTATTAAAGAACAGACTAGAGCAATCAAAACTGGATTTGGACAATGCTTTGGAAACGGTTCGCGCCCTATGTGAACCCGTTAAAGCGCCCAGAGATTCAAAAGATTTCATTCATTACTTCTGTGGTGAGTCAGGTATTGAACCAGAAGATGAGGGCGAACGCGAAGCAAAAGAAGCGCTGCGCTTAACCCTATATCAAGCCGTTGCCAAATTAATACGCGCCTATACCAACTTAGCAAATGAAATGGAGCAAGCGGGTTATAGCTTGCAAGAAGCTGAATCTATTAAAAAAGAAGTTGCCTACTTTGAGACAGTTCGCGATGAAGTTAAGCTTGCCAGTGGTGATTTGTTAGAAATGAAGCGCTTTGAACCGGCGATGCGTCACTTACTTGATATGTACATTCGCGCCGATGATAGCGAATCTTTAATGGACTTTGAAGAGCTTGGATTAATCGACTTAGTGGTAAACAACACTCTAGATCTGTTACCTAAAAATCTAAAAGAAGATGAAGAAGCCATGGCAGAAGCCATCGAGAATAATGTGCGCAAAACCATTGTTGATGAAAATCCAGTTAACCCAAAATACTTCGATAGTATGTCTGCACTTCTTGATGAAATAATTAAGCAGCGCCGAGAAAAATCGATAGGTTACCAAGAGTATTTAGAAAAAATTCGAGAACTGGCCAAGCGGGTAAAAAATCCAAATAATAATGCTGATATTAGCTACCCAGAAACCATTGATACAACGGCTAAAAGAGCAATATTTGATAACTTCGGTGGTGATGAGGTATTAACCGCAAAAATTGATGCCGCCATTCGTTACACTAAAAAGGCGGACTGGCATGGCGACAGATTTAAAGAGCGCGAGATTGCAAATGCCATACGAGAGGAAGCAGCAGGTTACGATATCGATATCGATATTGTCGAGATAATGGAGCTCGTTAAAGCCCAAAAGGAATATCATTAGTGCCAAAATCTAATTATGAGCTTGCTAATATTGGCAACATTAAAGTCGAGGTGCACCGAGGAGACATCAAAAACATCCACCTAAGTGTATTACCCCCAAATGGCCGAGTTCGACTATCTGTCCCCGCTAAAACAACAGAGCAAGCGATACGATTAGCCATTATTAACAAACTGGGTTGGATAAAAAAACAGCAAGCGGATTTTGTAAAGCAGCCGCGTCAGTCAGTCCGAGAAATGGTGAATGGCGAGTGCCATTATCTATGGGGACAAAAATGCAGGCTCTCAATAAAAGAGACTAGTGGCAAACATGCTGTTAACGTCAGAGGTGACAAAAAATTAGAGTTACTCGTTGGCGAAACAACAACTACTGATAACAAACTCAAACTGCTAAACAGCTTTTATCGTGACGAAATGCAGCAAGCTATAAGCAAGATCAGGCCTGATTGGGAAAGTAAACTAGGAGTCAAAAGCGATGCCTTAGGCATCAAAAAAATGAAGACCAAGTGGGGTAGCTGCAACATTCAAGCAAAACGCATTTGGTTGAACTTAGAGCTCGCTAAAAAGCCAATAGAATGCATGGAGTTCATTCTTGTACATGAGTTAGTTCACCTACTGGAACGACACCATAACGAGCGCTTTCGTTTTATTATGGATAAATATATGCCTAATTGGCGAGAGCGCAGGAATTTACTTAACAGTTTGCCGCTTGCTTATGAGGATTGGAGTTATTGATATATTATGACGAGTTGCTTTAGTTGTGCCTCTTCCATAAACCGCACAAATATGCGAACACGACCAAAATCTAAGAATGGTTATGTTGAGTCTTTTGGTGAGCTCTGCACAAAGACCAATATTCAAATAGCTAATTTTCTGGAAGGTGCTATTGAATTTATTTGTTGCTTGGGAACTAAGAAAAGCCTTTGAGCAAGCTTCTTAACACTGCTGAACGTTAATATAACAAATACGACTGGTACAACATATACAAGCCAAGCGCCATGATTCACGATAAACGCTTTTGCTATCCACTTTGTCGCCTCATCATCGATTCGCTTAAGTTCTTTGTCCGGACTATCGTCTATCTTTTTCGACAGATTCTGCAATTCTTCTTTAAATTTTTGATCATGCTTGTATCGACTCTTAAGTTTTCTTTGAGCAGCAAAATTTAAAGAACTAACCCTATTAATAAAGTTATTTATACCTCCGTGAATTATTTCGAAAGTTTCGCTGTCAACAACGTCACCAGAGGCATGATATGCTCTTAACTCATCTCGGAGCTTGAACAAATTATTTCTAATCTTCATTCTAGAGGCGGGCGCGATGATTCCTTCATATATGAAATGAAATAACCCTAAGGTGATAATGATATTAAATAAATAGTATGTCATTGGTTACTAGATTTAAAATTCCTATTTGACGCTTTAGACTGTAACTTTGATTTTTCAGTTCCAATCCGCTCTAATTCGTCACTGTGCTCTCTTCTCATCTTCTTACTATGGACGAACCATACTAAAGCAATGATTAAAGATAAAATGTATCCATATATCCCTCGGTTACCGGAATACATTACATCCTCAACGACTTTACCGATCACTTCAGAAGGAATACGCCAACTTATAATAACGAGGAGTAAAAAAAGTGCAACTAAAGGAAACTGACCTTTATTTATCGACGAGACTACAATGTCCCTGAATGCTTTTGCCCAAGTTACTTGGTTGTTATTATTTTTTCTGGATCTATCTTGAGCCATTCCATGCTTTTCTTATACTGTATAGAGAAACAGAAGCACTACGCTACTGCATTTTAAAATTGATGGCGTGAGATAATTTGAACCTTCGACCGACGGTTGGTAGGTTACCAAACTTCACCACTCAAAGCTAGCTGGTTGCAAACTATACAAATACTACTATTCGCCAATTATGTATTTGGATTATAAGCTTTAATGACATCTATTTCTCTTTCGGCTCGATTTTTCATTACAATTTATACCGTTTTAAAACACTTCAACATAACCGAAGATGCTAGTTTTGGTTATGCCCATAATCACGAATTATAAGAAGTATTAAGCCTATGAACAGCTATGTCTTACAGTAGTGTTTTTGTCTATTTGGCACCCAGCTGGAACGACTTCTCGTAATGTTTAGTGAAATTTGGAATGCATACGGCCGTTATATCTCACAAGGGCCTGTTTAAAAGCCTCTTGCCATCTAGTCTTAGATTGATCGATTCAGATCGCCGATATTCTTTACCAATTAAAGCCCGAGAGCTAATAAATAACGATACTTATCAGGGTGCAAATCAATTATAAACTATACCTCTAACTTGCAACTTTACTACATCATTAAAAGTAAGCCTGACAACCGTGAGAAGAAATTAAAGATTGGGAATATGATTAAAGATTAGGAATCCCAATCTTTAATCATATTCCCAATCTTTTCAAGTCAGTCCCAAACTATAATCGATGTTGTCAAAAGGAGAAGATCGTACTGCAATTCTATACTCATGGGACAGGAGCAAATTACATTTCACTTACCATAAACATGACTTTAAATGCTGGTGAAAAATCGGAGCATATCCATTGCAAAGGTTGCAAAAGCTCTTTATATCAATGAATACGATTAAATATAGAAATCGAAGGGAAAAAATAAAAAATTGCAAGATTCCCAGCTAAATTGTTAATTTTGATCAGAACAAAAATGCAAATTTAGGCTAAACATATGAAAAATATAAAATTCCCACAGGTTGCTAATTTCCCAAGTTAAAAAGAAATGATCAAAATAAGCTAACTTAATCCAAAAGTCGTGTTGACATTTAGACGTCTATACGGCAAATTGACCCGATGAAAACAATTATAAAAACTAACGACATGCTGCGTATTATGACCATTACCACCTTTTTCGAGGGCGGTCGTTAGCTTGTGCCACATGTTTAGTTAACGAAAGCCCGCAAAATGCGGGTTTTTTTATGGGTGTTTACTGCATGCGTTGCAGTGTAAAAAATGATTGAAATTGAATTCGAAGAAAACGTTGATTAAAAGAGCGAGGAGTCTCTAATGAAGGTGTTAAAGTTTGGTGGTTCATCATTGGCTGATGCCACGCGATATATGCGTGTATTCGACATTAGCCAGGCCACCCATAAAGCTGAGGGCGCAGCGGTAGTATTGTCTGCGCCTAAGGGCGTGACCAATGCGCTTTCGTTGCTATGTGATCAAGCAAAAAGCGGAAAAAACTACGGCGAGCTGCTTGCCAAGTTGAATATGACGCTAACCAGCATTGCCGATGAGCTTAAAGAGACGGTTCCGGGCATTCGCTACACAGAACTTTCTGAGTTTATCAACGACAAGCTGGAGTTACTTTCGCAGCAGTTAAAAGGTATCCAGCTCTTGCAAACCTGCCCAGACCAGGTCACTGCGGCAATACTGAGCATGGGTGAGTACGTAAGCGTGAGAATTTTTAGTGAAATTCTCAGTGCCAACAACATTAACAATATCATTATTGACCCCGTTGAGTATGTGCAAGCTTCCGGTGACTATCTAGACAGCTTAGCTGATTTAGATATTAGTCGAGCACGTTTTAGTGACGTTGATGTAAGTGGTACGCAGCTTTTAATTATGCCAGGATTTGTCGCCGCTAATGAAGACGGCGAAAAAGTCACGTTAGGCCGCAATGGATCTGATTATTCTGCGGCAATATTGGCAGCCTGCATTAATGCCTCGTGCTGTGAAATTTGGACCGACGTCGATGGCGTATATAACGCCGACCCAAATCAAGTTGAAGGCGCGGTTTTGCTCGACAAGCTGACCTATCAAGAAGCAATGGAGCTATCCTATTTTGGTGCCAAGGTATTGCACCCGAAAACGATAGGTCCGATTGCGCAGTTTGGGATCCCTTGTTTAATCCGAAACACCCTGAATCCTGCCGCACCTGGCACCTTAATTAGCCACGAGAAAAGTGAGCTGTGGACCAGCGTCAAAGGTATTTCTCACTTAGAAAACATTGTGATGTTCAACGTTTCTGGCCCAGGCATGAAGGGCATGGTGGGAATGGCAAGCCGTATTTTTGATGTGATTTCAAAAGGCCATATATCTATCTCATTGATCACGCAGTCATCTTCGGAGTACAGCATCAGTTTTTGTATTGCCCAAAAAGATGCTCAGCGTGCCTATGAACTACTAGAGGAGAACTTTGCGCTAGAGCTGAACAATCAGTTACTAGAGCCTATCGAAATGCGCGAAAACTTAGCGATTGTCACCCTAGTGGGTGACGGAATGCGTCAGTCTACTGGACTGGCTGCTAAGTTTTTTAATGCATTAGCGCAAGCAAGGGTAAACAACGTGGCCATCGCACAAGGTTCTTCAGAACGGTCTATTTCAACAGTTATCGACAATGACAAAGCGAAAAAAGCGGTCAAAGTCATCCATCAAAACTTTTTTACTAATCTCAACACCATTGACGCCTTCTTTATAGGCTGCGGTTTGGTGGGCAAGGAACTGCTCAAACAAATAGCCAAACAGCAAAGCATTTTATTAGAACGAAATATCAAACTTACCGTCTATGGTATTGCTAACAGCAAAGCATGTTTACTCGATACCAATGGCATTGGTATGAATGGTGAGTGGGAAGGTAAGCTAGCAGACGCCGCATCGCCATTATCTTTAGAAAGTTTAAGCCAATTTGTTGTGCGCAACAGCCTAACTAATCCGGTTATTGTTGATTGCACCAGCAGCCAGCAAATAGCAGATATGTACCTCGATTTTATGGAGGCAGGGTTTCATGTAGTGACCCCGAACAAAAAGGCGAACACGTCTTCGTACCAGCGTTATCAAGACTTGCATCGTACTGCATTGAATACTAGTCGGCAGTATTTATATGAGACAACGGTGGGTGCCGGTTTGCCGGTAATCGATAATTTACAAAAGCTAGTGATTGCTGGTGATGAACTGCGCAAGTTTGAAGGGATATTATCGGGCTCACTGTCGTTCGTTTTTGGTAAATTAGACGAAGGCTTAAGTTTGTCAGAAGCCACTAAAATCGCAAAAGAAAACGGCTTTACAGAGCCAGATCCACGAGATGATCTAAATGGCATGGATGTAGCACGAAAGCTACTGATCATGGCGCGTGAATCGGGCATGTCATTGGAACTCACTGACATTCAGATAGAGTCGGTACTGCCCCCTGAGTTTGATGACTCAGGCGACGTGGCTACCTTTATGGCAAACCTGCCGAAGCTAGATGCAGATATCCAAGCAAAGGTTGAAAAAGCGCAGGCAAACCAAGAGGTATTGCGCTACGTGGGCGCTATTGAAAATGGCAAGTGTGCAGTGAGTATACAGTCTGTGCCACTTAGTCATCCTTTGGCAGCAGTCAAAGATGGCGAAAATGCACTGGCAATTCATTCGCGCTATTATCAGCCTATTCCATATGTTATTCGTGGGTATGGTGCTGGCGCAACGGTCACCGCCGCCGGTGTGTTTGCCGATTTGTTGCGCACTATGCCTACTCAACAGGAGTACCGTTAATGGCTAATACGCGCGCATTTGCGCCCGCCTCAATAGGCAACGTAAGCCTGGGTTTTGATATTCTAGGTGCCGCGCTAGCGCCCATTGACGGCGAACTATTAGGTGACTGGGTTGAGGTAGAAGACGCACCGCAGTTTTCGCTGAGCGTGGATGGTCGATTTGCGGATCGTTTACCCCCAGGTGAAAACAGCAACATCGTGACTCGCTGCTATGACTTTTTTCAGCAGGCTTTAGTGAGCAACAATAAACCCATATTGCAGGTTAAGATGCACTTGCATAAAGCCTTGCCAATCGGCAGTGGCTTAGGCTCAAGTGCGGCTTCTATTGTGGCCGCGTTTTATGCTTTGAATGAGCATGCCAATAAGGCATTTGATCAAGATACCTTGCTACTGATGATGGGAGAGCTTGAGGGGCAAATCAGCGGCAGCATTCATTATGATAATGTGGCGCCGAGCTATTTAGGCGGCATGACCTTGATGACCGGTAAAGAGCGCCCAGTTTGCAGCACATTGCCCGTGTTTGATGATTGGTATTGGATTACCTGCTATTCAGGCTTATCGGTATCGACTGCGGCCGCTCGCAATATTCTGCCGCGTCAGTATGAGCTCGGTACTACCTTAACATTTGGTCGGCAAGTGGGCGTGTTTGTGCATGCCTTGCATACTGGCGATAGAGCCCTAGCCGCATCGGTAATGCAAGATGTGATTGCTGAGAAGCACCGCAAAACGCTGTTGCCTAAATTTGACGAAGCGCGAGCTTACAGCTTACAGCAAAACGGCCTTGCTTTTGGAATTTCTGGGTCGGGTCCAACGGTATTTGCCGTTAGCAACCAGCTGGAGAGTGCGAAACGCATCCAAACTTGGCTAAATGAACATTATATTCAGAATCAAGATGGCTTTAGCCATATTTGTCAGATCGACAGCGCAGGTGCTAGAGTGCTCGCTGCATAAGGGATATTACACGTGGAATTAGAAAATTTAAAAGTCGCAAGTGACAAAGTATCATTTGCCCAAGCGGTAAAAAAAGGCCTAGGACAAAATCAAGGCTTATACTTTCCAACTGATTTAAGACCAATGACCAACATCGATGCACTATTGGCTATGCCCTTGGTAGAGCGTAGTCAGGCGATCATTAAGCATTTAGTGGGCGACGAAATGTCTCCAGAGCTACTCGATGAGCTTATACATAATGCCTTTAATTTTCCTGCGCCATTGGTCAAGGTTAAAGATGGCATTTATTGTTTAGAGCTTTTTCACGGGCCCACACTCGCATTTAAAGACTTCGGTGGTCGATTTATGGCGCAGTGCCTTGCGAATATTAGCGAAGGCAAGCCAGTTACCATACTTACCGCCACCTCAGGCGATACGGGTGCCGCCGTAGCTCACGCGTTTTATGGCATCGAAAATATTCAGGTGGTAATTTTGTTTCCCAAAAATAAAATTAGCCCCTTGCAAGAGAAGCTATTTACTACCTTGGGCGGAAATATTCATACCATGGCGGTGGAGGGTGATTTTGATGACTGCCAGCAATTGGTAAAAACCGCCTTTGATGATGCAGATGTGCGTGAAGGCTTGCATCTTAACTCGGCAAACTCAATTAATATTAGTCGTTTGCTGGCGCAAGTGTGTTACTACTTTGAAGCTATTGCACAATTGCCAAAAGAACAGCAAGACAAGGCGGTATTTGCTGTGCCCAGTGGGAATTTTGGGAATTTGACTGCGGGCATTATTGCTAAAACCCTGGGCCTACCGATTAAGCGCTTTATTGCTTCTACCAATGCCAACGATACGGTTCCTAGATATCTGGTAAGCGGCGAATGGTCACCTAAGCCTACAGTACCCACTATTTCTAACGCAATGGACGTCAGCCAACCAAACAATTGGCCAAGAATAGAGGCCTTAGTGGAGAAAGGCTATTTTGATAAAGCTCTGTTGACCGGCGAGTCGGTCGATGAAGACTATACGCAAGTCGCTATGAAGCAGCTTCAGACGCTTGGCTATATTAGTGAGCCGCATGCAGCCATTGGCTATCGAGGTCTTACTCGTCAGTTACAAGAAGGCGAGGTAGGTATATTTTTAGGAACAGCTCATCCTGCAAAATTTAGAGAAACGGTTGAAAATGTCTTAGGGCAGCCTATTCATTTACCACAAGCACTGGTCGATTGTGCCAGTAAAGCCTCCCTAAATGGCGAACTCAAAGCTGACTATCAAGCCCTTAAAGAATATATGTTTGCAACCCTAGGCGCGAAATAGGCTGGTTATGCAACACGCTCGAAATGCCCTTAATTGGGAAGATTTATTAGCGTCTGAAAAAGCGCAAGAATATTTTACGACTTTAATGCAATTTGTTGCCCAAGAACGCGCATCTGGGCAGACTATCTACCCTCCCAAGCAAGATGTGTTTAATGCTTTTAAATACTGTGAGGTAAGTAATCTTAAGGTTGTAATTATTGGTCAGGATCCCTATCACGGACCAAACCAAGCTCATGGTTTGTGTTTTTCTGTTAGGCGGGGTAATAAAGTTCCTCCGTCTTTGCGCAATATCTATAAGGAGCTTAGTCAAGATATTGAGGGCTTCAACATACCTGAGCACGGTGAGTTGACAGATTGGGCGAAGCAGGGCGTACTATTGCTCAATACGGTTTTAACAGTAAGAGATGGACAAGCGCATTCGCACAAAAATCAGGGGTGGGAAACTTTTACCGATACCGTGATAAGTCGCATAAGTGAAAACCTAGAGGGATTGGTGTTTTTACTTTGGGGCAGTCCTGCACAAAAAAAAGCAAGTTTGATTGACATGTCTAAGCACTATATATTGAGTGCTGCACATCCGTCACCGCTATCGGCACATCGGGGCTTTTGGGGCTGCAAACATTTTAGTGAGACTAATCGAATTTTGAAAAAAAACGATCTAAGCCCCATTCAGTGGCAGGTTTAATACGAACAAAAAAACCTGAAGGATAGGACATCATTCAGGTCTTCTATTTAGCGAGAGAGTTGCTCTAATTCTAATTCAAGGCTCACATCCATATCGGTGAGTTCTTGTTTTAGACGGTATTTTTCTTTTATAGCTTCGATTTCACGCCACTTGCACTTTTTGGCCTTTCCTTTGGTGGGACGAGTTTCTTTATCAATTACAGAAAGAATGTCTACTGAATCCATCATTTGGATGCTCCTGTCAACTACTTCGAACCAGCGGTGACTTGATGTCCATATTACAGCTCATCACCTAATTTCATTAACTAAGCGACACGAGATATGGTCTCGGTTAATGTGTGTTAGTTGTACCATAAAACGCATTATCTTGATATAAATAAAGTTACATTGGTGTTAAATTTTTATTAAGGTGTGAGTGTGTCGCCTCGGCCGAAGCGACCACTGTGCTTGACTTATTAGTCAAGCACAGTGACGCTTATTGATTGTTAATAAAATGTTTAATTAGCTTTTCGGTAGAGGCATCGATCCCGTCCATACTCATGTCGCCTTCAATCATGTCATAAACGTCGTTACCCAATACCTTGCCTAATTCTACACCCCATTGATCAAATGAATTCAAACCCCAAATGCAACCCTGCACTAGCACCTTGTGCTCATACATAGCAATTAATGCGCCAAGGGTTTTAGGGTTGACCTCATTAAATAACAACATATTGCTTGGATGGTTACCCGCCATGGTTTTGTGGGCAGCTAAGTTCAGTTTTTCAGCTTCGTTAAGTGATGATGTATTGAGATCATCTAAGCAATCTTCGAAGCTTTTGCCCTGCATTAGTGCTTGTGCCTGTCCAAAACAGTTCGACGCCAACATATTGTGGTGAGTATCGTCTTGATTGTGCACCTTTAGGGGGAACATAAAATCAACAGGGATTGGTAAGTTGCTCTGATGAATCAACTGATAGAAGGAGTGTTGTCCGTTTGTACCTTCACTGCCCCAAATAATAGGACCCGTGCCGTAGTCTACGGTGCGTCCGTCGAGCGTGGTCGATTTGCCATTACTTTCCATGTCGAGCTGCTGCACATATGCGGGAAATCCGCGCAAGTAATGATAATAAGGCAGTAAGGCGTGGGACTGAGCACCCATAAAATTGCGATACCAAACGCCTAACATGGCTAATATAACGGGCATGTTCTTTTCAAAAGGTGCTTCTTGAAAATGGCAATCCATTTCATAAGCACCTTTTAGTAAGGCCTCGAAGTGCTTATACCCTACTGTCAGGCTAATAGGTAATCCAATGGCAGACCACAAAGAATAACGCCCACCTACCCAATCTCCCATTGGGAATACGTTTTCTTTATCCATGCCAAACTCAACCGCAGCTTTTACATTTGAAGAAACGGCGACAAAATGCTTAGCAATGTCTTTTTGTTCAGTTCCTTGCTGTAAAAACCATGCCTTTGCCGTCAATGTGTTTTGCAAGGTTTCTTGGGTGCTAAACGACTTTGATGACATCACAAAAAGGGTTTGCTCAGCGTCGAGTTGTGCGAGCACATCTTGAATATGACAGCCGTCTACATTCGCAACAAAATGTGTTTTTATGCCTTTTTTCCAATATGGTTTGAGACTTTCAGTGACAATTTTGGGCCCCAAGAAAGAACCACCAATACCGATGCTAACAATGGTATGGATAGGTTTTCCGGTATAGCCTGTATGTTTACCGTTATGCACCATTTCGGTAAATGACTGCACTTTTGCAAGGGTCTCTAGTACCTCAGGCATCACGTTTTTACCATCGACTTTTACCGACTTGCCTGAAAAATTACGCAGAGCAGTATGCAATACTGCTCGGTTTTCAGTCACGTTAATTGCCTTACCAGAAAACATATTTTTTATTTTCTTTTTAAGTTCGCGTTGTTCTGCCAGCTCAAACAATGCATCTAAGACTTCTTGAGTGATCAAGTTCTTAGAATAATCTAGCGTAATGCCGGCGATTCCCAGTGTGTATCTATCAGCACGAGCGGGGTCTTTAATGAACATATCGCGCATATGGTGGCGTTTTACCAGTGGTGCAAGTTTTTCTAGTTCCGACCAAGCCGGCGCATTACGTAGTTTTTGCATGACAGTTTCCGAAGGTAATAGGGTGGACGACAGCTTAAAAGCGTGACTGCAAAATGCTTTCGAGTTTAACTTGGTCGGCCGCAAAATTGCGAATGCCTTCCGCTAGTTTTTCAGTAGCCATTGGATCTTGGTTCATATCCCAGCGAAATGTCGCTTCATCGAGTTTATTCGATGCTGTTTTCGACGGGCCTTTGTCAATTAATACGGGGTTTAATTCCCCCTTAGTTTGACCAAGTTCTTCAAGCAATTGGGGGCTAATAGTCAGTCTATCGCAGCCGGCTAAGGCTACGATTTCGCCAGTATTTCTAAAGCTCGCACCCATTACAACAGTCTTATAGCCGTGATCTTTATAATAATTGTAAATATGACTGACAGATTTTACGCCTGGGTCGTTAGCTCCCTCAAAATCTTCGTTGCTGCTGTTTGCTTTGTACCAGTCTAAAATGCGACCTACAAAAGGCGATATTAAGAATACGCCGGCCTCGGCGCACGCACGTGCCTGCGCAAAACTAAATAGCAAGGTTAAGTTACAGTTTATGCCTTCCTTTTCGAGCACTTCAGCGGCTTTTATACCCTCCCAAGTCGATGCTATTTTAATCAAAATGCGTGATTTATCTACCCCAACCGCATCATAAAGAGCAATCAATTCGTGTGCCTTATCAATGGTAGCTTGGGTATTAAATGACAAGCGAGCATCAACTTCAGTGGAAATACGACCCGGAATCACGCCAACGATTTCTTTGCCAATGGCGACAGCTAAATGGTCACATGCTTTATTGACCTGCACACTTATTTCGTTTGATTGTGTTTTGGCATAAGCAATAGCCGCTTCAATAAGTGATTGGTATTGCGGTAAGGCCGCAGCTTTTAGCAATAATGAAGGATTGGTAGTAGCATCTACAGGCTGATATTTTTTAATCGCCTCGATGTCACCGGTATCGGCAACTACGGTGGTCAATGAGCGTAATGATTGCAAGTGATTTGACATGTATATCCTATGTACGTGGCTTAGACAGTTTCGTGGCTTAAGCATAGCAAGTTCTGAGGGGGTATGACCAGAAATGCATAGCGCTAGCAAAGAGAAATTTTAAGTTGATGCAAGATTGCAGGCTTTGATTGGTCGTAAAACAGTTTAATAGCGTATGCTTTATGGCATATAATCACCCTATAAATGCAAACGAATATCTGATGGAATTGAGCAACAGTCGAAATTCGTCGTTACCAAATGCACTATGTTATCGCACGCTTGGGTTAATCATAAAAAGGAAAAAGAGTCACTATGCTATTGGTCGTTTCTCCTGCAAAAAATATGGACTATCAATCACCTATTCCTGCCGTCACGGCTTCGCAACCGCGCTTAATGGCGCAGACGAAAGCGCTGGTGGGAAAATGCAAAAAGCTATCGCCAGCGGATTTAAGTTCGTTAATGGGGATCAGCGATAAGCTTGCTACCTTGAACGCTAATCGCTTTAATAGCTTTGAATTTCCGTTTAGTGACCGCAATGCGCGCCCAGCCATTTTTGCATTTAACGGAGATGTTTATGCCGGCTTAGATGCGCTGTCATTAGATGATAAAGCCTTAGCATTTGCGCAGTCGCACATGAGGATCCTTTCGGGTTTATACGGAGTCTTGAGACCGCTAGACTTAATGCAAGCCTATCGCCTTGAAATGGGGATTAAACTCAACACCAACAAAGGCAAGTCATTATATGAGTTTTGGGACAAGCAAATTACTGATGTGTTGAACAAAGACCTGCGTGAGCAAGGCGACAATGTATTAGTGAATTTGGCCTCCAATGAATATTTTTCTTCAGTAAAGAAAAAGTCTTTAGATGCATTGGTGATCACCCCACACTTTAAAGATGAAAAAAACGGTGTTTATAAAATCATTAGTTTTTACGCAAAAAAGGCACGGGGCATGATGGCGCGATATATCATTGCGAACCAGTTGACCGAAGCTGCTCAGTTGCAAAACTTTTCTAGTGGTGGCTACCAGTTCGATAGTTCGCAAAGCACACAAACCGACTATGTGTTTACACGCGCCGCCCAATAAGCGCTAGAAAGTATTAATCTAGAAAGTATTAATAATAAGCTGCTATTAGGCAGCATCAAAAGGACAAAACATGCTTAAACTACTGAGTTATCCGGGCACAAGAGGCGTTAGAATTACTTGGGCCTGCGAAGAGTTGGCACTTGACTATGAGTTTCAGGTGGTCAACCTATACAAGGGCGAGCATAAACAACCTGCCTTTTTAGCCATTAGCCCCACAGGCAAAGTTCCGGTTATACAAGATGATGATTTAGTCTTGGCAGAGTCTGGTGCGATTGTTACTTATTTGGCCGATAAGGCGAATAAGTTAATCCCCAAAAGTGGCAGCAAAGCCCGTGCACTGTATGATCAAGCAATGTTCTTTGTGCTAACTGAATTAGAGCAGCCGCTGTGGACCATGGCAAAACACAAGTTTGCTTTTCCTGAAGAAAAGCGCATTCCGGAAGTCATTGCCTTAGGACAATGGGAGTTTGAAAAAGCATTGGCGATATTCAGTAAAATGCTCGGAGACAGTGAGTATCTTGTTGGAAATGAGTTTACGGTGGCCGATATTATTGCAGGGCATACACTGTCTTGGGCAGAGGGCTTTGAACAAACCTTTCCTCAAGAAAATGTTAGCGCATATGCAAAGAGAATATTGTCACGCCCTGGCTTAGCAGCTGCTAGGGACAAAGAAAAGGCGATAAAGGAAGCACTTAGTTAGTAAGTGCTTAGCGCTATTAAACATTACGCATACTGCTGGTCAGTATGCGTCTACTCTTCATACATTTTTTGTTGAAATTTAAGCACCTGAGTGGTGTTGCCTTGCTTGAGCTCAATATTAAATCGCAGCATTTCTTTGTCATCAAAAGAAACGGTGGCGAGGTGGTAAATCGCTTGTCCCTCTTTCACGGTAGTAAAATTAAGATTTTTATTCGTACCGAGTAGGTTTCTAGCACTGCCACTTACTTCTATATCGAGCGCTTCTTTACTTTGTTTGTCGAGCACCGATATATTGACTACGGCTTGAGTGGTCGACCGCGTAATATCGTTAGCACGCGCCACTTCAGGTGTTAAAAAGGTACTTGGGAAGGCTATATAGTGAACTTCCCAGTCACCAAGCGTCTTCTTTTGTTCAGCGCTAGCAGCACTCATCAATAACAAACTACTGAGTAATAGCGCGCAGGTGTAGGCAACGAGTTTAGTCATTGTTTTCATATGTAGTCTCCATTAGTAACGGTCGGCAATTAAATACCAGGACCTAAAATATCGCCAAATAACATTTTGATGGCCTGAATAGCTAAAATAGCAATTAATACAGACAAGTCTAATCCGCCAATGGGGGGAATCACTCGTCTAATAGGCGCTAAGAAGGGTTCGGTCAATTGCATCATGACCAGCTCCATCGGATTATTGCCTTGGCTTACCCAGCTTAGGATGACACGTATCAACAGCACTACGAATATAATGGTGAGTATTTGACTTATTAGCAATGCCAAAGCAGTAATCAGCAGTGGCAGTGCAGGTGGAAACCCGCCTCCAAATATAAGGCTAATTGTAATAACCTTTAAACTAGCTACTGCGAAAGCAAAGACTAAAGTAGCGGTGTCTAAAGCGCCAATCGAAGGGATTAGCCTGCGCAGAGGACCAACAGCGGGTTGGGTCGCTTTAACTACAAATTGACTTACTGGGTTATAAAAGTCTGCTCTTGCTAACTGCAGCCAAAGTCTCAAGATGACCGCCATTAAATATAGATTAAATAGCTGGTCGATTAAAAAGTAGATCGCACTCATATGTCTGTTGTTTCCTTAAAATTCTTTGGCCATTTGCTGGGCACGTGTTACCGCCGCCTGCATCGCTTTTCTGAATATGTGTGCTACCTCGTGTTTTTGCAAGGTCGCAACCGCTTCGGCTGTAGTTCCCCCTTTTGAGCTTACGTTTGCTCTAAGCGTTTCTAAGGAGATTTCTGGATTTGCCTTAATCATCTGGGCACTTCCTAGCATTGCTTGCTGGACTAAGAGTCTAGCATCATCTGGGCTTAAGCCCATACTGATTGCTTCGTCTTGCATGGCCTGTGCAATCAAAAAGAAGTACGCGGGTGAGCTTCCTGCCGCAGCAATAACGGTATCAATATGCTTTTCTTGATCGACTATCAGGGTTTCACCAACATGCCCCATCATAAATGCGGCAAATTCACCATCTTCCTGACTAACATGCTTTGGTGCGTAAATACCGCTCATCCCATAACCGAGCGACGACGGCGTATTCGGCATGACTCTAATTACTTGTTTGTGACCACCTAGCATTTCACTGAGCCGTGCGGTGTTGATACCTGCAGCAATCGATATTACCAGCTTGTTTGCTAAGCCAGTGTCTTGTAAAAAAGTGTCACAAACCGAGGCCATCAGCTGTGGCTTTACGGCCAATACAAGTACCTCAGAAAATTCGACCGCTATTTTATTTTCCTGCGTAATTTCGATACTTAGTGTACTTTTCAATTGTTCTAGTTTGGGCAGGCTAGGATTGCTCGCCATAATCGACGAGGCATCATAGCCATTTGCTACTAAGCCTTCGACAATAGCCTTTGTCATATTTCCTGCGCCGATAAAGCTAATTCTTCTAACGCTCATGTGCCTCCTGTTTATTTATGCTGTGGGTTTGTCTCGAGCGCCAAAAATACCGGTGCCTACTCTTACCATGGTGCTGCCATATTCAATTGCAAGGTTCATGTCGTTGCTCATACCCATCGAAAGGGTATCAAATTCTGGAAAGCTTTTCTGGCAATCTATAAACAGACGCTGCATTTTTTCAAAACTGTTGCGTTGTTCGGCCTCATCTGAAGTGGCTTTGGGAATAGCCATTAAGCCGCGGCAGCGTATTTTCTTCAGTTCAGAAATTTGATTAAGCAATGTAAATACTTCGCTTGCAAGCACTCCAGCTTTGTTTGCTTCATTATCAATATTTACCTGTATGCATATATTTAAGGGTTTTTGATACGCGCCGCGTTGCTCATCTAGGCGCTTGGCAATTTTGAATCGGTCGATACTTTGTATCCAATCAAAATATTCGGCAACAAATTTACTCTTGTTTGACTGTAATGGGCCGATATAGTGCCAAACGATATCGGAATATTGATGAAGCTGTTGAATTTTTTCAACGCCTTCTTGGACGTAATTTTCGCCGAACTCACGGTGTCCATTTTCATACGCTTGCAATATATCGGATACTGGTTTGGTTTTACTTACGGCCAACAAATGAATATCGTTTGCGTCTCGTGAGTACTGCTTTGCGGCAGCCAATATAGATGCGCGAACTTGTTTCAAATTTTCGGCAATGGGTGCAGTTTTTACTGTCATCAAAATTACAATGCCTCTTATATGCTTGGAGAATACAGTTTTGGATATAAACGAATTACTCGCCTTTAGTGTGCAAAACGGTGCCTCAGATTTGCATCTGACCGCTGGCCTACCTCCGCTGATTCGGGTAGACGGCGAAATGCGTCGCCTGAATGTTGACGTGCTATCGCACAAACAGGTTCATAGCCTCATTTACGATATTATGAACGACCGTCAGCGTAAAGAATACGAAGAAATGCTCGAAGTGGACTTTTCTTTTGAAATTCCCGAGCTATCGCGTTTTCGTGTTAATGCATTTAATCAGAATCGAGGCGCGGCAGCGGTTTTAAGAACCATTCCAAGTAAAATTTTGAGTTTAGATGATTTGGGTGCGCCCGATATTTTTAAACGAATCATCAATCAGCCTACCGGTATTATATTGGTTACCGGAGCAACTGGCTCTGGTAAGAGTACCACTTTGGCGGCAATGATTGATTATATTAATGCCCACAAACGCGAACACATACTGACCATCGAAGATCCAATTGAATTTGTACATCAAAACAAAATGTGCGTGCTCAATCAGCGTGAAGTCCATCGAGATACGCATAGCTTTAACGCTGCTTTAAGAAGTGCGCTGAGGGAAGATCCTGATGTGATCTTGGTGGGTGAATTACGTGATTTAGAAACCATACGCCTCGCGATTTCTGCGGCAGAAACAGGCCATCTTGTATTTGGTACGCTGCACACTAACTCTGCGCCAAAAACTATCGATAGAATTATTGATGTTTTCCCTGCCGCTGAAAAATCGATGATCCGTTCCATGCTCTCGGAATCTTTGCGGGCGGTTGTTTCTCAAACGCTGCTCAAAAAAGTTGGCGGTGGCCGAGTTGCTGCTCATGAGATTATGTTGGGTATTCCTGCGATTCGAAACTTAATACGCGAAGATAAAGTGCCACAAATGTATTCGGTCATTCAAACCGGCCAGGCGCATGGTATGCAAACCATGGAGCAGTGTTTACAAAAGCTGGTTGCACAAGGGGTAATTACTCAACAAGAAGCCGCTTCAAAATCAACCGACAAGAATGTTTAGCCGAAAAATAGTTAATAAAGAGAACTCGCTATGATGACCTTAGATGAATGTTTAAAAGCAATGGTAACAAATGATGCTTCAGATTTATTTGTAACCGCCGGTATGCCAATTAGTGTGAAGGTAAACGGTAAATTAAAGCCCATATCTGATACTAAACTATCTAAAGAAGACGCATTGTCGATTGTTCATCAGGCTATGACTGACGATCAAAAAGAAGACTTTAAGCATGAAAAAGAATGTAATTTTGCGGTAAGTTTATTTGATGTGGGTCGCTTTCGTTGTTCTGCATTTTGGCAGCGTGATGCGGCCGGGATGGTTGTCAGAAGAATTGTAATGGAAATTCCAAAGGCAAGTAGCTTAGGCCTTCCTCCTATTCTGAACGACATTATCATGGCTAAAAAGGGTCTTGTGTTGTTTGTTGGCGGCACTGGCACAGGTAAGTCTACTTCACTTGCGGCGTTAATCGGGCATCGGAATGAAAATTCTTATGGCCACATTTTGACAATTGAAGACCCAATCGAATTTTTGCATTCACATCGAAACTGTATTGTCACGCAGCGCGAAGTCGGTATCGATACCTTGTCTTTTGATGAGGCTCTCAAAAGCTCTTTGAGACAGGCGCCTGACGTCATACTTATTGGCGAGATCCGCTCCATGGAAACGATGGAATACGCGATGTCTTTTGCAGATACAGGGCATTTGTGTGTGGCCACGCTGCACGCTAATAATGCGAACCAAGCCATTGAACGAATTATGCATTTAGCGCCTAGCGAGCTTCATGCAAAACTACGTTACGATCTGAGCTTAAACATTCGAGCCATTGTGGCTCAGCAATTGGTGCCTACTGTTGACGGAAAAGGCCGGGTTGCGGCGATTGAAATATTACTAAATTCGCCACTAATTTCTGATCTGATCCAGCGTAATGAAATGGGCGCGCTCAAAGAAGCAATGATGAAGGGAAGGGAGCTTGGTATGCAAACCTTCGACATGGCTTTATATGACTTATTTAAACAAGGTAAAATCAACGAAGAGCAAGCTCTGCATCATGCAGACTCGCCTAATGATTTGCGCTTGATGATTAAATTAGACAGCAAGTCTTTTGGCAGTCCTTTGGGCTCTTTAAGTAACGTTTCAATTGATTTAGATTAGGCCTTATTTTATAAACCGCTTTACTTTGATTGAAAGTCCTTGATAATTTGGGTTTACTTAAACACCATATTATTCAAGTGCTTGGTTACAGTGGTTAGCGAGCGCACTCACGTAATATAGTCATGCAATATAGTCGTGCAATATAGTCATGCAATACATAGGCGCCCCGCTAAATGAAACGCTTTTACAAAGATTTTGATCAATTTAAAGTACGTCAAATTTACATTCTGCTCAGCGATGCAGGCATTCCCTGCACCATCAAAAACGAACTCTTGCAAGGCGCTAGCGGTGAAATTCCGCATCATGAGGCATTGCCAGAAATTTGGTTGTTAGACAATGAGTGGGAAGCCAAAGCTAGCGCATTATTAGCAGAGTTTGAGCAAGATATAAAAGCCGAAGACGTATCAGAATTTGATTGGCTGTGCGCGTCTTGTGAGCAAAGCAATGAGCCGCAGTTCAGAATCTGCTGGCAGTGCCAAAGCCCTCGCGAAGCCCAAATCGATTGATTGATCGAGGCTATTGTTCTTGTGTAGGCTCTACCAACCAGCTTTCGTAAATCAGACACGCCGAAACGCTATCGACTTTTTCTTTGCTTAATTTCTTGTATCCACCAAATTCAAACAACCTGGCTTTTGCCTCTACGGTGGTTAAGCGCTCATCTTGATAGTGCACTTTAAGATTGAATTTATGAGCAAGTCTGCGGCCAAATTTTTTCGCGTTTGCCGTAATGGCTTGAGGGGTGCCATCCATGTTTAAAGGCAAGCCAACGACTAGAGCTGAAGGTTGCCATTCTTTTAAAACTTGTGTTACCACTTCCCAGTCGGGAATACCATCTCTAGCCTGCAGTGCTGCAAGAGGAGAAGCTGTGCCGGTGATGCTCTGACCAACGGCAACACCGATGCTTTTCATGCCAAAATCAAAGGCCAGAATTGTTTGATTATTCACCTATGCATGCCCAGACTGCTGGGTGAGCTGCCAAACGTCAACGCCAAGTTTGTTTACCGCAGCCTGCCATTTTTTATGGATCGGCGTATCGAACAAAATATCATGATCAGCTTGAAGGGTCAGCCACGCATTATCTTGAAGTTCTTGTTCTAATTGTCCTGGCTCCCAACCTGCATATCCTAGTGCAATAATACTGCGCGCTGGACCGCGACTATTGCCAATTACCGATAAGATGTCTTTTGAGGTGGTAACCATGATTTCGGAATTAAGCTGCATGCTCGAATTCCATCCGGTTTGATTGCTGTGCAAAATAAAACCACGGTCTTGATTTACCGGGCCTCCACATACCACAATTTTATCTATTTTATCTTCGTCGATGTTGGCTGAATTGTCTGTTTGCGCAATCAGCTCACGAAACGTCATGCTTGAAGCTTGATTGATGACGATACCCATCGCCCCATTTTCGTTGTGTTCTAACACATATGTGACCGAGCGAGAAAAATACTCATCGTCTAAACAAGGCATGGCTACCAAAAAATGGTTTTGCAAGCTGGTTATTTGTTCAATATTCGCCACAGTGACTGATTACTCCCCTAAAGTCGTTTTTCGATAGCATCAAATAATTTGGCGCACACATTCACAGGATATGCGGCCTCGATTTCACGAACGCAAGTGGGCGATGTAATGTTTATTTCAGTGACTTTATTACCAATCATGTCTAAGCCAACAAACAAAATACCTCGACTGGGCATATCCTTAGCGATAGTTTGCGCTACTAGCATGTCTTCTTTGTTTACTTCTTGGGGAACACCTGAGCCTCCGGCAGCTAAATTTCCACGGGTTTCATTGGCGGCGGGCAAGCGTGCTAAACAATAAGGTATCACTTCGCCATCGATCAACAATATGCGTTTGTCACCTTTGCTTATTTCAGGCATGTAGCGCTGTACCATGGCGTGTTTGTTACCATTGTCGGTTAGCACTTCGCTGATCACCCCTAAATTGGTGCCATCAGGAGTGACTCTAAATATGGACGTGCCGCCCATGCCATCGAGAGGCTTGCAAATAATGTCTTTATGTTTCGCATGAAAGGCTTTGAACGCTGACTTTTGCGAGGTCACTAAGGTATCTGGGATAAACTGGGGGTAAAGCGCAGTAAATAATTTTTCGTTAAAATCTCTTAAGGCCTGCGGTTTGTTAACCACCAATGCCCCTGCTGTTTCTGCAAGTTCCAAAATATGCGTCGCATATAAGAACTCGCTATCAAAGGGGGGGTCTTTGCGCATTAAGATAACGTCCATCTCACCTAGGTTGATGGTTTGTTCGGACAATACTTGATAGTAATCTGTCACAGAGTCGGTAATGCTAATAGTTTGAGAGATTGCGAGTGGCACACCATTATCTATGCTCAAGTGTTTCTGCTGAATATAGTGAATTTGGTATCCGCGGCGCTGAGCTTCTAGCATTAGCGCAAAGCTGGTATCTTTTTTAGTATTAATCGCAGTGATAGGGTCCATCACTACTGCAAGTTTTAAATTCGCCATAATTAAATATCTCTAATCTGTTGGAAAAAACACGGCTTATCGTGTGGTGTTTTAGTCAAAGTCGAAAAGTTAAAGGTCACCATGAAGGGCTTGCAACACAGCAATGCTTGTTACTGCTGCTGTTTCAGTGCGAAGAATACGAGGCCCCATGTTTACCGCAGTATAGCCAATTTGTTCGGCAGTATAGACTTCTTGCTCAGAAAAACCGCCTTCCGGGCCAATAAGTAATTGAAACCCAGTTTCAGAGCGCGCAATACCCGACAGATAATGCTGGCTCGAGGGCGCTAGGATCAGTTTTTTCATGTTTGACTGTTTGCCAATAAAGCGGCTATATGGAACCGGCTGATGCAATATTGGTAGCCGATTTCGCTGCGACTGTTCGCAGGCTCCAATGATGATTTTAAGCCATTGTTCATGTTTTTTAGCCCAGCGGTCTTCGCTTAACTTGACGTTACAAAATTCGGTAATAACGGGCGTAATTTCGCTGACCCCTAACTCTACTGCTTTTTGTAATGCATAATCCATGCGATCGCCCTTTGATACCCCCTGAGCAAGATGCACTGAAAGCGGCGACTCTACATGCAAACTAATTTGCGCGTCGACTAAAGCAGAGCAATGTTTTTTGTGGATGATTGTTATTTGAGAAGGGAAATCTGACCCGTCACCGTTAAAAAGTACAATAGGTGAGCCTTCTTTTAAGCGTAATACGGTGCATATATAATGCGAAAGTGTCGCTTCGAGAATAACCTCGGTGTCGGGCTGAAGAGCTTGATTAGTATAGAATCTAGGAATGCGCATAATTATAAATGAAGGGTAATTAGCGCATTAGTATCGCAAATTAGCTTAGGCGATGTCGATGTAAAAGTAGAAATGAATGCCGAATCGGGTTAAAATCCATCCGATTTTGTTCAAGCAGCCTCTGTGTTACGCGACTTCATGTTGTAAGCGCTACTGTACGAACGTGAAATTGAGTCGCCTGTATTTGCAGACTTATGTTCATCAATTGGTGTGGGTGTTTCGTTTTCTTTTCGAGCATAGACGGTATTTTTACCGCGCGGCTCGGTTAGACAAAATGCGAATAAACCAATAACAATTAAAAATAATAATGTAAGTATAATACCAGAGAATTCCATGCTCTTTTGACTCCGTAATGTCACTGGTCGAATTTATACACCGATCAAAAGGTCATTGCAAGCAAATGTGTTGCAAATTTGCTACACATTTGTTAAATAACTGAAATAACAAAAAAAATTACTTACCATTTATTTTGAAAAATGCGTAAAGTGAAAAAAGTCCAAACAAAATATCACCTCAAACGCGGTGAATTTGGACTAAATTAAACATAAATACAAAGGAAATGTCATCATGTTCGACTTCACAGCAGACGATGCAACAAAATATTTAGATCTTTATATCATTCCATTCGCGATTAACCTTGTTGTCGCAATCATTATATTCGTCATCGGTAAAATGGTGGTTAATATACTGGTTAATTTAGTGGGTAAATTACTTGGTCGTGCCTCTTACGACCCAATGTTAGTCAACTTCTTGAAGAGCATTGTCAAAGCAGTATTGATGCTGTTTGTAATCATTGCTGCCTTAGGTAGATTAGGCATTGATACCACATCATTAATCGCTATCTTAGGTGCTGCAGGTTTAGCTATCGGCCTTTCTTTGCAAGGTTCATTACAAAACTTTGCTGCCGGCGTAATGCTACTAGTATTTAAACCCTTCAAATCTGGCAATTTTGTAGACGCTGGTGGTGCCATGGGTACTGTAAAATCAATCGGTATCTTTACCACCGTTATGAATACGCCTGATAATAAAGAAATTATCGTACCAAACGGCGCGATTTATGGTGGCAATATTACCAATTTCTCTGCTAAAGATACTCGCCGTGTTGACATGGTTTTCGGTATTGGATACGGGGACGACCTTAAGAAAGCGAAAGCGGTCTTAGAAGAAATGGTAATGGCTGATGAGCGTATTCTTAAGGATCCGGCTCCACAAGTTGCAGTTTCTGAGCTTGGCGACAGCAGTGTCAATTTTGTAGTGCGCCCTTGGGTTAACGCAAGCGATTATTGGGGTGTAATGTTTGATTTCACTGAAGCTGTTAAAATCCGCTTTGACGCTGAAGGTATCTCTATCCCGTTCCCGCAAATGGATGTGCATGTTCACAAAAATGCTGAATAGGCTTTTGTCCTCACAAGTATGGGTTAGGTTTGAAACCAAATCCTAGATAGCAAAAACCCAGTGATTTCACTGGGTTTTTTTATGTCTAAAAAAATGTATTGAATACGTGTCTTACTATCTGCAATTAGGTTTTACACTTACCTGATTATACAAAGCTAAGGCTGGTTTCATATTAGCGTTAAGCTTACTAATTCGAGTTTCTGGCGCCGGGTGAGTGGATAATATTTCTAAAGGTCGCTGGCCGCCACTTGCCTTGTTCATATTATTCCACAGCTTGATAGATTCGCGCGGATCAAAGCCTGCTCTAGCCATAAGGTCTAAACCAATAATGTCTGCTTCGCTTTCGTGGGTGCGGCTAAATGGCAGAGTAAGACCAACCTGCACACCCAAGCCCAAGGCCGACATGATGGCAGGGGTTTGTTGAACGCCATTGACGCTCAGGGCTTGATTCACCACCTCTTGGCTAACGCCAATTAAGGTAGATTGACTCATTCTCTCATTCCCATGTTGGGCGATTACATGGCCTACTTCATGGCCGATTACTGCCGCAACCTGATGTTGGTTTTCAGCTACCTTTAAAAGACCCGTATACACACCAATTTTTTTACCAGGCAGGGCAAAAGCGTTCACTTGATCAGATTCAAATACCACCACTTCCCATTCATCAGGAGATGCGTTTTTGTCTAGTTGCTGAATAATGTTATTGGCAATGCACTGTACAAAACGATTGGTGACCGCTTGGGTGGATATTGGCGTTTCTTGCTTCATACCTGCAAATGCTTGAATACCCGATTGCGATAATTGCTGATCACTATAGAGTAATACTTGACTGCGGCCAGTAGGTGAGGTGGTACAAGCGCTCAGTAATGAGGCAGCCACTGCAGTAAGCAGAGCATACTGTATGCGTTTTTTCATTTTATCATCCTTTACAAACTGGCGCTTACTGGCTAAATCAAGTAGGCCGCAAGCGCCATTAATTTGCTGATGATTATAGCTGAGCATCCTCGCGCAATACAGCGGCTTTATCGATTTGTTCCCATGGGAACTCTTCGCGACCAAAGTGACCATAAGCTGCGGTAGGCAGATATATCGGGCGCTCTAAATCGAGCATTTTTATTAAACCATATGGGCGTAAATCAAAATGACGCGCAATTAATTCAATAAGTGCGGGCTCACTAATTTTGCCGGTGCCGAAGGTGTCTACATTAATCGAAGTCGGTTCTACGACTCCAATCGCGTAAGATATTTGGATTTCGCAGCGGTCGGCTAATCCTGCGGCCACAATATTCTTGGCTACATAACGACCAGCATAAGCTGCACTGCGATCCACTTTTGATGGATCTTTACCAGAAAAAGCACCACCGCCGTGACGTGCCATACCGCCATAGGTGTCGACAATGATTTTACGACCAGTTAACCCGCAGTCACCCATTGGGCCGCCGATTACAAAGCGTCCGGTGGGGTTGATATGGTATTTGGTTTTTGCCGTTAGCCACTCAGCGGGCAAAGTGGGTTTAATAATTTCTTCCATTACGGCTTCGCGGATGGTTTTGTTATCGACGCTATCGCAGTGTTGAGTCGACAGTACTACCGCATCGATGGCAACTGGCTTGTTGTTTTCATAGACAAAGGTGACCTGTGATTTAGCATCAGGGCGCAACCATGCAAGCTGACCGTTTTTTCTGAGTTTTGCCTGTTGCTGAACTAAGCGATGCGAATAGGTAATTGGTGCAGGCATCAATACGTCAGTTTCATTGCTCGCATAACCGAACATTAAACCTTGGTCACCGGCACCTTGTTCTTCAGGGGAGGCTTTATCGACCCCTTGATTAATATCCGATGATTGCTTACCAATCGCGTTAAGCACCGCGCAAGATTCGCCGTCAAAGCCCATGTCTGAATGCGTATAACCAATGTCTTTGACCGTCTTACGGGTTAATTCTTCGATATCGACCCAGGCAGTAGTGTTAATTTCACCACCGACAAGCACCATACCGGTTTTTACAAAAGTTTCGCAGGCAACGCGCGCTTTAGGGTCTTCCTTTAGAATCGCATCTAATACGGCGTCTGAAATTTGATCGGCAATCTTGTCTGGATGGCCTTCTGATACTGACTCTGAGGTAAATAAACGTGAAGTCATTTAATTTCCTGAATAATAAATTTAGTTAAATATGCTCACTAATCGCCATTACTAATGGCCGAGCGTGTATATCTATCGGCAACTTTTACGTTGAACTGAGCGGTGATTGTAGTATATTTCCGTCTAGACGTCTAAAAGTCTATTTGATTAATGTTAAATACCCAAAATTGCACAAGCTTGGATCACTTCTTAGGGCATTTGTCGTAATTAATGATTGAAGTGCTCATAGCCCTGAGCCACAATGGGCGCCTTAAAAATACACTGCCAAATTCGGATTATTCAAAGGAGATTACATGTCATCACGCCGCGAACTCGCTAATGCTATCAGAGCCCTAAGTATGGACGCTGTTCAGCAAGCAAAATCTGGTCACCCTGGCGCCCCCATGGGAATGGCGGATATTGCACAGGTTTTATGGTGTGACTATTTATCGCACAATCCGAAAAATCCTAATTGGGCCAACCGCGACCGCTTTATTTTATCTAACGGTCACGGCTCTATGTTGCTTTACTCCTTGCTCCATCTTACCGGCTATGCTTTGCCAATCGAAGAGCTGAAACAGTTTCGTCAACTGCATTCAAAAACACCGGGTCATCCTGAGTATGGATATGCCCCAGGCGTAGAGACCACTACCGGCCCACTTGGGCAAGGTATTTCAAACGCGGTGGGTATGGCCTTAGCTGAAAAAGTTCTAGCCGCGCAGTTTAACCGCGACGATTTTGATATTGTTGATCATTACACTTATGCCTTTTTAGGCGATGGCTGCATGATGGAAGGGATTTCTCATGAAACCTGTTCCATTGCGGGTACCTTAGGTTTAGGCAAGCTCATTGCTTTTTGGGATGATAACGGTATTTCGATTGACGGTGAGGTTGAAGCTTGGTTCAGTGATGACACACCTAAGCGATTTGAAGCATACGGATGGCATGTCATTGCTGATGTTGACGGACACGACCCAGAGCAAATTGCTAAAGCCCTTGAACAAGCAAAACAAGAAACGACTAAACCCACTTTGATTTGCTGTAAAACGACCATTGGATTTGGCTCGCCGAATAAGCAAGGTAAAGAAGATTGTCATGGCGCGCCACTGGGCGAAGATGAAATTGTGCTTACTCGCAAAGCGCTTGGTTGGACATATGGCCCGTTTGAAATTCCAGACGAGATTTATGCTGGTTGGGACGCTAGCAGTAAAGGCGAACAAGCCGAGACGGCATGGCAAGCATTGTTTGCGAAGTATCAACAGGCACACCCTGAATTAGCCAAGGAGTTTGTCCGTCGCAAAACCAATGTGCTACCAGACAATTGGCACAAAGATGTGACCAAATATATTCATGCTCTGCAGGATAACCCGCAGAATATCGCCACTCGCAAAGCCTCACAAAACACTCTGAATGCCTATGGCCCGATGTTACCTGAACTACTTGGTGGTTCGGCAGACTTAGCCGGTTCAAACTTAACCATTTGGAGCGGTTCAAAAGGCGTGACCAGTGAAGATGCCAGCGGAAATTACATATATTATGGTGTGCGTGAGTTCGGCATGTCGGCAATGATGAACGGCATTACACTCTACGGTGGCTTTAAAGCATACGGCGCGACTTTCTTGATGTTTATGGAGTATGCCCGTAATGCCGTGCGCATGGCCGCTATCATGAAACAACCCGTTATTTTTGTGTATACCCACGACTCTATTGGCTTAGGCGAAGATGGCCCAACTCACCAACCGGTTGAACAATTGGTGGCCTTGCGATCTACGCCAAATTTAGATAACTGGCGTCCGTGCGACCAAGTCGAATCAGCGATTGCATGGAAAGCCGCGATTGAGCGCAGCGATGGCCCAACGACTTTAATATTCACACGCCAAGGCTTACCTCAGCAGGCGCGTAATCCTCAGCAGTTATCAGATGCAGAGCGAGGCGGGTATACATTGGTCGACTGCGAAGGCACGCCAGATATTATCTTGATTGCCACTGGCTCAGAGGTGTATTTGGCCGTTGAAGCCGCTGAACAGTTAAGCGCACAAGGTAAGGCAGTAAGAGTGGTTTCCATGCCGTGTACCGACGTATTTGATAGGCAGTCGGCAAGTTACAAAGAACAAGTGTTACCGGCTAGCGTTGTTAAACGCGTGGCTGTAGAGGCGCTAGCTAAGGATACATGGTACAAATATGTTGGCTTAAACGGTGCGGTAATAGGCATGGATACCTTTGGAGAATCTGCGCCGGCTTCAGACTTGTTTAAGCACTTCAATATTACGACTGAAGCTGTAGTAAAAGCAGCATTGAGTTTATAAAAGCGCGTCAAATCACCTCAGGTTATTTGGTGCAAACAAAGGATAGCAACACGTGCTTCGTATAGGCATAAATGGGTTTGGCCGAATCGGCCGCAGTGTATTGCGTGCTTTGTATGAAAATGGCATTGAAGATCGTCTTCAGGTTACCGTGATTAACGAGATTGCGGAGCCTGAGGCGATGGCGCATTTGCTAAAGTATGACAGCACACACGGCCGCTTTAAGCACCAAGTCACACATCTTAAAACAGACCAAAAAAATAAGTTGATCGTCGGTCAAGACGAGATTTCGGTACTGCATCATCACCGCCTACAAGACATAGATTGGGCTGCGCATGATGTTGATATCGTGCTTGAGTGCACAGGTTTCTATGCCACTGCCGAGGATGCACAGGTGCATATTGCCAATGGCGCAAAGAAGGTGTTGTTTTCGCAGCCATGTGGCCAAGATATGGATATAACGATCATTTATGGGGTCAATCATTTAGATCTTGAGCCAAAGCATACTGTGGTGTCTAACGGGTCGTGCACTACCAACTGCATTGTGCCGGTGATTCAGGCCTTAGATAATGCCTTTGGTGTTGAAAGTGGCACGATCACCACGATTCATTCGTCGATGCACGATCAACAGGTAATCGATGCTTATCATCCTGATTTACGGCTAACTAGAGCGGCAAGCCAGTCTATTATTCCAGTAGATACCAAACTTGCGCGCGGTATTGAGCGCATATTGCCCAAGTTTGCGGGTAAGTTTGAAGCCATTGCGGTGCGTGTGCCCACTATTAACGTTACCGCAATGGATTTAAGCGTGACGCTTCGCGATAAAGTTAATGTTGCGCAAGTAAACAGTATACTTGCAAATGCCTCTAAGGATTTCCCGCCAAATATTATTGACTACACTGAAGAGCCGCTGGTGTCGGTAGATTTTAATCACGACCCGCATTCTTGTATTGTAGACGGCACCCAAACACGGGTCAGTCATAAACAGTTGGTAAAAACGCTAGTATGGTGTGACAACGAATGGGGCTTTGCGAATCGAATGATTGATACTGCACTGCAGATGCACGCGGTAGGATACAAATAACTGACTTAGGAGGCTGACATGCCAATTCAAGCAATGACTAACTGCGATTTACACAATAAACGCGTGTTGATCAGACAAGACTTAAATGTACCAATTAAAGATGGTGTGATCACTTCTGATGCCAGGTTAAGGGCCTCTCTTCCAACTATTCAAAGCGCGCTAAAGCAGGGCGCTGCAGTCTTAATTATGTCGCATTTGGGCCGACCCACTGAAGGTAAGTATGAGTCTGAATTTTCGCTGCAGCCCATTGCGAACTATTTGTCTGAGCACTTAGGGGTAAAGGTAAACTTTGTTGCTGACTACTTAGGCAAAGCCGAGGTTTCTGCCCCAGTGGGTGAGGTAACACTGCTTGAAAATGTGCGCTTTAATCAGGGTGAAAAAAGCAACGATGACGTTCTGTCTAAACAATATGCGAGCCTGTGCGACGTGTTTGTAATGGATGCATTTGGCACTGCGCATCGTGCCCAAGCAAGTACACATGGCGTGGCCAAATTTGCCGAGCAAGCCTGCGCAGGACCTCTTTTAGACGCTGAGTTAACCGCATTATCAAAAGCCTTAGATAATCCAAAGCGCCCCCTTGTTGCTATTGTTGGCGGTTCAAAGGTGTCTACCAAATTAACCGTGCTAGCGACCCTAGCGAATAAAGTTGACCAACTTATCGTTGGTGGTGGTATTGCCAATACATTTATTGCTGCGCAAGGTCATGGCGTGGGTAAATCATTGGTTGAAACGAGTCTAATAGATGAAGCAAAGCGCTTGACCGATTTGGCCAAACAGCGCGGCGGTGAAATACCCATCCCGACGGATGTCGTAGTGGGTAAAGAATTTTCTGAAACAGCTGAAGCGATGGTTAAGTCGGTTGATTCGGTTGACGCTGATGATATGATTTTTGATATTGGCCCGCAAACTGCTCAGTATCTTGCTGATATTTTAAAAAATGCGGGCACAATTGTGTGGAACGGCCCGGTTGGTGTATTTGAATTTGATCAATTTGGTGAAGGCACCAAGGCTATCGGTCAAGCGATAGCAGATAGCCAAGCCTTTTCGATTGCTGGCGGCGGTGACACCCTAGCAGCCGTAGATAAATATGGCATTGCTGACAAAGTATCCTATATTTCTACAGGAGGAGGGGCCTTTTTAGAATTTTTAGAAGGCAAAGAGCTCCCGGCTGTGGCAATATTAAACAGACCTTAATCGTATTGATAGCGCTTTGATACGCGTTATAATGACACCTACCAATGTAGTAGACAAAACTTAAGACATAAGGACACACCGACAATGACGACGCAAGCACAGCAAGACATGTTAGCCAAAGTAAAACAAGAAGTGGGTTTTATTGCGGCATTGGATCAAAGTGGCGGCAGCACCCCCAAAGCCCTTGGGCTTTATGGTGTAGATGAAAGTGCCTATAGCAATGACGAGGAAATGTTTGCTTGTGTTCACGCTATGCGTACCCGCATTGTTACCAGTCCTGCGTTTGACGGCAAGCGCGTGTTAGGCGCGATATTGTTTGAAAATACGCTCGATAGAGATATTGAAGGCAAATCTAGCGCCAGGTACCTATGGCAAGAAAAGCACGTGGTGCCATTTTTAAAAGTAGACAAAGGCTTGGCCGACGAAGTAAATGGCACGCAAGTCATGAAGGCTATGCCAGACCTAGACGCTTTACTAGCTAAGGCCAATGCGCAAGATGTATTTGGCACTAAAATGCGTTCGGTGGTTAAACTTGCTAATGCACAAGGAATCGAAGCGGTAGTCGCTCAGCAATTTGAAGTGGGTAAGCAGATCATGGCTGCTGGCTTAGTACCGATTATTGAGCCTGAGGTGGATATTAATAGCCCTGAAAAAGCCTCAGCAGAAGCCATTTTGAAAGAAAGATTGATCGCACATCTCAATACCCTCGCAGCCGATCAGTTAGTCATGTTAAAACTTACTTTGCCCGAGCAAGCGGGTTTTTACCAAGACTGTATCGACCACCCGAATGTCCTAAAAGTGGTTGCCTTGTCGGGTGGATACTCAAGAGATGTCGCGAATAAACGTCTTAGTGAAAATAAGCAGATGATCGCAAGCTTTTCACGAGCCTTAACCGAAGGCTTGAGTGCACAGCAGTCTGATGATGAGTTTAACCACACTATGGACGCTACTATCCAAGCAATCTATGATGCTTCTGCTACCTAAAAGCTGACTGAAAAGTTGAGCTAAAAGTTGACTGCTATCTGGCAGTCAACGTGATTTCTATTTGCTTCAAGTAGTGCATCTCTTTTTCTAAGTCGGCACTTAACAATGCGTTAGCAGATAAGGTCTGCTCATTGAATATCAATTCAAGCTTGCCTTCTTTTGCTAAGCATCGACTTAAAATGTCGTTTGAGACCTGGCGATTTACATTTAATAGAATTCCGAGCCTTAAAATAGCAAGCATTCTGGTGATGCAAATTTCGGTGTATTCAATACTGCTTGGCAGTTCTGTGGCTACGATCTTTTTGCGATGAAAGCGAACAAGCGACGCCATTACTCGTTGTTGATCTTGGTTAAACCCGGGTAAATCAGAATTAGAGAGAATGTAGCCGGAGTGTTTTTGAATCCCTCTTGAATTGACTTGCAATCCTATCTCATGCAAAAGCGCAGACCACCCTAACATAAACCGAAATTTTGCGTCGGTGAGCTGCCATTCAAGCTTGACCTGATTGTAGATAAACATGCAGGTGTTGAGTACCTTGTGCGCATATTGCGTATCAACGTCATAGCGTGTGGCCAAACTTTGCGCGGTTCTCACCCTCACATTTTGCGAGGTCTGTTTGCCCTGTAACTCGGCTAATACACCTTCTCTCAATGCAGCTTGAGAGATTTCAACTTCCTTTAAATTTAGGGATTGAAAAATCGCTAGCATGATACACAAGCCTGGCACAAAAACCGCCTTACGGTCTTCTGTTAAACCTTCAAAGTCGAGTTGATCGCAATGGCCTTTTTCGATACTCCTAGCCACTAGCAACTGTAAGTCATGCTGATTGAAAGGCAGCATTTGCTCGTTTTGGTTTGGGTGCGCCACCATAGAAATGGCTTTTGCAGTACCCGAACTTGCAATGCTCCGCTGCCAGTGGAACTCGCGTAAATTTGCGCATGCTAACTCGAGGTCTTGCTGGGCTGCGGTAATGGCTTTTTCCACAGCAGAACGGGTAATTTTGCCCTCTGGGAAAAATCGTTTTTGATAGCTTACACAACCCATTTGAACACTTTTACACAACTGCGGTGCACTACTTTTTCCAACGGCAAACTCCGTAGAGCCGCCGCCAATATCAATAATAAGTCTGCTGCCTTCGGTACTGCTGTTGCTGGCAATGCCCACATAAATCAATCTGGCTTCTTCAGCGCCAGAGATAATTTCAATGGGAAACGGAAAAACTGTTCGCGCTCGCTTTAAAAATGCATTGGCATTTTTTGCTCTGCGCAGGGTATGTGTCGCAACGATGCGTATTGAATCCCCCGTCACTCCTGAGAGACTCTCAACCATACTTTCAAGGGTATCGAGCCCTCTTTGCATAGCCTCTTCAGACAAGTGAGACTTTTCGTCCAGTCCATCTGCCAATCTAACTTTATGCTTTACCCTATTTACCACTTGGACGGCATCAGCGACCACTCTTGCGACCACTAGGTGGAAGCTATTTGAGCCAATATCAAGAGCGGCGATGGTTTCGGTGGTGCGTTGTTCCGTACTATCAAAAATTTGATATAGGTTTTGCAATTAGTTGGCCTCTTTGGCGGATAGGTACTTGTGGATTTCTATTTGTGAGCGTAGCTTTTTCCGATTGCCACGTTTTACGTATGCGTTCGACTGCGCTTCATCGATAATACGGGCTTTTAGCGTATCTTTAAACTGTAGTTCCAAAATATCTAAAATCATTTGACGGGCGTCAGGATCATTTACCGGGCAGCCAACCTCAATACGATAGTCCATATTGCGCGTCATCCAATCGGCAGATGAAATATATATTTTTCTATCGCCGCCGTTTTCAAAGACCATGATACGCGGATGTTCTAAGAAACGGTCTACGATACTGATAATTTCTATATTTTCACTCATGCCTTTAACACCCGGTATTAAAGAGCACATACCGCGGATGATACCGCGTATTTTTACGCCGGACTGCGATGCACGATATAAATCATCAATCAGCTCGGAGTCTACCAAGTTATTTATTTTAAACGTTATCTGCGCAAAATGTCCCTCAGTGCTGCGCTGAATTTCTTGGCGAATGAGCGATTGAATCTTACTGCGTGCATTAATAGGTGACACCTGCAGTTGATTAAATCTGACCTTTTTATATGGATTTTGAATCATGTCCATTACTTGAATCGCTTCAAGTGCGAGCTCATCGTCGCAGGTAAACAGCGACAGGTCGGTGTATATTTTGGCAGTCTTTTCGTTGAAGTTACCCGTGCCAAAATGGGTGTAGTGTTTCATTTTGCCGCGCTCTTCACGAGTGACGATACACAGCTTACTGTGTATTTTAACGCTAGGGTTACCAAGCACCACTTTTATGCCTGCATCGGTCATGCGCTTGGACCAAGCGATATTGTTTTCTTCGTCAAATCGCGCTCTTAGTTCCACCACCACAGTGACTTTCTTACCATTGTCTACCGCATCGACCAATGAACTAATAATGCGAGATTGTGAAGCAACGCGATAGATGTTTAAGCGAATATGTTTAACCTGTGGGTCAAAGGCGGCTTGGCGAACAAATTCGGTAAAGTGTAAAAAGTCGTGGTAAGGGTAATACAATAAAATATCTTGCTTGGCGATAGCATCAAAGACGGTGTCGTATTGAACAAAGGATTTGTTTCGTAAACGCGGCAAAGGTTTGTGCTCAAGGTAAGCACGGCCAACATTAGGAAAGCTAATAAAGTCTTTGAAATTACGATAATGACCAGCGCTTTGGATGGTATCAATGTTGGATATTCGTAAGCGCTTTCGTAGATCATTGATCATTTCATTGGGCATGCCTTTGTCATGGATAATCCGCACCGGCTCTGCTATTAGTCGCTGCTTCATGCTTTCTGACATTTTCTCAACGTAGCTTTCATCAATCTCATCATTAATGGAGTATTCGGCATCGCGGGTGATTTTGAAAGAATATGCTTCTGCGGTTTCAAATCGCACAAAGCCTTTAAATATTTCTTCTACGCATAGCTTTATCACATCATCGAGTAATATGATCTGTTTCTTAATTTTGCTGCTTTGGGTGGGTAGCACCACAAAACGATTAGTTTGGTTGGTGGGTATTTCTACCACGGCATATTTGGTGTTTCGGCCTGGCCGATATAGCGCTACATCCAAGTACACCGAACTATCGTTTAAACGCTGTATAAGCTCTACTTTGTTATCTAGAAGGATGGGCGCAACGTGCAACAGCACATTGTTTCGAAAGTAATTTTTGACCCATTCTATTTGTTTTTCATCGAGCTGTTGATAGCCCAAAATATGGATGTTGTAGCGCTTTAATTCTTTGGTAACGGTTTTGTGTACATTATCAAATTGGGCAGAAAGCACTTTCACGCGCTGCTGAATTTGATGCAGCAAGTCAATCAGCTCCTCTGCGGTAGTTAGGTCGCCATCATTTTGCGAAATTGTAATCAAGCGTTTTACGTCGGCCACTCTGACGCGGTAAAACTCATCAAGATTATTACTGTAAATACCTAAAAAACGAAATCGTTCAATCAGTGGGGTATTGGTGTCAGCGGCTTCTTGCAGTACTCGTTCATTAAAAGAGAGCCAACTCAACTCCTTTGGAAAGTACATATTTTTGCTTGGCACGTCGATTCTACCTTATTTAAATTCTACAACTAGGTCATCTGTGATTTGCTCAAGGGCTTCCTTCACATCGTCTATGTTCATCTTATCATCACACGCTAAAGTCATTTCGGCAGTAAATATAGGGCTCCCCCAATTTGGTGCGCTCTCGCAAGAAGTCTCCATTTCTTTAATGCTGACGTTAAGATTAGTCAGGCTGTGGCTAATATCGTTCACTATACCTTGGCGATCATTGCCGGTTACCGTGAGCTCTAATATCTGGTTGTTGCCGGTATCGTCAATAGAGGCGGGCACTAAGGTAATTTGGAGACTCGACAGAGTATGGCAAGCTTGTATTAATGCATTGTGGTTTTCTTTGGCCAGCATCACCTCAACAAAGCCGGCAAAATGACCAGATAAGTGACAAAAGCTGCTTTTCATCCAATTGCCGTCGGCGTCTTTGATACACTTTGCTATTTCTTGCACCAATCCAGGTTTATCTTTTCCTACCACGCTTAGCACCATCGCCTGCATATTCATTACCTTTTTATTTGATTCGTATAGCATTATCGCCAACAATATTGCATTCTTATGAATCATAAATCAAAACTGTACCTATGCAACTAAATCCGCAAGAACGCATCAATATAAAGAGACTTCGTACGGATGTAATTGCCAAACACGTAGTCACTTTGTTTGGTTTGTTAGTACTGGCCATGTTCTTGCTGATCATTATTCACATGCTGAGTAATGCGATGCCGCTCCTCAAAACCCCTAAACTGCAATTTAGTAATAGCGTAGCGATACAAACCTTATCTCCAGTGCTATCAGTTCAGCAAATGGGTGATGAAGTAATCAGTATCTCCCAGCACAATTGCAAAGTAGTTTTAAACAAGGCCGATAGTGCTTCTTCGCAAACAGTCGCAGAGTTTCATCACCCCTGCGCCTCGAGTTTTATGCCGGTTAATAATGAGCAGGGATACGAGACTAACTATGCGATGCTGCGGGAAAATGGCTTAGTTGAAATATTCAGCATAAATCATTTGTCCACTAGCTTTGAGCGTCGTTTGGTGGGTTCTTTTGACATCTCTGATTTTGCTCAAGTTAAAGCTAGCTATGGTGTAAGCAACGCACAGTGGACCATCGACAAATACAATAACAATGTTGTTGTTTACACCCAAATTGACCGTCAGCGAATGGTGGTTATTTGGCATCAACTCAATCAACTTGAAGCCGCTAGTATTCAGATTGTTGAACAGGTCGAAAGTTTCAAACCGCTGCCCCGATTTAAGCAAGCTATTGTTGTCTATCAAGGCCAGTCTGTTTTAGTCAACCAGCTTGGTGAAACACTGCAGTTACTGAATGACAACACCTCAACATCGGCAAAAATACTATCGACACCCAATCAGCGAACGGTATTTGTGCCCACACAAGAGGGCGCTTTGGAAGTATGGCGCAGTATAAATGTCGATGGTGACTTTCGGATGGTACGGGCGACTCAGATTCAACATTCTGAGGTGCTGATACCCGAGCACGCAGTGTTTGACCGACAAACCATGCTTGGACTTATTAGTAATTCAGAAAACCAGCTGTTTATTTTCAACAGTGCAACGAACGAAATCGTCAATCAACAAAGTAGCGAGCACCCTATTGATTATTTGCATTGGCACAACCAGCAACTTTTTATCTTTTCTGGCTCTGACGTACATATTTATACATTGCAAAACTCTGCGGGCATCACCACGTGGAAAAGTTTGTTCTCAAAAGTCCAATACGCCGGGTATGAGAGCGAGCAGTATATTTGGCAAACCAGTCAATCGGCTGAATACGCTGAAACTAAATTTTCGTTGGTGCCGCTTATAATTGGTAGTCTAAAGGCCTCCGTTTTAGCGCTTTTTGTGGCGATCCCCCTGGCCCTAGGAGGCGCAATCTATACTGCGTATTTTGCGTCAGCAAGGCTTCGAAGCTGGGTGAAACCCAGCATAGAAATGATTGAAGCTATCCCTTCTGTAATCATTGGTTTTGTGGCGGCAGTGTGGTTAGCGCCTTTTGCAGAACGCTCTCTGATTGCCTTACTTGGCACCCTTGTGTTTTTACCGGGTATTGTAATATTAATGGCGGCATTGCACGGCTATTTAAAGCAAAGCGAATTCTACCTAGCTTGGGAAAAGTATTATTTGGTAGCGGCGTCATTGCTATTTTTAATTTTGCTAGCAGGCGTATTCCAGCTTACATCATTGTTGCAATTACTGATGTTTAGTGGGAACACCAGCGATGCCGGTCTTGTGATTGCCGACTTAACCATTTCCAAAACCACCGTTGTAGTGGCTCTAGCGCTTGGTATTGCGGTGGCGCCAACGATTTATTCACTGGTCGACGATGCGCTGTTTGAAGTTCCTGATGGTGTAAAGCATGCTTCTTTTGCTTTGGGCGCCACTGAGTTGCAAACCTTAGTGAAGGTTGTGTTAGTGGTGGCTTTACCCAGTATTATTTCGGCGATAATGCTCGGTTTAGGACGCGCTTTTGGCGAAACAATGATTGTGTTGATGGTCACCGGAAATACGCCGATTGCCGATTGGGATTTGCTGTCGGGATTGCGTTCACTGACTTCTAATCTGACCATTGAACTTCAAGAATCAAGTGTCGACAGTGCGCATTATCATATATTGTTTTTAACGGCGGTTATATTATTTGCATTTACCTTTGCCATTAATACCGTTGCGGCATTACTAAAACGCCGACTGCAGAGTGCGAGTAAAGATGTTTAGAGGCGCAAACATACGCTTTAGACAAGCAATCTCAGAGACTGCAAGCTTATTGTGTGTATCGGCCTTGCTGCTATTCTTAGTGGCAATTGTGATGTTTATTGCGGTCAAAGGCAGTCAATATTTTGTCCCTCAGTCTGCGTTCGAGGTGTCTCTTGAATTTCCAGGTCAGCGCACGGAAGTGTTTTATCAAGCCAGTAATTTAACCAGCCTAGAGTTAGAAGAGCAATATAACAGTCGTTACAAAGGGCAGTTTTTAGCTGAGCCTGAGAATCGTCCAGAAGTGAGGGTGCGAAGCGCCGATCAGGTTTATCAGGTCGTGAGTAAGTCGGGTCGAACGTATTTTGGTGAGTTTTATGCCTTGCTGTCTTTAGACAATGAAGTATTGCCCTTGTCTGACTTAGATAGTTTAAAGAATACGGTCGACCTTTTACAGAGTAATTTGGTTCAAATTCAAGCCGGCAAATTAAAGGAATTGCATCAGAGTATTGCTCAACTTGATAGCAGTAAAGTCGCGCTTAACGCGCCAGCGAGACAGTCCCTGATGCTCGAGTTTACTCGCTGGCAAGGTTATGCCAACGAGCTTGAATTACAAATTCAACAATATCGAATGCAGTTTACACAGGCCGATGGCAGTATTGTAAATGTGGCATTAAATCAGCTTGATTATCTGTACCAACCTAACCAGCTTAACTGGTTTTCTAAGGTCAACTTTACCCTAGGTAAGATTTGGCAGTTTTTGTCAGATAGACCAAAGCAGGCTTCCACCACTGGCGGTGTCTTCCCCGCTATCTTTGGTACCATCTTAATGGTGGTGTTGATGGCGGTAGTGGTAGCGCCATTTGGCATCATTGCCGCTATTTATCTACATGAATATGCACCAGACAACCGCACCACCAGCTTAATTCGCATTGGGATTAGCAATATGGCGGCGGTTCCGTCAGTGGTATATGGCGTGTTTGGTTTAGGGTTTTTAGTGTATGTGTTAGGCGGCTCTATTGATCAGTTGTTTTACCCGCAAACACTGCCATCTCCGACCTTCGGGACTCCCGGCTTGCTCTGGGCTAGCTTAACTATGGGTTTGCTTACCTTACCGGTGGTAATTGTATCTGCAGAAGAGGGCCTGCAACGGGTTCCAGTAGGACTAAGGGCCGGCAGTTATGCTTTGGGCGCGACTAAGTTTGAAACCATAATGCGGGTGGTAGTGCCGATGGCGAGCCCCGGTATGTTAACAGGTATTATCTTAGCGATTGCAAGAGCGGCAGGCGAGGTCGCACCGCTTATTCTGGTAGGGGCAGTTAAGTTTGCCCCGAATTTACCTATTGATGGTGAATATCCATTTGTTCATCTCGAACGTCAATTTATGCATTTAGGTGTATTTATTTACGACGGGGCATTTCACAATCAAACGCAAACACAGTCTGCATCATTGATGTTCGCGACATGTATGCTGTTGCTAATCATTGTGTTTTTACTGAATATATCGGCTATATTGTTTCGCCATCGACTGCGCAGCAAGTATGAAAGGAACTAAAGGATAAAGTGTCATGCTGAAGTTATTTGAAAGAGACATCCTTTCGGTAGAAGAAATATCTACTTCACAAACCGGCATAGACGTGCGTGATTTATGCGTACATTTAAATGGTAAATTGGTGCTCAATCACATTAACCTGCGTATTCCTAAAAACAAGATCACCGCGATTATCGGCCAAAGTGGCTGTGGCAAAACCACCTTGCTCAACAGCTTCAACCGGATGAACGAACTTAACCGCAACCACACGTGCAATGGCGAGGTGTGGATTGATGATCGCAATATTTACGACAGGCGTGAGCGCGTGTCGATGCTGCGCACGCAAATTGGGATGGTGTTTCAGCGCCCAAATCCGTTTCCAATGAGTATTTACGAAAACGTATGCTTTGGTTTGCGTATTCAAGGTGAAAAAAACCGCCGTAAACTAGACGATAGCGTTGAGCGGGCGCTGAAGAATGCAGCCCTTTGGGAAGAAGTTAAAGACCGTTTGTTTGATTCAGCACTGCTATTGTCGGGCGGTCAGCAGCAGCGTTTAATGATTGCCAGAGCGCTTGCTTTAGAGCCATCGATATTGCTATTAGACGAACCTACTTCGGCATTAGACCCCTTAACAACCCTGCATATCGAAGAGCTTATCAACGCACTAAAAAAACAGTGCACCTTGGTGATTGTTACCCACAATATGCAGCAGGCTGCGCGGGTATCAGACTATGCGGCGTTTATGCACAAAGGTGAGTTGATTGAATACTCAGACAGTGATTCGTTGTTTACGATGCCGGCTAAACAACAAACTGAAGACTACATCACCGGACGTTACGGCTAGGCCATATTAAGATGCGTAGACAAATACAGCTTAACACTCATATTTCGGCTAAGTTTAATCAGGAGCTTGAAAGCTTAAAGCATTCGGTTTTAACCATGGGCGGCGTGCTTGAGCAACAGCTAGTAAACACCCTAGTGGCGCTGAAAGAAAAAGCGCCAAGCTTGGCTGAGCGAGTGGCACTAAACGACAGTAAAGTCGACATTATGGAAACGCAGGTTGAGCAAGAGTGCATGCGCATTATTGCCAAACGAAACCCGACAGCAGGGGATTTACGTTTGATTATGACGGTGTCGAAAACCGCTACCGACTTAGAACGGATCGGTGATGAGATTGCACGAGTTGCCCGCTTAGTTACCTTAAACAAGATTCCTGACTCAGATCTTGTCTTCACCGGTATGCTCGATATTGGTAACCGCAATGTTTCGATGATGCGGGCAACCTTTGATGCCTTTGCGCGTCAAGACGACAAAGCTGCCATTCTCGCGCACCAGCAAGATCGTGACATCGACAGAGTGTACAAAAAGGTGCTGGAACAAACGGCTGCCGAGATTCAGTTAAATCCTGCTGAAATTAACCAATGGATGGATGTTCTTTGGGCCATTCGTTCATTTGAAAGAATAGGTGATCGTTGCAAAAATATTTGTGAATATGTCATTTATTTGACCTATGGGCGCGATATGAATAGTGCATCTATGAAAAAAACCGTTAAAAAATTACTGAAATAAGAAACACTTAAGTGCATATGCTAAATAAACCTGACTTAATAACGGCAGCGTGGTTGCGCGACCTTGGAAATCCGTTTATATTTTTGTCAGCAAATTACCTACTTAAAAATCTACGCAATAGGCATTTTCCCCAATGGATATTTTTGAAAGTTATAGCCTGACACTGGTTGTACTAGCGGCTACCTTCGGTTTCATAATGGCATGGGGAATTGGAGCGAATGACGTTGCCAATGCCATGGGTACTTCAGTTGGCTCAAAGGCAATCACCCTTAAACAAGCTATTTTAATTGCCATGGTGTTTGAATTTGCCGGAGCATATTTGGCCGGTGGCGAGGTTACCTCGACCATCCGCAAGGGCATCATTGATGCCGGATATTTCCAAACGGTCCCTGAATATTTAGTCTTAGGCATGATTGCCTCGCTGCTGGCGGCCGGCATATGGCTAGTCATTGCGTCATATTATGGCTGGCCGGTTTCTACTACTCACTCAATCATTGGCGCGATCGTTGGTTTTACAGCAGTAGGCGTAAGCACAGAAGCGGTACAGTGGATTAAAATCGTCGGGATTGTCGGGAGCTGGGTGGTGACACCGTTAATATCAGGCCTGATTGCTGTTGGCATCTTTTTAAGCGCCAAACGACTTATATTCGATAAAAAAAATCCCTTAGAGAATGCCATTCGCTATGTTCCCATTTATATGGGAATGGCAGGCTTTATTATGTCGTTAGTGACCATTAAAAAAGGCTTAAAACACGTTGGATTAGGGATGCCTGCGGCGCAGGGTTATATGCTTGCGATTGGCATTGGATTGGCGGTTGCGCTGATTGGTGCCTACGTTATTCGCCATGTAAACAAAAAATCCAAGAAGAAAGAACCTTCTTACAACAAAATGACCGTTGAGCAGCAGCAAATTAAAGTAGAAAAAGTATTTGCGGTATTAATGGTCTTGACAGCCTGCTGCATGGCTTTTGCGCATGGTTCAAATGATGTTGCAAACGCAATTGGCCCACTGGCTGCGGTAGTAAGCGTCGTCGCAAATGACGGTGTGATCTTGGAAAGCTCACCTTTAGCCTGGTGGATATTGCCCTTGGGTGGTTTAGGTATTGTAATGGGCCTCGCTTTGTTTGGTTCTCGGGTTATGAAAACGATTGGCTCGGGCATTACTCATCTTACCCCATCTAGAGGTTTTGCCGCTGAACTAGCCGCTGCCACAACGGTCCTAATTGCATCAGGCACGGGTTTACCCATATCCACAACACAAACGCTTGTAGGCGCAGTTTTGGGTGTCGGCATTGTGCAAGGTGTTGCGGCACTAAACGGCAAGGTAATAAGAAACATTGTGGTATCTTGGGTGGTTACACTGCCAGCCGGGGCAGGATTTTCGATTATAATTTTCTTCATTCTCAAGGCGATATTTGGCGTAGCATAATGCGATTTCCAAATCTTAAACACCTTCACTACCTAACGGTTTTGCATAAAGAGCAGCACTTTGCCAAGGCTGCTCAAAAATGCAATGTGAGTCAGTCTACCCTCAGTACCGCTATTCAAAACCTAGAAGAGAACATAGGCAAGCAGTTGCTTGAACGTGAGCATAAAACCTTTGTGTTTACCGATTTTGGCGAGGGCTTAGTCGAGCGCTCTAAGCAGTTATTGGCGCACTCTCAAGACTGGACGAATTATGCGGAGTCGTCTGGTGACTGGCAATCAGGTGTATTAAAACTCGGCGTTATTCCTACAATCGCGCCGTTTATGTTTGAGTCAGTAATTAACCTTATCCACAAGGAGCTCCCTTCCTTGCATCTGCAGATGGTTGAAGACACAACCGATAACCTACTGGCCAGATTATCTGAAGGTGAAGTAGATTTGTTGCTGTTGGCCCTGCCAATGAAAACCCCCGGTTGCAAACAACTGGTCTTAGGAAGAGACCCTTTTCATTTTGTTTCGCACAAAAGCCGAGCGAGTGAGTTAGCAAAAACATTTAACATCGACAACTTGCCCAACGACAGCATCTTTTTATTGCAAAAAGAACATTGCCTAACTGAGCATGCGGTGAGCGCCTGCGGTTTGGCGCACAAAGCACAAGTAAGCTCTTTAACGGCGAGCAGTTTACATACCTTGGTTGCCTTGGTGAACAGTAAAATGGGCTTTTCATTTATGCCCGAAATGGCTCTCGATAAAGGGGTACTAAACGGCACCGACGTGATAGCTATGCCAGCTGAGCATGATGCTTACCGTGAGGTTGGACTAGTTTGGCGAATTGGAACGACACGAATACAATTGTTCAGGAAAGTCGGCACTATGCTCGCCGAATTGCTGCCGCAACCACGAAAAGACCTATAATTCCTCTTATACCCTCGTTTAAGTTATTGAAGTATCAGCTGTCTCACTCTAGTATTAGCCTATCTGCAAAAGCATGCAATCAGGATAACTAATGTCAAAAAAGATGATATTGAGTGGAGTAGGCCTATGGACACCCGAACATAGCATAACGAATGAAGAATTGATTTCCTCCTACAACGCCTACGCTGACCACTTCAATGAAGTAAATAAAGTGCAAATTGAAGAAGGTAGCCTAGCCGCTAAACCTCACTCTAGCGCCGAATTTGTCGAAAAAGCGTCAGGCATCAAAAGCCGATACATTTATGCAAAAGAAGGCGTGCTGGATATTCATCGCATGCGGCCAGTGCTCGAAGAACGTAGCGACGATCAACTGTCACAGCAGGCCGAGATAGCGGTTGAAGCGGCTAAAAAAGCACTGATTAACGCAAATAAAACAGCTTCTGACATTGATGCCGTTATTGTCTCTTGCGCTTACACGCAACGCTCTTACCCTGCAATCGCGATAGAAGTGCAAGAAGCGCTTGGCATTGAAGGTTTCGGCTTTGATATGCTGGTAGCGTGCTCTGCGGCAACCTTTGGCATGCACAGAGCCTATGAGATGGTAGCAGCAGGGACGGCAAGAGCGGTATTGGTAATTAACCCAGAGCTAGTATCTCCACAAATTAACTATACCGACCGAGACAGTCACTTTATTTTCGGCGATGTGGCTACCGCAACTATCGTAGAGTCTGACGAAACCGCCGCTCCAGGTCATGGTTTTGAGCTATTAAGCACCAAAGCGGTGACAAAATTTTCAAACAATATCCGATCAAATTTTGGCTATATTACCCATTCTACTGATGCCGACCCTTATGGTCCTGATAAGCTATTCCATCAAGAGGGTCGCAAGGTATTTAAAGAGGTTTGCCCAATGGCTGCGGAGCATATTACTGAGCACTTGGCTACTCATGGCCTAGTGCCAAGCGACTTAAAGCGTTGGTGGTTGCATCAAGCCAACATTAATATGAACACGCTCATCAGTAAAAAACTATTGGGCCGAGACGCCACCCGCGAAGAAGCGCCCATCGTGCTTGATACATACGCCAACGCAGCATCTGCCGGGTCGGTTATCGCATTTGCGCTGCATCATCAAGATTTAGTGAAAGGTGATTTGGGTATTCTTTGCTCGTTTGGAGCCGGGTATTCCATCGGCAGTTTGTTAGTTCAAAAAAGGTAAGTGTAGGTGTTTTTCAATGTGGGTTATGGCTTAACCGCGGCAGCTTATTTGCTGCTGCTGCTAATGCTGTTTGCAGTTCGAAATGCAGGCATGGCAAAGTACTTATTGATATTTGCCACCTTAACCACGGTATTGTGGTCGATGACTCATGTTGGTTACTTCAGCTTAGAGCTTGGGCAAGAAAACATTCTCAAATACGATTCGGTCCGCCAATGGGCCTGGATGCTGTTTATCGCTGCATGTTTACGCAATCAGTTTTCGAGTTTCTTTAGTTTCATCCGACGCCCTGAAACTTTAGCAATCATGCTGCTTCCCTCATTTGTAGTGTTCGCGGCTGTGTTTGAGTTTTTGCCAAGCACGTGGCAATTTAGTCTGCACACACTGTTGGCTTTGCAAGCTCTGGTATTGCTTGAAATTGTGTATCGTCAGTCAGACAAAGAAAAGTGGGCGTTTAAGCCTTTGGTTTTGTATTTAGGTGCCCTGAGCCTTTTTGATTTTGTTACTTATGCTAACGCGACGATGCTCAATCAGCTTAGTTGGAATTTCTTTGCGGCTAGAGGCTATATTTATGTCGCATTGCTGCCCTTCCTAGTGTTAGCAATTCGCCGCATTCAGCATTGGGGAATCGACATTTTTGTGAGCCGCGAAATAGTCTTGCACAGCACACTATTAATGGTGGCCGGACTATATCTAATGGCCATGGCACTGATGGGCTATGTGGTGAAGTACATCGGTGGAAGCTGGAGTTTACCGGTGCAGGTTGCGCTGGTGTTAGTGTCTTTGATGTTGCTAATAAGCCTATTTATGTCACACCAATTTAGAAACACCATCAAAGTGTTTATCACCAAGCATTTTTACGCCAACCAATATGACTACCGTGAAGAGTGGGTCAAGTTAACAGAGCGTTTAGCAAACAGCGATCAATCAACAAGTGATGTCTATCAAACTGCGCTAGATGCCTACCTTGCCGGCATTGGTTATGCTCAAGGGTGCTTATGCAAAGTCAACGCTGGGCGTATTGAAATAGTGGCATTTACTGAAGGTGAAGTAGAGCTTGATCGCCAACAATTCTTATTAGATATCCCGCCCCTTATTGAGTTTTGTCAGCAAAAACATTGGGTTATTGATTTTGATGAACTCAAGACAAAGCCCGATTTGTACGAAGAAATGCAGCAGCGCGAAAAATTTATGGGTAAGTTTACATACCAGTTAGCGGTGCCGATTTATCAACACGAAGCACTTTGGGGAATTGTGTTTATGCGTGCGCTAGAGCCAGATAAGAAAAGCTTAAACTGGGAACTTCGCGACTACTTGAGCGCACTTACCGATCAAATCACCAATTTTATTTTTCATTCAGAAAGTTCCAAGGCGCTCGCTGAAAATGCACAATTTGCCGCATTTAATCGCATGTCGGCCTTCGTTGTCCACGATTTGAAAAACGTATTGGCACAAATCAACTTGATCCTCTCGAATGCACAACAGCATAAGTCGAACCCTGAATTTATCGATGATACTTTTGAGACGCTCGAATACACCCAAGAGCGCATGGATAAAATGCTCAAACAGCTAACCAATAAAAAAGTAGAGGCTAAGCAAAGCGTTAAAATGACCGATATAGTAGTAGCACTGCAAACTTTGATCACTCAAAAATGCTGTGCGCAAAAACCGTGTCCTGAAATGCTGGCCAAAGACAGTATTGAAATTAGCATTGATGCCGAAAAATTCATCAATGTTATGTATCATCTCATTAGTAATGCGCAACAAGCCACGAATGAGTCGGGCAAGGTCACTGTGGACGTCTGTGCTTTGGAAAATGGCGTTGAGATAAGCATTGAAGACGACGGTACCGGCATGAGCGATGATTTCATTCAACAGCGTTTGTTTAAACCATTCGATACTACGAAAGGTAACGCTGGAATGGGGATCGGCGCGTATGATGCTAAACAGTTTGTTGAAGAATGCGGCGGAAATATTATAGTAAACAGTGAATTGGGCAAAGGGACACAGTTCATTGTTTATTTACCGATTGAGGCAAAGGAAAGATAATACATGGAAAAGATACTAGTTGTAGATGACGACCTAGGGATACAAAAGCAGTTAAAATGGGCACTTAGCGGTGTTGAAGTAATATTTGCTGCAGATAGACCGTCGGCCATAGCACAATTACGTCGTTTTGAGCCCAGTGTGGTGACGCTCGATTTGGGTTTACCGCCTGATCCAGCCAATGCTTCTGAAGGTTTGTTAGCGCTAAAAGAAATTTTAAATTTAGCGCCTGCGACAAAGGTCATCGTAGTAACCGGCAACGATGATAAAGAAAACGCTTTAAAAGCAATAGCGCTGGGTGCTTACGATTATTATCAAAAGCCAATTGATACCGATACCATCAACCTGATCATTCATCGCGCCATAAACCTTGCGAACTTAGAGCACGAAAACCTAATGCTGTCGCGCACGCACGCGGCGATGGGGCGTATCATTGGAAACAGTGATGCCATTCAAGGCGCAAACCGTAAAGCTGAAAAAATAGCGCAAACCGATATTAGCGTGTTGCTGTTAGGCGAAAGCGGAACCGGAAAAGAAGTATTTGCCCGCAGTATTCATGAGCACAGCGCCCGCAAAGATAAACCCTTTGTGGCGATAAACTGCGCATCGATACCCGAAAACTTGCTAGAAAGTGAGCTGTTTGGTTACGAGAAAGGCGCGTTTACCGGGGCGAATAAAACCACTTTAGGCAAGATCGAAACGGGTCAGGGAGGCACTCTGTTTTTAGATGAAATAGGAGATATGCCGCTTGGCTTACAAGCTAAAATGCTGCGGTTTTTGCAAGAGCGCGTGATTGAACGAGTGGGCGGTCGCAGTGAAATCGCAGTAGATGTCAGAGTGATCTGCGCCACGCACCGAGATTTGCAAGGCATGGTTGGCGGCGAAACCTTCCGAGAAGATTTATATTATCGCATTGGTGAAATTAGTATTTTAATTCCGCCACTGAGAGACCGAGACGACGATGTTATATTGTTGGCGAAGACCTTTTTGAATCAGTATCGAGAAGAGTACTCGGCAAAAGTGAAAGGGTTTAGCGAAGATGCAATTAGCGCAATGCTCAGTCATAAATGGCCGGGCAATATTCGAGAGCTGCAAAACAAGTTAAAGTCTGCCGTGGTATTAGCTGAAGGTCAGCTCGTGCAGGCCGATGATTTGGGTTTGTTAGTAAAAGATGAGTCTGCAGATGAGCGTGTGTTCAATTTACGTGAAGTCAGAGAGATAGCCGAAAGCAAGGCGATTCGAAATGCTTACCATCAGGCTGAACAAAACATTTCTAGAGCAGCCGAACTGCTTGGTGTTACCCGTCCTACCTTGTACTCCCTAATTGACAAATATCGACTTGATGATCTAAAAACTCAGACCTAAGTTACCTTGGGTCTGAGTTTATTGTTGGATTTTATTTTAAGCCTTGACCAAACAACCACTGGTCATCGCTGTAATATTGGTCGTGCACCAATAAACGTAATAACCTTGACTTACAAATGCCGGTACGCTTACTAATGCCTGAAAGCTCTTTAGCGCTTTGTTGGGTGAGTGAAAACGTGGCGTTTTTGGTCTTTCCTGCAGCCTCTTGAGGCGGAGTCTTTTCGCCTAGCCCGTAAGCATAGCTTTGGGCACCATCAATAAAACTATCAATATCAACAGGGCTTTGGTGCTCGTTACTTGATGGCGTAGACTTTTTGAGATCTCGTAGGCTCATTGGCTTTCGCTCCTGCTGATATAATCAATTCGTTAAATGCTTGACGCAATTCGTTGGCAGCTTTGCCATTAGGCTCTCTTTCGATTACCGACAAACCATCCTCTTCACTATCATCGTAGATATTTCGGGCATAGGTAACCGCATCAAGCGTGTGAATGCCAAACGAATTACATACGTCTTTTGCCTCTAAGATCCGCCCAACCTGATTCGGTAACGACGGACACTGAGTGATAATGAAGCTAGCGTGCATTTTTGGATTGACCATGCGGCAGGTGCTAAGCAAGTCTTCCATGTGGACAACTGTTTTTAAATCACGTCTTTTCGGACGCAATGGTAATAAAGCTAGGTCGGCAACCGATAGCGATGAGCGCAGGGCTAAGTTGTCTTGGCCGCCGCAGTCGATGACTACATAGTCGTAGTGTTGTTCAAAGCTGAGCAGCTCGTTACGAATTTTTCCGTAAAGCTGAACACAGTTAATACTGGCTAGTTGCGGTTGGCTGTTGCGCTCTTGGATCCAATCAGAGGTGGTTCTCTGTGGGTCGCAATCTACCATTAACAATGAGGCTTTTTGCTCAGTAACTAAGTGAACGGCTAAGTTTTGGGCTAAACAGCTTTTTCCGCTACCGCCTTTTTCTCCGCCTACTAATATAATCATATGGTCTCCTAATGGCTCTAAAATACGTTAAACTATGTACCTGAACCCAAGTGATGCTATCTTTGCTTTACTTCAACATGCACGAAGATTAACAAATATTACTAAGCTGACTAGCGTATCTATTCATACCTATTAATATGTAGGTATACATCTATTTAACTGAACAAAAGGGAAAAACATGAGCAACAGCAACCAACTAAGCAGTCAAGAAGGCAAACATATCCCCGAAGTAAACTGGCAGACTAGAGCGGGAGAAGAATGGAAGGTACTGAAAAGTAAAGATATTTTTGACAATAAAAAGGTTGTGGTGTTTTCATTGCCGGGAGCATTTACCCCTACTTGTTCATCTACTCACTTACCGCGTTTTAATCAGCTAGCGGGTGTCTTTAAAAAGATGGGCGTAGACGAAATTTGTTGTGTTTCGGTTAACGATACCTTTGTTATGAACGCATGGCTGGCCGACCAAGAGGCAAGCAACATTACCGTAATACCCGATGGCAATGGCGAATTTACCGAAGCGATGGGCATGTTAGTCGACAAGGCCGACTTGGGTTTTGGCAAGCGCTCTTGGCGTTATTCTATGCTGGTAAACAACGGCGTGATTGAAAAAATGTTTATTGAACCCAACGTGCCGGGCGACCCCTTTGAAGTATCAGACGCCGATACTATGCTTGCGTACTTAGATCCCAAAGCCAAAGCGCCAGAAGAAGTTTCGCTGTTTACCAAGCCAGGCTGCCCGTTTTGCACAAAAGCAAAAGCGCTATTGACCGAAAAAGGCTACGACTACGAAGAAATCGTATTAGGTAAAAACGCGAGCCTTGCCTCACTTAAAGCCGTTACCGGTCGCGAAACAGTTCCGCAAGTGTTTATCGGTGGTAAGCACATAGGCGGCAGCGACGAGCTTGAAGCCTATTTTGCCTAAGCGCTTGAATCCAACCTTGAAGATGCAATATTTAGCAAATATGGGGTGGGCGAATATGCTCACCCCTGTTGTGAGCATTGTTCGTATGCCTCTGAAAATTTACGCTTTGTTTATATTGTTTTGTGTATCGATGCCACCAATGGCTCAGACACAAAATAGCTTTGTGCAAGGCTTCACTGCTCTTTACGAGCAAGAGTTAGGCTCTGTGAACCGTTGCTCTGAACAAACGCGCAATGAGGTAAAGATATGTTCTAAAACACTCAGAAACGATGGCAACGCGCCGTTTGCTCTGATGCCGAGCAAGCCTAAAGGCACGGTGGTTTTGTTTCATGGTTTAGCCGATTCACCCTATTATTTGCGCTCGATTGCAGAATATCTTTATCAGCAAGATTATGCAGTGATTGTTCCGCTGCTGCCTGGGCATGGCAAACTCGACGCCGATGCCGACATGCAAGACCCAAACTTAAAACAGCGCTGGTATGCCCATGTAGACAACATAATGGCATTGGCTGCAAACAGCAGCGAAAAGGTGTTTGTTGGTGGGTTTTCAGCTGGCGGCACGTTAGCGACGCATTATATGTTGCAACACCCAAGCAAAGTGCAAGGCCTGCTGTTATTTTCAGGCGCACTAGAGTTATCGTCAAGCGCTGAGACCATGTCGAGTATTTGGGGCATGAAAAGCCTTGCAGTATGGCTCGACGGCACATTTGAAACAGATGGGCCTAATTTATATCGCTACCCTAAAGTGGCCAGCTATTCAGGTTTGGTTTTGATGGACGTGATAAAAGAAATTCGCGAGATGCTGGCTGATAAAGCAGCAATGCAAGATATCACAAAACCGATTTTTACCGCTCACTCAATGGCCGATAACATTACGCCATTTACCGGCATTGAAGATTTGTTAACAAAAGTGCCCGGCAACCATACCCAGTTTAAAATAGACAGCGAATTTGATGTTTGCCATTCCGATGTAGTGCTCAGCCCATTGCAAGTTATGACCATGAATTTTAATAAGTCGGCGGTGAATCAATCGGAGCGCTGCGCTGTGCCAAAAGCGAATCCTTTGCACAGTACGATGTTGTCGGTAATGAGTTATTTTGTTGCGGGGCATTAGATTAACGATGTTTTAGTGTGACACGATGCTGTTAAGGACTGCTATACACCCTAACCGTTACAACTTACTATATTTGACTGTCACACGCTCCTGTCGATCTAACATTTGATGAGGATCAGTGCTTTGTGAGAGTTTATATAATCGACATTATTTACAATGTTTAAAGTCCCATACAGCCTTACTTTAAGCAAAAAGTACGTAAACGTTTACAACAATATTTGCAATAAAGACTTGACGAATGATCAATAGGTGATTATTTTTTAAAAAAAAGTCACATGGATGTTACTAAAATGAAATCTAATCGTTTGATTACTCGCAGCCCCCTCGCAGCCCCCTCGCAGCCCCCTCGCAGCCCCCTCGCAGCCCCCTCGCAGCCCCCTCGCAGCCCCCTCGCAGCCCCCTCGCAGCCCCCTCGCAGCCCCCTCGCAGCCCCCTCGCAGCCCCCTCGCAGCCCCCTCGCAGCCCCCTCGCAGCCCCCTCGCAGCCCCCTCGCAGCCCCCTCGCAGCCCCCTCGCAGCCCCCTCGCAGCCCCCTCGCAGCCCCCTCGCAGCCCCCTCGCAGCCCCCTCGCAGCCCCCTCGCAGCCCCCTCGCAGCCCCCTCGCAGCCCCCTCGCAGCCCCCTCGCAGCCCCCTCGCAGCCCCCTCGCAGCCCCCTCGCAGCCCCCTCGCAGCCCCCTCGCAGCCCCCTCGCAGCCCCCTCGCAGCCCCCTCGCAGCCCCCTCGCAGCCCCCTCGCAGCCCCCTCGCAGCCCCCTCGCAGCCCCCTCGCAGCCCCCTCGCAGCCCCCTCGCAGCCCCCTCGCAGCCCCCTCGCAGCCCCCTCGCAGCCCCCTCGCAGCCCCCTCGCAGCCCCCTCGCAGCCCCCTCGCAGCCCCCTCGCAGCCCCCTCGCAGCCCCCTCGCAGCCCCCTCGCAGCCCCCTCGCAGCCACTTGCATAACCTTATTGGTCTTCTTGCAGGCACGTGCTTAATAGTCTCAGGGCTTGCATCGGCGCAGAGCGCGTCAAATATACTTACAAAAGATGTAACATCATCACGCTTTTTCGAACAAAAACCCCCGCTTGTATCGCTTGATAATTGTTACCAACCTTTTGTTAATCCACAGACAGAAGTACTGCAAGAGCAACCGCAACCATTCGCAATTGATGCCTCAAATTCTGCAACATCCGAGCTCGCAGCCAATACTGATGAGGTAGCACACACATCGTGGTGTGGAGGCGGCACGGAGCCACCTATTTCACCACCACCACCGCCGCCACCACCACCACCACCGCCACCTCCCATCACGCCGCCAAGCGGAGCACCAGTGGCTAAACCTATGCCCAGCTTAGCGCAAGCACCTGCTGCAACAGCAAATGCATCAACACCCTCTAACATAGGCGGCAGTGCATTTTGGCAAAAGGGCGGGATGGTGCGAGACCAAGCGTTGGACTATCGCAGTGTGCCTAATTCAAACTTCAATGGTGCTACTGGCGGGCAGGCGAATGTGAGTGGCGGCAGTGCTGCGTATCGCTTAGATATGGTAGTGCCGCCTGGTAGAGCAGGTATGCAACCTGCAGTAAGCTTAAGCTATTCGAGTAAAAGTGGTTACGGTAATGCGGGCGTAGGATTTTCAGTATCCGCAGGCGGCAGTATTAGTCGCTGTCCGCGCACAATTGCTCAAGACAATACTTTAGGTAGCGTGACACTCAATAGTGCCACCGATCGCTTGTGCTTAAATGGCCAACGATTAATCTCTACGAATGGTTACTACGGCGGCAGTTCGGTGACTTATGCTCTGGAATTAGACGACAACACCTTGGTACGCCAGTTTGGCGGGACTATAGACAGCCACGCCGCGTATTTTGAAGTGACATATCCAAATGGTAGCAAAGAAATTTTTGGTGATAACAGCGCGGCTAAAGTAATACCGGCAGGCACTTCAAAAACCTTGAATTGGTTGCTGACTGCGCGCAAAGATGTCAGTGGCAATAATCAGATAAGCTATACCTATGTTGACTACGGCAACGGTGAAAAGCTCCTTTCGCGTATTTACTATACGGGTACGCAGAGCATTCGCGGTGATCGCGAAGTCAGATTTACCTACAAAGCTCGACCATATAAAAATATCTCATTTATTGCTGGCGGCAGAATGGTCAGTTCGCAAATAATTGATAATGTAGCCACGTATTTTCAGAGCAGCATGGTAGATAAATACCAATTTAGCTATAGCAATAGCCAAGCAAGCACGCGCCCATTGCTGCAATCGGTAACGCGTTGTGGCTATACCAACGGTACAATGTGCCAAGCACCTACCACCTTTGAGTGGAGTGATGATCCGGTGGTGTATCGCACAGAATTGCTTGCCACCAATCAAGGACATGCATTAGCTCCACACGTGAGTCAAAAAACCATACCGCGAGGCGATAGAAATGGCGATGGCGTGCGCGATTGGCCATCCTACTTTGTTGATGCGGAGGGCAACTATGTAGGCCCGAATTCCGCAGCGCAAACTCCTTGTCAGTATAGTCATGTGACCATGAGCACAGTGTGCCATTCTCCCGATTTTGATAAAGACGGCCTTACCGACAGTTGGCGAGACGTTAACGGCTCGTTGCAAGTTTTGTATACCAGAGCAAACCAAACCAATGGCGGACGCACTGCTGCGAACACCAATATTCGTATTCAAAACGAAATTGGCCCTTATTTCGCAGCCAGTAAATACATTACTAACATTGCCGATTATACCGGCGATGGATGGGACGATATTATTGTTCATGAAGCCAATAGCGCTGTGAGTTACTGGACGGGTAATACTCGCGTAAGTGGTCGTTTGGTAATGTATAAGCATTCAGGTAACCCCGGTACACCTTATCCAAGCGCTACTGTTTTATATCAACTGCAATCTAAAGAATCCGTGCAGTATGCCGGCGATCTAAATGGCGATGGTTTGGCCGATTTTGCGATTACCGATTTTGTTCGCAATAAAGCCAGCGGCCGTCTTGAAAAACTACTGTTAAGTGAAAGCCTAAGTGGCAACAATGTTCGCTTTAATGCCCAAGCTATGGATTTACCGCCACAAACTTCGTCTCACTTACTAGATAATTTTAGTATGTTAATCGATGTAAACGGCGACGGCTTAGGCGACTGGATTGGCTTTGTAAGTGGTAGTAATTTATTACTGCATGTGAAACTCAATAGAGGCGATGGTACGTTTGAAGGACACTACTCACTGGGGTATACAATGCCTGAGCGTAATATCTTTATAAATGGCCATACCGAGCCAGAAGTGTTACGCGCGCCACGCTTTGTGAGCGGTTTGAAACAAATGGATATTAACCACGACGGTAAAACGGAGTTACTTATTCCGAGCACGCGTTTGGTTACTGGATGCTCGCGTTTATCGAGTACCGGCGGCAGCACATGGTTATGCGGCGATGAGCTTTATGACGATGCAGTGATGCAAGCAGGTACTTTGTTTGCCCCAGGAGAAAGCGCCGATAAAAGTATCTATCGTTTTGACGCCTTGGAGTTTAGGTTACACCCAACGACGTTGCGCTACAGTATTGTTAAACGTCCAACGCCGTTAATTGGCACCGTTGACAGCGTGGTTATTGATGCGTTTGGTAAGGGTCTGCAAGACTTAATATTCGATTATATTGGCGATGGCGGCAACTATAAAACTCTGCCGGTAACCTNCAAGACTTAATATTCGATTATATTGGCGATGGCGGCAACTATAAAACCCTGCCGGTAACCTCAGGACCCATGGCAGGCAAAACAAAAAACCGAGTGTACATGAATCGTAACTATGGCTCGTCAATTACCGCCAGCCCTAGCGTAAACGACTACCATCCTAGTGATTTGGTGCGTAAAGTTGATGATTCTTTAGGTAACACCAGTGAGTTTGCCTATCTGCCGCTGAGCAGTCGTCAGGTAAACAATCTATATTCTGCAAATTATGATGATGTGGTAGATAAAGACCATTTTCATTTCACCTCTAGCATGTACGTGGTGCACAAA
>NZ_JBGIYY010000070.1:0-312 GCF_041380235.1 Glaciecola sp. SC05
CCGCTAGGTACTTTGTCCACATCAACAGGTTGTTCTGTGGCTACGTGATATGCACTATCCATGTTACTCATAAACCTTATTCGTTAACCATGTGATCTTTAAATGTTTATCTTATACCCCACGGGCTTAATTCGATGTTTGACTCTACACTTTAAGCTTCTGCGGTATCCGCCTGTAAACTCCGTTTTCTGCGTGTACCGCAGAAGCTTAAAGCGTACGTAAAAAGCTCAAACTTTTCTACTGGACCTTTTGACAGATCTCGATGCTTGCATACATCCTTATTCAAAATGTTCAGTGCCCGTGGCACAGAAC
>NZ_JBGIYY010000071.1:0-307 GCF_041380235.1 Glaciecola sp. SC05
ACGCGTGGTATGCGGCGACTGCAAACACGAAAAGTTAGTCGCATTTAGCTGCAAGCGACGTGGATTTTGCCCTAGTTGTGGTGCCAGGCGTATGGCGGAAAGTGCAGCATTGCTGGTAGATGACGTACTGAAGGGCTATCCCATAAGGCAATGGGTGTTAAGCTTACCCATTCCACTTCGGCTTCTACTCGCAAGAAACCCAAGTGAATTAAGCAAGGTAATGCAAATCATTCACCGCGCCATTTCGACACACATTGTAAACAAAGCGGGTTTTACCAATAAACAAGCTAAAACGGGCGCCGTTACC
>NZ_JBGIYY010000072.1:0-305 GCF_041380235.1 Glaciecola sp. SC05
ATGGGACCACAACAAGGGCAGAAGGTGTTTACGCTACAAACCTTACCTGCTAGCACAGAGAGAGAATATGGTCAGTTAGCCAATACCTCTGGCTTTTCGCTTCACGCCGGTGTGTTTGCCAACGCTGATGAGCCTGAAACACTAGAAAGACTTTGCCGCTACATCAGTCGTCCAGCTATTAGTGAGCAGCGCTTGAGCATGACGCAACATGGAAAAGTGCGCTATGAATTGAAAACACCCTATCGTGATGGAACGACTCACGTCTTCTTTGACCCTATTGATTTTATTGGCAAACTAGCTGCTCT
>NZ_JBGIYY010000073.1:0-301 GCF_041380235.1 Glaciecola sp. SC05
CGAAATTCCTACATCCTCGGTACTACATGCTTAGTCCAGTCTTTACATTCGCTTGCCAGCTGCGGACGGACACGCCACTAACAAACTAGCCTGATTAGATTTAACGCTTCAACCCCAGGCAGGGCATCCACGCGATCTCTTTTGGGTTTGACCTCTCTTGATCCCCGTCCTAAGAGCGGAGGCTAGGGAGAGAGGGCTCTCAGCAGGTTATTAAGCTGCTAAAGCGTAGTTTTCGTCGTTTGCGACTATTTTTTGCGGCTTTTTACGAGGCCAACCGCCCCTCGGCATGCACCTTGGGTTT
>NZ_JBGIYY010000008.1:0-217699 GCF_041380235.1 Glaciecola sp. SC05
TATTGACGTGCTCGGCGATTTGAGTGCGGTGATGGCGCAAGGCAGCCATGATGCAGCCTCTGAACGGCGTATTCAGCGTTTTTATGCGTTACAAAGTGTATTGTCTACCATTACCTTGCGCAATACCAACGATTTGACCAAAATATTGCACCAGCGTTTAAAAGATGACTTCCCAGACTATCATCTATTTGATCTCATCTCCGGTGTTCAGTTCTTTGCTAACAAGCCAACAACAGTGCATCTAAAACATACTAATCATTTTGCTTCGGCAGAGCACAATAACGAGATATATCAGTATCGAAAAATTCGCTGTGACGTGCCGACGCAAGCAAGTGAATCAGAAATTACAATGAGCGAGGGCAAAATGCATGACTGACCAACTTTCAGAAGCCTCAGAGCTGAGCTTTGCACATTTAAACCAGCATATTAGCGCTCGCATCTATCAACGCTTTACGCAAGGAAAAGTCATTCCTAAACTCGGTTATAGCAAGCTTAAGTCGAGCAGTTTTGAAGATAAAGACTATACCTATTTGTTCAGGTACGTTGATGAATTTTCTTTATTGTACCGTTTAATTGGCAAGCAGTTGGAGCATAACGCTCAGGGTGAGTTCTTTTTCATTAGCAGTGCATCAGACAATGATGAAGACGAAGCCGATGAGCATGCGCTTAAAACACAATCCATTTTACTTGTACTCGCTCGGCATTTTGAGATGTCGGGCCGCAGCATCGATAACCTTAGCGTTGACTCACTTGGCTTTAACGATAGAGACATTACAGAGATTGCTAAGAACGATGAATACAGTGCAATATGTAAGGCGCTCAAAATACCCAATTGGTTTAAAGCGATTGAGTACTTAGCCAATAGGGGCTTTGCGTTTGAAACCAGCAGCAACCATTACTTTTTATCGAGCGCGGGCAAGGCATTTTGCGAGTCGGTTATTGAGGCTTATGATAGTAGGTAGAGCGTTTGGAACAATGATGGTAAATTAAACAGCCTTAATGCTAGGACCCGCTTAACATCGTTGGCAGTGACTTTCTAGGCATGCATTTTTATCTAAACAGAGACAGCCAAAGTAGGATGAGGTTTTTTAAAATCCTGATATAGTCTGTTTAGTCAGAGTGCATTTGGCAGATGATGGAAGTCGCTTTAAGGTAAAAGGTCATTTGGTTTATTGACATGGAGAGTAGTATTTTGACAATCAATGTGACATCAAACTTCGGGTTCCTAAAAGAGCATGACCCAATGTTCTTTCAACTTGCCGTTAATGCTGAACAGGCCTTCGCTGCTGACCCTAACACCACCTTAATTAAACTTCGTCAATTGGGTGAAGCATTCGCACAAGAAATTGCCGCACGTTGCGGTATTGTGTTTGATGACACAACGTCACAGTCAGATTTGCTTTACAAAATTCATCGCGAAATAGGTTTTGAGCCCCAAATTAAGGACTTGTTTCATACTCTCAGAATAGAAGGCAATAGAGCCACTCACCAGTTTAAGACCAAACACAAAGAAGCATTAGATGGTTTAAAAGTGGCGCGCGGTCTTGCCGTTTGGTTTCATCGTGCCTTTGCAAAAAATGCAGATAACTTCAAACCGGGTCCTTTTGTTGCACCACCAGACCCAAGTGCACAGTTAACTGACTTACAGAATCAGATTCAGCAGCTATCAAGCCAGTTAGTAGAAGCTAACCAACAGTTAGAATCTGACCAAAAGCTTAATGAACTCATCAAGCTTGAAAAAGAAGAATATCTCGAACTGGCCGAAGAAATGGACAAGGAGGCGAAATCCTACCAACAGCAGTTAGCTCTGCAAGAGCAGCAGCGCGCGCAACAAATCAAACAATTTGAAAGTAAAATAGCCGACTTGCAAGAGCAACTGGAAAAAGCGCCTGCGGAGCAACAAGAGCAATCTAAAAAGCAGCAAAAGGTATACAGCGCTCAATTACGTAAAGCCAGCAAAGCTTTATATTTAAATGAGGAAGTCACCCGTATAGTGATCGACCAGCATCTTGTCGATGCCGGTTGGGAGGCTGATACCCAGCGCTTAACTTATCAAAAAGGGGTAAGACCCCAAAAAGGCAAAAATTTAGCCATTGCCGAATGGCCAACCGAGCTCAAAGGCAAAAAGGGATATGCAGACTATGTTCTGTTTTGCGGCTTAACTCCTATCGGTATTGTTGAAGCTAAAAAAGAAAACACCAATGTAGCGGGCAAAATCGGGCAGGCCGAGAGATATTCCAAAGGCTTTCAAAACACCCCCGAGATGCTACCTGCATGGGAATTACAAGGCTTACCTGAAGCATGGCAATTTGCAGAAGATACACACTATTACGTGCCGTTTGTATATTCCTGCAATGGGCGCCCGTTCGTTAAGCAATTAGCCGAGCACTCTGGAACATGGTTTAGAGATGTAAGAAGCAATAGCAACCTTGCTAAACCTTTAAACAACTTTCATAGCCCGCAAGGCTTATTAGATAAGCTTACACGCAGCAAAGAATTGGCAGAGCAACAGCTAAGCCAAGAAGGTTTTGCCTATTTAAAATTACGTGACTATCAAGAGCTCGCGATTAAGAACGTGGAAAGCGCGCTGTTAAATCATCAGCAAAGCTGTTTATTAGCCATGGCAACCGGCACAGGCAAAACAAGAACGATTCTTGGCCTTATGTATCGTTTTCTTAAAACAGAGCGATTCAAGCGCATCCTGTTTTTGGTTGACCGAACAGCACTTGGGCAGCAAGCCATCGACACCTTTCAAGAAGCGCCGCTTGAACAAAATCAAACGCTTTCTAAAATTTATAACATCGCACAACTAGGCGACATGGCTGCCGAGGCTGAAACGAGAATACAAGTTGCGACAGTGCAAGCCATGGTTAAGCGTGTGTTTATGTCTGACAACCCTCCTCCGGTGGACCAGTTTGATTGCATCATTGTTGATGAAGCACACAGAGGTTACACCCTCGATCAAGACATGACAGAAGGCGAGTTAGCGACTCGTGATGCTAGCCAATACTTGTCAACCTATCGCCGGGTACTGGATTATTTTGATGCAGTAAAAATAGGCTTAACCGCGACACCAGCCAAACATACCAGTGAAGTATTTGGTAAACCGGTGTACACCTATTCGTATCGTGAAGCGGTTGCTGATGATTGGTTAATCGATCATGAGCCTCCAATACGTTATGAAACTCTTCTTACCCAAAAAGGCATTCAATTTGAAAAAGGCGATGTTGTTAGCAGTATCAACATCGGTACCGGTGAAATAGAAACTGACGAACTCGAAGATGAGCTCAATTTTGAAGTAGACGCATTTAACCGCCGTGTAATTAACGAAAACTTCAATAAAGTGATTTGTGCACAGTTGGCGATGGAAGTTGACCCGTTTAGCGACGAGAAAACTATGATCTTTTGCGCCACTGATTTGCATGCAGATATGGTCAAACGGCTTTTAGACGATGCGTTTAAGGACTTGTATAACGGAGAATATAACCAAGCTGCGGTAGCTAAAATAACCGGACAAAGCGATAAAGTCAGCCAACTCATTCGCCAGTATAAAAATGAACGTTACCCCAACATCGCCATTACCGTAGATCTTCTTACAACAGGCATAGATGTGCCCACAATATGCAACTTGGTGTTTATGCGCCGAGTGAAGTCGCGCATTTTGTATGAGCAGATGATTGGTCGTGCGACTCGCCGGTGTGATGAAATTGGCAAAACTGTATTTCGTATTTATGACCCTGTCGATATTTATGCTGCTCTGCAAGCCGTTAACACCATGAAGCCACTGGTGAAAGACCCCAATATTACACTTGAACAATTAGTGGATGAGCTCACCGACGGTGACCACTTAGAGAAAGCACTCAACAGCCCTGGTGAGCAAGAAGGTGAGACTCAAGCAGACGTTATACTCAGCCAATTGAGCCAGAAGGTAATGCGAGTGCTACGCAAAGCGAATAAAAAGGCTGAATTTAAACCCGAGCTTAAACAAAAGCTCGACGAGCTAGAGCAACTATGGGGTGTTGAGCCCAAAAAGCTCCACAAACATTTACATGAAATTGGACCTAAACAAGCGAACCAATTCGTGCAAAAGCACACTGGACTCCTTCAACAACTCAATGAAGTAGCGGCCATGATGGGCACTGAATACAGGCCAATCATTTCAGAACATATTGATGAAATGAAGGATCGTACTCAAAGTTACGGAATTTATAAGAAGCCAGAAGACTATCTAGATAGCTTTAACCAGTTTATTAAAGACCAGCTTAATAAGTCGGTCGCGCTCGCAGTAGTGATTAATAAACCCCGTAATTTAAGCCGAGAGCAACTCAAGGAAATTAAGTTATTGCTAGATGGTGCTGGTTACTCTGAGGCCAAATTACAAAGTGCCGTGCGCAGTCAAACAAACCAAGACATTGCCGCCAGTATCATCGGCCATATCCGCCGCGCCGCATTAGGTGAAGCCTTAGTTCCCTTTGAGCAGCGAGTCGCAAACGCTATGCAAGTCATCTATAGCCAACACAATTGGTTGCCTGCGCAACGCAAATGGCTAGAGCGCCTTGCGAAACAACTTACCCATGAGGTGATTATTGACCGCGATTTTGTAAACCAACGTTTTGCCGAACATGGCGGTGCCAAGCAGTTAGATAAGGTATTGGTGAATCAGCTTGATCTGGTGTTAGATGAGTTAAGTGATGCAATGTGGGCTTAAGCTACGCAGTATGCAATATTGGCTTACACATTAGCGGGCCTGAAAGTTCGCTTTAATAAGAATGTTAAATTTACATCTGAGTTTAGTTTTACATTTAAAGTTCAAGTATAGAAAACCTAAAAAAGTATACATATAGGTTTAGTCATGTCGATATATATTCATTTTATCGACATAAGTTCTTTACGTGTCGACTACATCGACATATACTCGTTTTATGTCGATAAAGTAGGAAAAAATAAACATGACCTGGCAGGCTGATGTCCCGTTCAACCAACTACCACCCTTGCCGCCTGCACAAGAGGTAGCTGATTCTGTTGTTGTGCTTAAAGCGTGTATTCCTGCCCGTGCTGCTTTGGCCGAACTTAAACAGGCCGGAGCATTATTACCCAATCAAGGCCTGCTTATTAACCTACTACCTATGTTAGAAGCAAAAGACAGCTCTGAAATTGAAAACATTCTCACCACGTCAGACAAGTTATTTCAGCATGCACAGGAAGACAGTCAGGCCGATCCTGCCACCAAAGAAGCCTTGCGTTACCGCACTGCCTTAAACGAGGGCTTTACCCGATTAACACATCGGCCTTTATGTACCAGCACCGCAATAGAGGTTTGCAGTACCTTAAAAGGCACTCAAATGGATGTACGCAAAGTGCCAGGCACTGTTATTGCCAACCCCAACCGTGGTGAAATTATTTACACACCACCAGTAGGTGAAAAGCAAATCCGTGACCTACTAAGTAACTGGGAGCAATTTCTGCATGCTGACGATGGTTTGGATCCGCTCATTAAAATGGCAATCAGTCACTACCAGTTTGAAGCCATACATCCTTTTCATGACGGCAATGGTCGAACGGGCCGCATATTAAACATCCTCTATTTGATAGAACAAGACTTATTAACCCTGCCAATTTTGTATTTGAGTCGCTACATTGTGCAGAACAAATCGCAATATTACGCATTGCTCAATGGCGTTACCAAAGACGCAAACTGGCAAGCGTGGATCATCTACATGTTAAAGGGCGTGGGTGAAATGGCGAAATGGACGACAGCGAAAATAGCGGCAATTAATATGCTGATTGAGCATACGAGTGAATATATTAAGGCAAAATTACCCAAAATCTACAGTTTTGAGTTGGTGCAAGTGATTTTTGAACAACCCTATTGCCGCATCGCTAACCTAGTAGATAAAGACATTGCTAAACGCCAAACCGCATCTGTATATTTAAAACAACTGGTCGACATTGGTGTGCTGCGAGAGCTAAATTTAGGTAAAGAAAAGCTTTTTGTGCACCCAAAACTCATGCAACTAATGACCCTAGACAATAACGAAATTGAATTTTACGCCTGAATTTACTAGCGTAGCTAAACTTAATAATTAGGAACACCTATGAACAACAACAGTATCGTGCAAAAGCTATGGAATTTATGCGATGTATTGCGCGACGATGGCATTAACTACAGCGACTATGTAACCGAGTTAGTCTTATTGCTTTTTATTAAAATGGTGCATGAAAACACCGAGGCAGAAACGCTAGACAAACATACCTTACCTGAAGGCTGTCGTTGGTCAGACTTAAACAAATTGTCGGGCATTAACCTACTAAACGACTACAAGCGCATTTTGTTAAGTCTATCCACAGGAAAAGACGCTGAAGGGAATCAAGTTCATGAAGACCCGCTCATTAGCGCCATTTATGCCGATGCCCAAACCCGATTACGGGAGCCGCGTCATTTAGAGCAGATGATTAAAACCCTCGATCAAATTGATTGGTTTAGTGTGCAAAAAGATGGCTTAGGTGATTTATATGAAGGTCTACTAGAAAAGAATGCGAACGAGACCAAATCGGGGGCTGGCCAGTACTTTACCCCCCGCGACTTAATTGACTCGATAGTAAGATGCATTAAGCCCAAGGCAGGTGAAATAGTGCAAGACCCAGCAGCAGGCACAGGTGGGTTCTTAATTGCCGCAGACCAGTACATTAAAGACCATACTGATGACTTGTATGACCTAAGCGAGAAAGAAAAGAACTTTCAAAAGAATAAAGCCTTTATTGGTGTAGAGCTCGTGCCTTCTACCCGCCGTTTAGCCCTAATGAACTGCTTGTTACATGGCATGGAAGGCGACGACGAAGGTGTTGTGCACTTAGGGAATGCTTTAGGGCAAGTGGGAGCGAGCTTAGCCAAAGCCGATATTATTCTTGCCAACCCTCCATTCGGCACCAGTAAAGGTGGCGATGCCAGTATTACACGTGATGACCTCACATACCCAACAAGCAACAAACAGCTAGCATTTTTGCAGCATATTTACCGCAACTTAAAACCCGGTGGCCGTGCCGCAGTTGTATTGCCTGATAACGTGTTGTTTGAAGCAGGCGCTGGCGCAGAAGTACGCCGAGACCTAATGAACAAATGCAATCTGCACACCATTCTGCGACTTCCTACGGGCATCTTTTACGCTGCGGGTGTTAAAACCAACGTGTTGTTCTTCAATAAAGGTAGCGCTACCGACAAGCTCCAAGATGAAAATTGCACTAAAAACGTATGGGTATATGACTTACGTACTAACATGCCTAGTTTTGGAAAACGTACGCCATTCGGAAAGCAACACCTTGAACCTTTTGAATACGCATACGGTGAAAAAGCTGACGGCACTAGTGAACGAATAGAAGGAGAATACAGCTTCGGTGCGGAAGAAATCAGCGTAGATAAAACCAAAGTAGCTGAGAACCAAGGCGTTGATGACAAACTAGTCCACAGCCGCTGGCGTTGTTTTGCTAGAGACTGGATTAGTAAAACGAAAGGCGACTCATTGGATATTTCTTGGTTGAAAGACAAAGACAGTGTTGATGCTGCGGATTTGCCTGAGCCTAGTGTATTGGCGGCAGAAGCTAAAGATGAATTGGCTGCGGCGATGAGCGAATTGGATGAGTTGTTGGCGGCATTGGAAAGGACTAGTAGATGAGTGAGAATAATTTACCTGCAGAATGGAAAAAAGCTAACCTTCCCGCAATTGCTACTCTAAATATGGGGCAATCGCCATCTAGTAACGATGTTAATCAAACTGGAGAGGGTATAGCTTTTTTTCAAGGAAAAGCTGAGTTTGGTAAGCTCTATCCAAGCGTTCGTAAATACTGTACTTCTCCAAAAAAATTAGCCAAACCTAATGATATTCTACTTTCAGTTCGCGCGCCTGTTGGACCGACAAACCTTGCCAATCAAGAAACGGCTATAGGGAGAGGCTTAGCAGCAATATCAGTTAGTAATGATACTTTTAACTATAAATTTCTTTTATATTATTTCCGAAACATTGAGCCTTGGATGAGTGAACAGGGAACTGGTACTACATTTAGGGCTATTTCAGGTAAATTTTTAAAGGATTTAAGATGTATCGTACCCCCATTAGCAGAACAAAAAGTCATCGCCGATAAACTCGATACCCTGCTGGTGCAGGTGGAAACCATCAAAGCCCGCCTCGACAGCATCCCACAAATCCTAAAAACCTTCCGCCAATCCGTCCTCACGTCTGCTGTGAGTGGCAAGTTGACCGAGGAGTGGCGGGAGAATAAAGGTTACTCGGGGTGGGGCGATATAAAACTTGAAAAGCTAATAACAGCTTCTGCAAATGGACTTTCTAAAAGAAGTGGAAAAGACGGCGCAGAGACAACAATTTTGAGACTTGCTGACTTTAAAGATGCTTCGAGAATTTATGGGAAAGAACGGAAGATCAAACTAAATGCAAAAGAGACTGAGAAGTACTCATTAATCAATGATGATATTTTAATCATCCGAGTTAATGGCAGTATTGACCTTGCAGGAAAATTTATTCGATATGAAAAGGCAGATGAAACTGAAGGGTTTTGTGACCATTTCATTCGTTTGCGTCTAGATGAAAATAAGGTCTTAGCTAAGTATATTATCTATGTAGCTAATGAAGGATCAGGTCGCTCATATTTACAGAGTAGCCTTTCTACCAGTGCCGGACAAAATACTATTAATCAAGTTTCTGTTAAAGGTTTAGATGTTCCTCTTCCTTCAATAAAAGAACAAACCGAAATCGTTCGGCGCGTTGAAGAGTTGTTCGCTTTTGCCGACCGCATCGAACAAAAAGCCAATGCAGCATTAGAGCGGGTCAATAATCTCACTCAATCCATTTTAGCCAAAGCCTTTCGCGGCGAGCTCACCACCGACTGGCGAGATGCTAACCCTGATTTAATCAGCGGCGACAACAGCGCCGAAGCTTTGCTAGCAAAAATCAAAGCTGAGCGAGAGGCCAAAATACCCAAAAGGAAAGTAAAAGCTACAAAGGTTAAGGGATAGCATGAAGCTCTTAAGCATTACCTTGGATGGTGAGTATAAAGGCCTAAGATCTGATACTTTTGATTTTAGTGGCAGCCAAGGACGTTTACTTGCATTTATTGGTTTAAACGGTTCTGGCAAGTCCCAACTTTTTGAATTAATCGGCGAAACTTTTTCGTATCTCGAGCGGTACATGCGAAAAGACTTCAAGGTGAAGTCCTCACTGGGTTTCCAAGTTTCTGTTGTCTACAGCATTTTCTCAGAAGATGGTATGAGTATGTTCAATTATCCTCTTGACTTGATCCCAGGTTTAGATGAACCAGATGAACAAACGCTGAAAATTGACATACTGCATTCAGGACAAGTCACTCTAAGTGTTAAAAAAGGCGATACTTGGAAGCCGATTCCAGTTGAGGGATACCAATTCCCAATACCACGACTCGTCGGATATTCGTCTGGATTGAATGAGAACCTACAGCGTAGTTTTATGAAAACTGCCGTTCAGTTTTTCGATGTAATGCGAATCCGTGGCAATCGCCGCAAAGAATTGGCAGGAAATGTTGATGAGACTGAAGTCGCCAACATTAACAAACGCTATTTACAGCGAAACAAACATATTTTTTCTGCGCCAGAAGACTACGATGAAGATCTCAACAATCTCCATTTACTAAAAGAATCCGATACACCAATCCCACGTAATCTGTTCATGGATTACGATTGCTGTGCTTTGCTTATGGTGGCATTTTCCATCTTACCTTCAGCTGAAATTGGCTCTATTTTAACTGAGGTGCACCACAATACACCGACGCTCATTAAACTGCGTTACTCACTGAATGCAGGAATAGTTGGGGAAGACTCGATACGAGATATTAAACTCTTGATAAGAGCTGGCGGTGATGACTGCGTTGAAGGCATTGGTCAAAGAACGTCTGACGAGCAATTTGACCTTTATGAATTGGATTTCTTAGAAGGAATCATATCGCTCGATATGAGGCGAGAAGACGTCAGAGAACGACTTTTTGATTTAAATTATGGTGAGCCACTTCGCTTGTTTGAGCGCTTGTACAAGCTTCAACTATTAGGAGTAAAAAACTGGGGCGGTAATAATCTTAAAAAGTTGAGGCAGACCAATTTTTTCGAAACAGTGAAGAAACCACTTAAAACAAAGCTACCCCTTTCCGTTGAACGGCTAGAGTTATCAGATCAACAAGGGAGTTGTATAAATTTTGATGACTTATCTGATGGCGAGGCTCAGTTAATCCAAATCCTTGCTGCTGCTCGAATTTTTAGAGATGAGCAAGCATTGTTTATTATGGATGAGCCTGAAACACACCTAAACCCTTCTTGGCGTACTTATTTTCACCAACATCTGGCAACAGCAAACGAAGTTGATGAAGCTTGGACTGACTGCTCTCAAACAATTCTTTCCACGCATTCGCCTTTCATGATTTCGTCCTTACGCAAAACAGAAGTTTACCGATTTGAACGAAATGACAATGGTTTAATAACGATGAATCAGGTTGAAAATCAAACTTACGGTGCTTCTTTTGACGTGTTAATTAGGGAATACTTTGACTTACAGTCATTGATCTCTCAAACCGTTGTTGAGGATATTAAAGCGCACTTGCCTAAGAATAATTCGCCCGATGAGCACAGAGCGGCTGTGACATGGATTACTGAAAATATTGGTGAGTCAATGGAAAAAGCATATCTATTGCGGAAGCTCCAAAACTAATGTTATTCCCATTAGACTCTAATACTCCAAGAAGTAAGATATTTGAATGTCTTAACTGTGAGCTTTTGTTCTTCCTCCAAGCTAGTATCACTAGAGATAGGTTTTCCCGACAGTTATTTTCGGATGCTATTGGTCAAGAATGCTGGGACAACACCCCAACGAAAAAGAAGTTTAAAGCTGTTTGGGATCAGTTGCCGACGAATCAAGCTGATAAACAAGCCTTTTTCGATTTAATAAACAACAGCCAAGATGTTTCCTTATTGTTCAGCGATAAAGCGGCTGTTATTCCGAGAGTTCAACCGCAAGGTTTATCCGATGCCCTTAAGAACCTGACTACTCACCTTTTTACTAGAACAAAAAAGCTTGCAGGAATTATTCGTATAACCACCGAGTCTATTGAAGAGCATTATCAACAATACATTCGCTTGAACAATGAACTTTGTTATTTATGCGGTACAGCTGCACTTTCACATAACAGATTTAATGTAGATGACGATGATCAATGGGTATCGGACTATGATCACCTCTTATGTAAAGATAAGTACCCCACATTTTCATGTCATCCCGACAATTTCATACCCACTTGTCATATTTGCAATAGTAAAGCTAAAGGCGCAAAGGATGCTCTCTATGATGGAACAACGAGAAGAAAGGCCTTTTATCCATTGCCGCCACTCACGCAAAGCTTTTACCGTAAAGTAAGACTTAAACCTGTTTTTGCCCAATTAGATGATTATGCTGCTGATGGTAACAGCAACCCCCTACGCTCAGCTCAAATCACATATTTCAGAGCGACACCTGATGAAAGGGAGATGATTAAAGCTTGGGTAGATTTGTATCAAGTGCCCGAGCGAGTGAGCGAAAGAATCGTGTCTAACTTTTGTGAATATATTTCTGGCGATTGCACTCCGGAAGACTTTAAGGACTTTTGCGACCAAGTCGAGAGAAAGTCAAGACGTGAACCTATAGATTTAAAATCGACGGAATGGAAATTTTGGTGGTTTAGGTTGTATGAGTGGCTCAACAGCCAAGCCGAGGAAGTTAAACGAGATGCTTGGGCATTAATAGATTGGAAACAGCAGCAAGTAAATAATGACAATAATGCGTTTGAGACTTACGGAATTTAAAGGATAAACACATGGCAGTTTGGTTAATTAGGGCAGGCTCACAAGGCCAGCATGAACAAAAGTTTTTAAATGAAAATCGGGTATATGTCACTTGGGATGGTTTGAACCAGAACTTAGCCAAAATGACTGAGCGTAGCCAATTAATTGAGGCTTTGGGCAACAATGACCCAGATGCTAAACCGAAAAAGCTAATGAATCACGCTAGCCAAGTTTGGCCTTTTGCACATGGGATCCAAGTTGGTGACCGCGTTATCTTACCGTCCAAGGTGCAGCCAGTTATTTACGTGGGTAAAATCAACTCCGATTACCACTATGATCCCGCTGGTGAAGATCCATTCTTTCACTGGCGTTCGGTAGAATGGCAACCCGAGCCCGTTCCTCGGTCTCATTTTTCACAAGACTTACTGTATAGCTTTGGTGCGTTTATGACTATTTGCCGCATTAAACGCAATAATGCAGAAGAGAGAATAAATGCAATGGAAGCCAACGGTTGGAAAGTCGAAACACAAAAGCAGATTATCAAACAGACCAACCAAACATCAGAAGTTGAGGATGCCAATGACGAAGAGGCTGAATCAGACCTTGAAGAATTAGGCCACAATCAAATAATTAAACTTATCGAAGCTAAATTTAAAGGCCATAGGTTAACCAGATTAGTTACTGCTATTTTGACGGCGCAAGGTTACACATGCTGGCAAAGCCCGGAGGGGGCAGATGGCGGTGCTGATATTCTGGCCGGTGATGGACCGATGGGTTTTGGCAATCAGCGTATTTGTGTAGAGGTTAAGTCAGGAGACGGATTGGTTGATCGCCCTACAGTAGATAAGCTAATGGGAGCAATGACTAAGTTCAACGCACCTCAAGGATTGTTTGTGGCTTGGGGCGGCTTTAAGAGTAATGTTCAAAAGGAATTAGCATCAAGTTTTTTCAGAGTGAGGCTATGGACTCAACATGACCTATTAGAGCAGTTGTTTTTAAATTACGAAAAGCTGGACGATGAAATTAAAGCTGATTTGCCACTAAAGCGTATTTGGACAGTCTCGACGGTTGACTAGCGCTTGCAAGTATCAGTTCTCATGAGGAGGCTTGTTTGGTGAAACAAAAAGCAAGAACGATAAACTTGAATATAGACCCACAAAATTTATTTGAATTCGATGGACTTGCTTTGGATTTTAATACGCAAACAATCATGGGTGTCAAAAAAGGTGAGAATCATCCTCTCATTGGACAAAGTAAGTTGGGTTTTAGTCGGTATCGACAGTCTAAAGCGCCCAAAATACTTCATGAGAGTATAAGTCCTTCAGATCAGACTTGGTTTGACAGTAATCATCAATTACTGGCTTATGACCACCTTATCGCGGTAGATACAAACACCAATTCTATAGCCGGGTCACACGTATCTATTACAGCTGCTTTTCATGTTATTCCACAAATTAATGAGAATGGGGAGGCGCAGTGTATGGTTGCAGTCATCGCGCTTCTAGAATTCTGGAATGTTAGTGCAAAACAAGAAAACTTGGGTTGGTTCACAATATTGAATATGATTTTAGCCCACCAAAGTTTCTTTCCAGGAAAAATAGCCCTCATCGTAGATTCGGATCTCGGCAATCATGATGCATTTAATAACAGAGAAATTCCAATTTACAATGATATGTATTTACCTTCCAACGTAACCATTAGTTATGCTAGTGACAAAGGAGGGCCTGAACATCTTTCAACAAAGTTGATCAAGCATTGTCATAATTTGGCTTCTGACTTATACAAAAATGGTTCGCTTTTATTGAAGAAACAAGGTCTTGTGTCTATTGAAAATGAGGTTTACTCCCATTTTAGGCAATGGGATATTGAAAAGTCTTCGTTACGAGCCTTTGTATCAAATGACGGTCGAAGCCAGTCAACCCAAGGAACAAAATTTGTTCCCTTAGTAGAATAGTTGATTATAATTTTGATTGGCAAAGGATATATTGTTTTTATTTTACTCTGCCACATTCAATCAGTACCTAACAGCTAAGCTCGGATCTCTTTGGGCTCTAGCGTTAGTGGAGAAGAGTCCCTCTGACCCAACAAAATACGTTAAACTATCGCCCCAACCAACTCCGCCATAATTCTATGCGCCTCCACCCGCTCCTCAAAAAAAGCATCCCGGTTATAAATCCCCTCTACCCCTTTTTTAACATGCCCAATCGCCTTTTCAGCCACCTCAGGCCGTACTTTATTCTGCGACATAATTGTCCGTGTCGACCGTCGAATATCATGTACAACGAAATACTCAACACCAGCTTTACCTAGCACATTACCAGTGCTACTTGCACTTTTGCCAGTTTTTTTACCAAACAGGTTAGTCAGCGCATGATTAAGCGTATCGTCGCTAATATAACCTCTGCGTTTGCTCGCACGCCGAGATGGGAAGACATACTTAGAGGCATACGCGCGCATTTTTAGCTCTTCTAGCCATTCAATAACCAATGGCGGTAACGGTATATCAAGGTCATAGTCGTTCTTCGCCTTTTCTTTGCCCAAATACCAAATCTTCTTATCAAAATCGATTTCGTCCCAGCGCAGTGATATTAATTCGCCTTTTCTCACCCCAAGCACTAGTAGCATAGCTACAGCTAAGTAGTTCTCTCGACTAAAGTGAACCTGATGCTCGCGCATTACTTGAAATATGATCCTCCACTCGTCAACATTAGGCGCACGATCTCTCGACTTTTCCACTCCACCCGCATGTTTGGTTTTAAAGGCAGCGGCTGGGTTGTTATTGTTAATGCCAAGGGTAATACCGTGGTCAAATAATTGCTTTAGGTAAATAAGTGTATCGTTGGCGATGGTCGGTCTGTCACCTTTTTTGCGGCGTTTTACAAATGCCAATACTGCTCTTATATCAAGCCCAGTGACATCATCAATGGGTAGGTTGCCAATTTTGGGTTTGATTTCCTGCGTGTAGATTCTGTTGGGAATGCTTGGGTATTTAAGGTGTTTGGCCATTTCTTTAAGCCAATCTTGTGCGAGGTCGTCTACTGTTTTGAAATCACTGAGTTGTGCGCGTTTGCGTTGTTGAAGTGGGTCTTTGCCACCATTAACAATTGCTCTTGCTTCTGCCATTGCGGTGCGAGCATCGGTAAGAGGCATTCCGTCTGGACGCCTACCGTACTTGCCTAGTGTCATTCGTTTTTTCTTACCGTTAATTTGATACTGAAATACAAAAAAACCGCTACCTTCTATGCTTATTCTTAAATACAGACCTCTTTCGATACTTGTAAAGCTCTGAACACCGTTCTTTACCAAGGCTTTAATGATTGCATCACTGGTTTTACCAGATTTGATTTGGGCTAAAAGCTGATTGTGCTTATCCTTAGGGTCCATATCTTTCCAAAGAGGGTGACAGATTCTTAATTATACAACTTATCGTAAATCTGTCACCTTTTCTGTCACCCTTTTTGTTTGAATCTGTCACCTTTTATTTAATTTAGCTTAATCTTGATGTTTCTATATGATATTGAAATATAGAACTAATTTAATATAAATTGACCTTAAATTACCTTTATTCTATATTCTGGATCTGCTCCCGCATCTGCTCAATCAACACCTTAATCTCAACCGCCGATTGCGTCACATGCTTATTAATCGACTTGCTGCCTAAAGTGTTCGCCTCGCGGTTAAATTCTTGCATCATAAAGTCAAGTCTGCGGCCGATTGCTCCGCCTTTTTTCATGATTTTTTGGGTTTCTACAATGTGCGATTTTAAGCGGTCTAATTCTTCGGCCACATCGGTTTTTTGGGCAAGCAATACCATTTCTTGTTCTACGCGGGTGTCTTCGAGCTCAACTTGAGCTTCGGCAAACTTGGTGCGAATGCGGTCTTTTTGCCATTCGAGCACTGCGGGCATTTGTTCAATTACCTTGTTAACTTCAGCTAAGATGCCGTCGAGGCGTTGTGTAATTAACGACGCCATGCTCTCGCCTTCGCTGGCGCGGGCGGCCAAAAATTGTGTTAGTGCTTCGTCAAAGGCGGTCATCATGACTTGCTGCATTTGGTCTACGTCGGCTTCTTGGGTGGCCATGACTCCGGGCCAGCGTAAAATGTCGGCGGGGTTGATGCTGCCATCTGCGCCGGCGATTTGTACTTGCTTTGCAGCTTCTATGAGCTGACTAGCAAGCTGCGGATGAAAGGTCAGAGCGCCTTGATTAGCCTCATTAAAGCTAATGCGCAGTGCGCATTCAACTTTACCGCGCTGTAAACGCTTACGAAAGCGCTCGCGAAGCATCGGTTCAAGCGACCTAAATTGTTCAGGCAGGCGATAGTGGGTTTCGAGATAACGCTGATTAACCGACCGGATCTCCCATACCGCGGTTCCCCAATCGGCCTTGGTCTGAACGCGAGCAAATCCTGTCATGCTGTAAATCATCATTATTCCCTTTAAATTCTTATAAAACGTGTCTAATTCTAGTGACTATTGGTATTGATGTCATGTTTTTATGCCCTTATTGCAAATTAATGTAATTAGGGTAATAGGCAAAATAATTTTTTTTTGATATGTTCCTTTTTCGGGCATTTCGTATGGATAAACGACTAGTAAAAAGGAAGCAGTATGCAAATCACTCGTAGCATTATTTTTATATATAGCCTGCTAATTGTAGGCTTGTCATTACTAAACAGCGCCCATGCGCTGCCTACACCGGCGCAGCTCGGCGCTGACCGAGAATTCTTGAATGCAAAAATCAGCCCCGATGGTAAGCACCTAGCCTTTGCCATTGTGAAGGATGGCAAGCGCCAGCTTGCAGTAGTCAACGCCAAGACCATGAAATCTGTGGGTGGTGTAAACTTTGGCTCTAAGCAGCAGGTGGGCAGTTTTGACTGGGCGAATAATGAACGTTTGGTCATGCAGGTGCTTGAGCATAATCCATGGGCTGAAAATCCAGCATTTTACGGTGAGTTGTTTGCGATCAATTACGATGGTAAACGCGGTGATATTATTTACGGTTATCGTGGGGGCGAACAATCAGTTGGAACAAAACTAAGAACCAAAGAGTCAGTGCGCGGATGGGCGGAGGTAATCAACTTATTACCCAATGAAGAAGATTATATACTGATCACATCTCAGCCGCAGTCAGCCGATGGTCGTCGCCAAAAAACAGTGCATAGATTGAATGTATATACCGGCGATTTAAGCTCGGTAATAGCCGGTACCCCGACCGATGCTAGTTATGTGGTGGCGAGCAACGATGGTAACCTTCAATTTGCTGTAGGTTTGGATAAAAACTTTAAGCGCCGTATTTATCAATATAAAGATGACCAGTTTGTAGACGTGTCTGATCAAGATTTTGGCAGCAATTTCAATGTGGCAGGCGTACCAGAAACGGGTGATAGTATTTTGTACTACGATACTATTGATTCAAATACCGAAACGCTTTACCGCTTAGATATGAAAAGCGGTGAGCGGACCGCTATTTTTAACGATCCAAATGTTGATATTTCAAGGGTGATTCTTGCCAGTGATGGCGTAACTCCTATTGCAGTTCAGCTAGACAATGGCTATCCAAGCTATCATTTACTGGATTCTGATTCACCCGAGTCAAAAGTATTTGCCGAGCTAGTTGAAATGTTTAAAGGCTATGAAATTACTTTGACTAGCGCTGATGATGCTAAAAAGCTCTACACCGTTTACGCAACAAATGAAATTGTGCCTGGTCAATACTTTTTGTACGAGGCAAAAACAAAAAAACTCAGGCTGCTATTCGCCAATTTAAGTGATATTCCTTCAAATCAATTGTCGCAGTCTTTTCCGTTTAGTTTTAAAGCCTCTGATGGTGTGGATATCCCCGGTTACATTACGTTCCCAGCGCACATTCCTGAAACTCAAAATGTGCCTATGGTCACTTTAGTGCATGGTGGTCCTATAGCTCGTGATTATTGGGAGTTTGACCGTGAAGTACAGTTGCTAGCCTCACAAGGCTATGCGGTCCTGCGCGTTAACTTCCGGGGATCAGATGGCTACGGCAGCGACTTTAGAAGAATGTCTCGCCAACAATGGGGCACACGCATGCAGCAAGACATCATCGAAGCGACCCAGTTTGTGGTTAACTCTGGTGGTATCGACAAAGATAAGCTGTGCATCATGGGTGCGAGTTACGGAGGCTATTCAGCAGTGATGTCGGCAACGATTGCTCCCGATTTATTTAAGTGTGTGGTAGCAAATGTGGGGGTTTACGACCTTGAGCTTATGTTTGAAGAAGGCGATATCCAGCAGTATTTACTGTACGGAAAAGCCTATTTGACCGAGCAGCTAGGCACTGATACCGCAGTACTTAAAGCGCAGTCACCGGTCAATCACGTCGCTAAGCTAAAAGCTCCAATCTTTTTAGCTCACGGTGGTGAAGATCAAAGAGTCCCTATTTCACATGCGGAAGCCCTAAAAGTCGAGCTAGACAGACACAACAAGCCTTATGTGTGGTTTTATACTGAGCGCGCTGGCCATGGGTTCTTTGAAGAAGCCTCAACCATTGCTTACTTTGAAGCGGTTACTAAGTTTTTAAATCAGCACTTAAAATAGTTTTAGGTCTACACATTCCACGCCAAGACCAGATGCGGTATACTCTGCCGCATCTGCATTTCCTCTTAAAATAATTTATCTACGGCACCAAGGAGCCTTTATACATGCGTCCAAGCAATCGCACGGCCAGTCAAATTCGCCCGGTTACCATCACCCGTTCATTCACATGCCACGCGGAAGGATCGGTTCTGATCGAGTTTGGCAATACAAAAGTGCTGTGTAATGCCAGCGTGCAAGAAGGCGTTCCGCGCTTTATGAAAGGTCAGGGCAAAGGCTGGATCACTGCTGAATACAGCATGTTGCCCCGCGCTACGCATACTCGCTCAGATCGTGAAGCCGCGCGTGGTAAACAAGGCGGACGTACCCTTGAGATTCAGCGCTTGATTGCTCGTTCATTGCGAGCGGCGGTAGACTTAAAAATGTTAGGCGAGAACACCATCACAGTCGATTGCGATGTTATTCAAGCCGATGGCGGCACGCGCACAGCGTCTATTACCGGTGCATGTGTTGCGTTAGTCGATGCACTTACATGGATGCGTAAAAAAGGCATTTTAAAAACCAATCCACTAAAGCATATGATTGGCGCAATATCGGTAGGTGTTTATAAAGGCACGCCTATCGCTGATTTAGAATACTTAGAAGATGCCGCCGCCGAAACTGACATGAATGTCGTTATGACCGATACAGGCAAGCTTATTGAAGTGCAAGGGACCGCGGAAGAAGAGCCCTTTAGCTTTGACGAAATGAACGAAATGCTCGAGCTTGCCAGAGTGGGCATTAAAGAGCTGTTTGAAATTCAGCGCGTCGCTTTGAGTTAGTGAATACTGCCGCACAGGCGAGTGGATTTCTCGCTTGTGTGGCACCTGTTTATTGTTAGATGAATTAACACCGTTTGCCAAATTTATCAGAGAGCAACAAGATGCAAGATTATAAACGTGAATTTCTTGAATTTGCGATTCAGCGCAAGGTCCTTAGGTTTGGCGAATTTACGCTTAAATCGGGCCGCATTAGCCCGTATTTTTTTAATGCGGGTTTATTCAACACTGGCCGCGACCTAGCCAAGCTTGGGCGTTTTTATGCCTCTGCCTTGCAGTCGGAGGGAGTCGAATATGATGTCTTGTTTGGACCTGCTTACAAAGGCATTACTATTGCTTCAGCAACGGCAATAGCGCTCTCAAACTCATTTGGTGAAGACGTCCCCTTTTGCTTTAATCGCAAAGAAGCGAAAACTCACGGTGAAGGAGGTAACCTAGTCGGCAGCCCTCTTGAAGGCAATATCATGCTAGTAGACGATGTTATTACGGCAGGTACCGCTATTCGTGAGTCCATGGAAATCATCTCACAGCATAAGGCCACGCTTGCTGGGGTATTAATTGCACTCGACCGTCAAGAAAAAGGGACAGGCGAGCTCTCTGCTGTGCAAGAAGTTGAGCGAGATTTCAGTACCAAAGTATTTTCGATTGTGACACTAAATGATGTGGTTGAATATTTACGCGCCTATCAAGACAGTTCGGCCGCGATTGTATCGATTGATAAATACCGTGAACAATATGGTATTGCTTCGTAAGCAATGGTGAGCCAATACAGCGCTGATTTTGATTCAGCAGATCATCAACTAGACGCCCTCGGACTGAGATGCCCAGAGCCGGTTATGATGATTCGTTTGCAGGTGCGCAAAATGCAAGAGGGTGAAACGCTATGTATAATCGCGGATGATCACTCCACGACGCGAGACATTCCTAGTTTTTGCCGATTTATGCACCATACCTTACTTGCACAGGAGACCGAGTCGCTTCCCTATCGCTATATGCTCCGCAAAGGTCTTTAGCCTAGCAACAGCACTCCTAGCGCCAATTTTGAGGCAAAAAAAAGCACGAATCTAAGTTCGCGCTTGATTGCTTAGCTTATTTTACAACGAAGCTAAGTTTTTTATTCTGTAGGCTTCATAAACTTTAAAGTCCAACGGTCGGTGTTGCCCGTGACTGAACGAGCTCCTACTTCATACTCTAACTCGTCGTCTTCTTTATAATGCAAATCTGCAAAGTCGACGAATACAAAGCCCGCATCTTGAATTTCTTTAATCGCCTTAACCGGGTCAAAACGTCGACGATTGCTGTCATTCATTGGCTCCATATGCCTAGCGGTATGATCGACTACTGCGTAAATCCCGCCGGGCTTAAGTGCTTCGAATGCGGCGTCATTCATTGCCGCGCGACCTTGGTCACCAAAGTTATGATAGTTTCTAAAAGTGACCACCATATCGGCGTCGGTAATGCCAAGGCTAGTCATTTCTAGGGAATAAAAGCGCGAGCCTTCTGGCCGAGAAAGTTTGGCATCTTTTGCAATCACATTCATACGCTCGAAACCTGGCGCGCCTGAAAGTGCTGTTTCAATTCTGCCGGTGCCGATAGCGCCATAGTATGTGCCTTTTTCAGCTAGAACGGGCACCAGTAGTTTGGTGTACCATCCACCGCCGGGTATAAGTTCAATGACGGTCATATCATCTTCAAGACCGAAAAATGTCAGGGTTTCTATGGGCTTTCGATTGCGATCGCGCTCTACTTCAGCCTGCGTGCGTATGTCAGATGACATAGCAGCTTTCAACTTTTCTTCAACATTTGCGTGTGCGGGTGCAAATACAAAACAGCATGCAATGCTAAGTGCTAAGAGTCGTTTCATGGTTGTGTCCTTGTAATAAGAGTGATTATTTTATGGGTCCGATAGTGCTTAGGATGCCATAATTTTGTATGCAACAAACGCGATGAGTACTAAAAACACGCATATTACCGTTTGCCATTTATACCGCTTAATAATTTTTTCGGTTCGATTTCCAAATAAATAGACCAATGCTGCTAGGCCAAAGTAGCGCAGAATCCGACTGCACGTAACCGCCAACATGTATAAAAATAACGAGTAACTGGTAAAGCCCGCAACCAGCATTGCTATTTGCAATGGGATTGGCGTTACGCCGGTGCTAAATACAAACCAAAAGCCGTGATCTTTCATCTGCGCTTGAAACGACGCAAACTGCTGCTCGCTTGTTAGGTAGGTCATGATCGGTTCACGCAGTAAATCAAACAAAAAATACCCAATGTAATACCCGACCAGCGCTCCAAGTATACACCCGATGGTGGTTACAGCCGCAATCATCCAAAGCTTTTCACGCCTTGCCTGCATCAATGGCACCAGCAGTGTTTCAAGAGGGATAGGCACGATTGTTGACTCAAGAAAGGACGCCAGCGCAATACTGGGTAGCATATTTTTTGAGTGAATCATTTTCTTGATACGGTCTTTGATACTCAAGCTATCACGATCCTAATGGCGATGATTAACGCTCTGTTAAAAGGCACAAGGCTGCGAGCAGCGCACGCAGCGTGTGCCAATGCTCATTACTGTGAATGCTTATATATCAGGCCGTCTTTCATAACAAAATCAACGCTTTGTAATATCCGAATATCTTCTAGTGGATTGCCTTTCACCGCGACCAAGTCAGCCAGTTTGTTAACACTAATGGTGCCGAGTTTGTCGTCAATTTTAAGTAATTTTGAGGTGTTGTAGGTGGCTGAGCGAATGGCGTCCATTTCTGACATACCTGCACTGACCATTAATTCAAACTCAAGGGCATTGTCGCCATGTGGAGAAACGCCTGCATCTGTGCCAAAAGCAATCATAACGCCGTTCTCGTAAGCCCTGCCGAAAGTCTGTTGGAGTAAAGGGCCAATCGCCGCAGCTTTTGGGCGAACAATGGCAGGAAAGTAACCATCAATTTTTGCTTTTTCAGCAACAAAGTTACCTGCTGAGATAGTTGGCACGTAATACACTTCGTTTTTACGCATTAACTTAAAAATTTCGTCGTCCATATAGGTGCCGTGTTCAATCGAGTCGACCCCTGCAATAATGGCTCGCTTCATGCCTTCTTTACCATGAGCGTGAACAGCCACAGTCATCTCGTAATCTTTGGCAGTTTGCACAATGGCATCGAGTTCATCGGCCATAAACTGAGGGTTTTGGCCGCTTTTCGCTACCGACAGTACACCACCTGTGGCTGTAATTTTAATCAAATCAGCACCGTCTTTATAACGCTGACGCACCGCTTCACGGGCTTTCGCAACGCCGTTAACAACGCCGTCTGCAGGGGTGGGGCTGCCCATCAAGTCTCTGCGCATGCCATTCGTTGGGTCGGCATGACCTCCCGTGGTGGCAATAGATTTACCCGAGGTAAAAATTCGCGGACCACTGACGATACCGCCATCGATGGCTTTTCTTAAGGCAACGGTTTCATTATAGCGGTCACCTAAGTTACGAATAGTCGTAAAACCTGCCATCAGGGTTCTTTGTGCGTAATTTACCCCAGCAATGGCAAGGTCTGCTTCGTTGTCGCTAAATCGCTTTAAGTAGCCAGCTGTGCCTTCATTTTGATAGGTAATGTGGGTGTGCATGTCCATGAAGCCGGGCATGATGGTGTAATCGCTCAAGTCCACAAAGGTGTCGCCTTCGCCGCCTTGGTTTTTACCATCAAGAATATCTTTGATAAGGCCTTCATCAACCACAATGGTTTTATTTTTGACCATCTTGCTGTCTTCGGCGGTGATCACATTGCTAGCATAGATATAGGTTGCACATAAAGCGGAGTGGCTCATTGTCAGGGCAATGCTGGCAACTAGTAAGCCTTTAGAAAAAGATTGGATTGTTTTCATTATTATTATCGTTGTCTAGTAGTGCACTAACATTAGGATAATATTTGGATTAGATCAAAGGTTTCGTGCTCAAAAATATCAGAATGAGCCGATGCTGAATGAGTAGTTACCGCTTGTTAAGCAAAGCGATTGTTTGCCCTTGTGTTCGACTTGTCCGGCGCTTTCCACCCAGCGGTACAGTACATTTTGATGCACTCGTGCCCATAAATTGCGGCGAATATGGCAGTAAGGGACGGGGTTCCCAGCAAACATTCTGATTTCTACGGGGTGCTCTTCACCAATGCGGACTTGGTCGCCGCAGCTTGTGGTAACTTTAATAATGCCATCTATTATTTGGTCATCGATAACGACAAAAGGCACATCTTCTACCGTGATGCCAATTTTTTCTACCGGCGTGACTAAAAAGTAGCTATCGCCTTCTTTTTTAATCACGCTGGCAAGCAGTTTGATCAAGGGCGCTCGGGTAAATGGCGTTCCCTCATGCCACCACTGACCATTGCGCTTAATAACTAAATTCATATCTCCGCAAAACTCAGGGTTCCATTTATCTACAGGCGGCATAGCCTGTTGTTCAGAGCCTTCAGATATTTGTTGTTGCAGTGCCTTTATATCCACTACTGACGAGATTCCAGCTCTGCCTTCACTTCGCGCAGGACTATTTTTAAGCGTCTCATATTGTCTGGACCCATTCGCACCATTTGTTTTTGTGGGCCAGATAAGCCCTCAAGCTTAGGATCTGCAAATTTATACATCACCGTTTCGGATATCACTTCGATGGGCACCGGTACTAAAGGGGTATTAAGCAATTCGTCAATGGCTCTGATCAAAGTTTGGTCTAAGTCATCGCCCGGTCTTGAAATTTCGGCAAATTTTTCGGTAAGGCTCGGCTTATAAGATTCGTAGGCACTCAATAATGCATCGGTGTCTACCGATTCGATAGCGTCCACATAAGGCGTATATCGCTGGAAACTAGCGCGGTCAATCCAGATTTTGTCAGCCTGCTGATATATGCTAAATTCTCGATCTGGGGCGACTAGTAAATTATCTTTAAGGGTAATTTCCTGATTGGCCAAATTATTTGCATTAATCACAAACTTTTGCAAAAGCGACTCACTCACTAAAAATCGGCTGATAGCGGGAGAGCGTATCGCCTCAATAATGGCAGCTTTGACAGCGGCATCACTGACGTCTAATGAAACTTGTTCAAGCTCTTCAATAATCGGTTCAAGCACGTTCACCGCTGCGTTTTCATCACCGATAACCACCTCTGAAGGCATTTTTGGCGGCTCGAAAAGAGCTGTTTCCATCGGCTCCTCATCTATCTTTGCTTCAGATAAAACCGCATTCTCAGGCTCTGCATTTAGGACGGTTTCTGGGCTGGTATCGTTTGGCTTGTCGCCACTTGGCCAAAGCATTAATACAACTAACAGCACAAATAAAATACCGGCGACAATGATGTAGGGCTTCATTTGTTGCACTTGGTTTTTATCTTCGCTCATTCTATTCTCCACCGCGGCTTAAAATTATGTTTAGTCTACTGACTAACAATATAATGTATATGTTATTGACTCCGTAAAACACAAATAATTCCTTTGTTTTTATACGGCTTTTACTCTCAGCAGAGGTTTTTGCAGAGTCGAACATGAACTAAACAATCGTATGGTCGTAAGCATTTCTAGATAACCGAGAGAATCACCGTAGCTAAAGAGTACTCGCATATGCATAAATTTCCTATCACCGAAATAAAAAAGTCGCCCATTAATATTGCTAAGCTTGAAGTACAATCGTTTGAAATGAATGTTTACTTAGTTAAATTATACACGGATACCGCAGAGGGCTTTGTATATGACGCCAACGACCGCCCGATGCGCTTTAATAATTCCCAACAAATACGCGACACCTTCGAGTTTTGCACCGTAGTAGAAGCGGTTATGGTGCATGACTCTCCATATGATGAAATGATTGGTAACCCAAATAAACCAGAAGCTTCTATGGCAATGCCATTTTCTATGCAGCAACCCTATTAGGGGAGCAAAGCGCAAGCCCAAAATACGGCGAGTTTTGGACTATGCTCGTGCTTTATTTAGCAATGCTGTGAATTCAGATGGCTGCACTGGCATCACTGACAGTCGCTGTGCTTTTTTGATCAAGCCGATGTCAGTGATGTTGGGCATCGTTTTGATCTCCGCCAGCGGCAATACTCGTTGGAAGGTCTCTAAATGCTCTATTTCAACCATATACCACCGCGGATTTTCTGGACTAGCCTTGGCGTCAAAGTAGCGACTAGATGGGTCAAACTGAAGGGGATCTGCAAGCCCAACTTTATGTACAATGGCTAAACCAGCAATCCCGACGTGTTTGCAGCTAGAGTGGTAAATAAACACAAGATCGCCAACCTTAATGTCGTCTCTTAAAAAATTACGCGCTTGATAGTTTCGGACCCCGTTCCATGGTTCGCGTTTGTCTGGACGACTCTCTAAGTCTTGAATGCTAAAATCGTCAGGCTCTGTTTTAAATAACCAGTGTTTCATACTATTTCTTTTTATCTTCGGCTTTATGTAGCGCAGCTAATTTCAGTTGTTTTGATTCTAATGTCTTTTGTAATTTTGTTTTTTCGTCGGCGCTGGCTTCTTTTACTTGCGATTGCAGCGAGGCGACTTGCTCTTGTAATGTTTCAACTTGTTTTTCACGACCTTCAGCTTCTTCGGCCTTATCAAAAATCATGTCTTCTGGATTGCTTTCGTCAGGGGCTGGAGCTTTTGTTGTTCCTTTGGCGATGACGGCTGGTAAATCATCTAAGCGTCGCTGATTCATATAGCTAGGCGAGACAATCTCGATGTTGTCATCGTGCAGGGTATCTAGCACGCTGGCCATGAGTTTAGAGCGCGCAGTTATCATGCTTTTTACTTCGGTGAGTAAGCCAGATACGCGATAGCTGATGCTAAAATCGCCAAGCGCTATAATTTGTACAAAAGGTTCGTTTAATTCTACTTTTTCAGCCGCCTTGATTAGCAGTTTTTCTATTCGGCTATGATGCAGATCGTAACCTAATGATAAATTAACCGAGATAACCGTGCCTGACGAGCGCACAACTTCAATGGGTTGAGAGAGCAAATAGCTGTTAGTAAGGTGGATCAAATCCCGTTGCTCGGTTTGCATTTCAGTGTCAAACAATCCTTTTTGGGTAACCCGACCAAAATGTGTGCTGACTCTTACGAAATCGCCAGTGCGGAATGGCTGGGTAATGCGCATCACAATGCCGGCCATCACATTCGACACAATACTGGTAGATGAAAAAGCGATCACACCAGAGAGCAACACACCAATAAGCGCTAAGACTTGATTGCGAATACTCGAGTCAATGGGCAGCGACACCACCAACAAGACCATGCTGACGATGTAGACCAACAGTAATATCAACTGTCGTGGAAATTTTTGCGATAGACTCAAGCTCTTGTTACCGAGCAGTGCTTTATGCAAAACAAATAAAACCAATATCAGGGTAATTAGGAGCACTAAAAAAGGCAGTAAACTAATGCCCACTGCAACGGCATTTTCGAGTAAGTTTTGCATGTTTTCCCTTTTCATTCTAAATCTAAGGTGTTTTTAACTAGTCCTTGCAAGTCTATACTACACTGCATTTTGTTGGCTAATAAGACCATGCCACTGACTTTTCGATTGACTAAAGCAACATCAAAGTCGGGTGGTTCAATCGCTTTTCTATGCTGCATCAGTATTTTGGTTGCGTCGTATAAGCGTTGGATCAGTGCCGATTGTTTAATATTATAGTTTTTAGTTTGTAAGCATTCACTAGCTATTAAGCATCCATTTAAAATAGCCTCTCTTACATCTTCGGGCATAGAGTGGTGGATAAGCTTTAACCCACGCATGCCCGTTTCGATACCCTCTCGATTTTGATTAAGCATGGATGTTGCGACCAGTTGATAGTGCGTCTGGATAGCCACAGGGATTTGCCGGCAGGCACCAAAATCTAATAGCGCAATTTGTTTAGTGTCAGGTAAGTAGAGGTAATTTGCAAAATTTGGGTCGCTTTGCACCAAAGAAAATACAAAGAGTTCGCTTAGCAATAACGCAAACAGCTGCGACATGATCGTGCTTTTTTCATGCTCACTTTGTTGGATGACCGATTCAATCGGCGCTCCATCGATAAAAGACATGCATAAGATTTCTTGATTGCTGAGTTCGTTATACACATCAGGCACAACAAAATGTTCAAAGCCCTGAAGATGCTGCTTGAACTGACGTAAATATTGCGCCTCCTGAAGATAGTTGGCTTCACTTTGCAACTGCAATTTAGCTTGATCTAAGATCCCCTGAATATCAAAACCCTTTGGTAGCATCCCAGTCATCTTAATCAGTCGGCCAATATTGCTTACATCGCTGTCGATGCTGGCTGCCACGCCCGGATATTGGACCTTCACCGCCAGCCAATCGCCATTTTTTAACTGAGCTTTATGCACTTGACCAATGGAAGCAGAGGCAACCGGTTCAAAGCTAAAGTACTTAAAATGATTGGCCCAATTAGCGCCCCAATTCTTTTGCAGCGTTTCTAACAGTTGGGTTTTTGGCATAGCATCGGCCCCTTGACGAAGGGTTGCCAGAATAGGCTCCCATTCTGCGGGTAGAAACTCTCCAGCATCCATTGACAGCATTTGTCCGACTTTCATCGCCGCACCGCGCATTTCGCTCAGACTCTTTGCTAACGATGAGGCATTGCTTGTAGTTAACAGCGTACTTTGTAAACTGGGCCGCTTGGCCTTTAGCAATTGCCCAGCGGTATTGCTCAAAGCATGAGCCGCGATGCTGCCTGCTAAGCTACCGAGTTTGCCCATGCGAGCCAAACGAGAGCTGGGTACTTTGCTGACGTTTTTATCGGGCATGAGTTTGTTTGGCTTATCAGACATGAGTTTTATATTACCAAGCGTCTTCGGTTAGGGTGATGCATATCAATACAAGATAGCACACAAGACGGATTGATTAGTGACAGCGACTATTTACAGCCAGATAGGTCTTTGCTCAATTCGGTAATAAATTTGCCGTGTTTATCGGTATACCGATAAACCATCACCAATTCTAGTTCAATAAAAGGTTGGAAGGTATCTAAAGAGCAAAGGTGCTGAATCATATTTTCATCAAAGTATTGAGCCACCAGCGCCGCGTTGACGTCATCGGCGCTCAAGTCGGTCATGGTGTTGTTGTAAATCATGTAATTGCTGAAGGTAGCGACAGAATCTAAGCGGGTATCGGCATCTACTCTTAAAGGTGTGCGTTTGTTTAGTTCGTGGACCAAGTCGGTGAGTCCTGCTGAGAGTGCTTCGGTATCGTGCAAAGTATCGGCACTGCTGTCAAAGGGTAGACAGATGAATGCGCTAAGGAACACGCTTAGTAAACCCATTAAAAAGCCTTGCCTAGTCAACATGTGCTTGCTCGTGTTTATTACTTGTACTGTGTTAAATCGACCTGATTGGATTAATCTTAAGCGCTGATACAAGCACTAGCGTAATTTTAATGGCCTCATTCTTTAGCCGGTGCGATCGCCAATGCGACTGCTTCGGCAACTCTTATGCCGTCTATTCCGGCAGACCATATCCCGCCGGCGTATCCAGCTCCTTCGCCAGCAGGGTATAAACCTTGAACATTCACGCTTTGATAGTCTGCTGCGCGCGTAATACAAATTGGCGAGGAGGTGCGAGTTTCAACCCCGGTCAATAAGCCATCGGCTTTCGCGAACCCTTTTATCTGCCGTTCAAATGCGGGGATGGCCTCGCGAATGGCATCGGTCACGTAATCTGGGACAACTTTACTTAAGTCGGTTAGAGTTATGCCGGGAGTATAAGAGGGCTTTACCTCGCCCAAGCCATCGCTGGCATCTCCTGCTAAAAAGTCACCGATAAGCTGCGCAGGGGCATGGTAATTTTCACCGCCAACCTGATAGGCTAGAGTTTCTAGGCGGCGTTGCAATTCAATGCCAGCTAAAGGGTTGCCCGGATAATCTTGCTCTGGGGTAATGCCGACCACTATGGCACTATTGGCGTTGCGCTCATGTCTGGAATATTGACTCATGCCGTTGGTGACCACTCTACCCGGCTCAGATGCAGCGGCGACCACAGTACCACCCGGGCACATGCAAAAGCTATAAACCGTTCGGCCATTTTTACAGTGATGCACAAGCTTGTAGTCTGCTGCACCTAAAATAGCGTTACCAGCATTGTCGCCAAAGCGGCTTGCATCAATCATGCTTTGTTCATGTTCGATTCTAAAACCAATCGAAAACGGTTTTGCCTCAATGTGCACACCTTGCTCGTATAGAGCTTGAAAAGTATCTCTTGCGCTATGACCAACGGCCAAAATGACGCGTTCACACGCTAAGTAGCCACCATCGGATAAATGCAACCCTTGTATTTTGAAGCCAGTATTTGCAGGCACCAAATCAAGTTTTTCGACGCGGGTGCTAAAACGAAATTCACCGCCTAAGTCGATAATGGTCTTACGCATTCTTTCGACCATATTGACGAGTTTAAAGGTGCCGATATGAGGTTTACTTACATACATGATTTCTTCAGGGGCGCCGGCGGCAACAAATTCATGCAGTACTTTGCGACCGTAGTGTTTGCGATCTTTTACTTGGCTATATAATTTGCCGTCTGAAAAGGTGCCTGCGCCGCCTTCCCCAAACTGAACATTGGATTCTGGATTAAGCGGCTGGTTGCGCCAAAACCCGAAGGTATCTTTGGTACGCTGACGTACTTCTTTACCTCGCTCAATAATAATTGGTTTAAAGCCCATTTGTGCGAGGATCAAAGCGGCAAATAAGCCACACGGTCCTAGCCCAACTACCACGGGTCTGTGTATAAGCTTTTCGGGTGCTCGGGTAACAAACTTGTAGGTCATATCTGGGGTGATGCGCACATGGGGATCAACAGAAAATTGATGCAGGAGACGCTCTTGCAGTGCTTGATTGACTAATTCAACATCGAGTGTGTAAATCAGCTGTATATTTGAATTGTTACGTGCATCGTAACCTCGTTTAAACATATTAAAAGAGACTAGCTCGTCCTTGCCGATGTTAAGTTTATCGAGTATGGCAAGCTCTAGGGCATGTTCATCATGATCCAGAGGGAGTTTAATATCAGTCAAACGCAGCATAAATAACTTACTCTTTATATCGCCGGACAGCCTTTCTGTCAGAGCGCATTGTTGTAAACACCGGAATGGTAAAACACTTCGTTTTACATAGATAGTTTGTTTCTTTATTTATGCTGAAGGCCTTGCTTGCACAAATCCTCAAATCTTGAATAGATAAAGCGAAAGACACTTGTTTTTTAATTATGCTACTTTAGAATTGACGCTGATTAAATTTGAGGCCATTCGTGCATCATGACCTTTGTTGTTACCGATAACTGTATTAAATGCAAGTACACAGACTGCGTGCTGGTGTGCCCAGTTGATGCATTTTTTGAGGGACCTAACTTTTTAGCAATCGACCCAGTCATTTGTATTGATTGCGCACTTTGCGTGCCTGAGTGTCCGGCTGATGCAATTTATCAAGATACTGAATTGCCAGACGACCAGATACCGTTTTTAGAATTAAACGCTGAGCTTTGTCAGCAGTGGCCGAACATTACTGAGCTCAAAGCTGCGCCGCAAGACGCGGATAAATGGAACGGTGTTCCTGATAAATTGCCCTTGCTTGAAAAATAGCGCTTAAGCTTTAAAACCCTTTCCTACAATATACACTTCTCGCGAGCGAGGCCGGGAAGCTGCTGGTTTGCGCACTACTACTTTATCAAATGAGCGCCGTACGTCTTTTACATATTCTTCGTAACCGACGCCTTGGAATACTTTTGCACAAAAACTGCCGCCTGGCTTTAGGACATTTCGAGCCATATCTAGGGCTAACTCTACAAGGTAAATAGACGAGTATTGATCGGTGGTATTTACCCCGCTTATATTTGGCGCCATATCCGACATCACCACATCAACTTTTTCATTATTCAGCGCCGCTACAATTTGCTCGTAAACAGCTTCGTCAGTAAAGTCACCCTGAATAAAAGTAGCGCCGCCGATGCCGTCCATAGGCAAGATATCAGATGCAATAAGGTGCCCGCTGTTGCCTATCAGCGGCGCAACGACTTGTGACCATCCACCGGGAGCGGCGCCTAAATCCATTACAATACTGCCCGTGCGAAAGAGCTTGTCTTTGTCGTTGATTTCAATGATTTTGTAGCTAGCGCGAGACCGATATCCGTCAATTTTAGCCTGTTTTACATACGGATCATTGACGTGTTCATCCATCCATTTTTTGCTGGTTTTTGTTCGTGCCATATATGATTTGCAACCCCCGCGCGATAACGATGAGTATTGTAAGCCGACGGGCTAGATTTGCAAATCGCATATCAGTTGGCCGATAAATAAATTAGCTTATTAGTACTTTTGGCCGATACTTTTGATATGCGCAGGTAAAAGCGCGCGGCTGTGCAACAACCAAAAAAGGTAGGTGCATGTTGTTTTTACTTATCGAGAATGAAGTATGGGCCAGCGTGCAACAATAGCAGCTCTGCTTAATACTGTACTAAATTTGTACAATCAAGCGTAGTGTGCCATCTTTATATTGATACATAAGCATGTAAGGAGACTTTATCAGCAAATCAATTCGCAGCTATAGTTTAGGCCTGAGCTTATTTGTTTCAGCACTTTTCACCACAGTTGTGTCTGCAGAAGTCATGTTAATGAGCGATAGCCCGCAGTTTATTGTAAATTCGACCGAAGGCCCAGGGTACGGAACTATTTCAACGGTATATGGCTTATTATTCAAAGAGATAGGACTCCCCAGCAAGCTCGAGCTCGTGCCTTTGAATCGGCAAAATAGAATACTTGAACAAACAGAATATGCGGCGTGTAGCCTGTATCGTTTCAAAAATGACGAGCGAGCCCAAAAATATGAATTTTCTGAAATGGTGTATTTTTTATTGCACTATAAACTATATCAACAAGCAGCCATGGCGCCCTTGAGTAAAGGGATTGTTGATGAGAATGGCGCGATAGAATCGCTAAGTACTGTTTTTACGGCCAATTCAGATGCGACTCTTTTGGTCATGCCTTCATATTCATATGGCAGTTTAATTGATAGACAGCTCGCTAAATTGCCATCTGAGGTAAAGATTGAGTGGACGGGAGCCAACCCTCACAATCGGTTATCGAGTATGTTTTTCAATCATCGGGCTGATTATGCCTTAATGTTTCCAGCTGAGGTGGCTGAATATGTTAAGAATAATCCAGATGCCGTCTACCGTCGTTATGAGATAGCAAATGTGGATAGCGTGACTCGGGGACATATGATGTGCAATAAGCACCCAGATTCGTCGGCCTACATCAAAAAGGTTAACCAAGCGTTGCCCAAGCTTTATCAGCATCCAGACTATCAAAACGCGCATACCAATTACTACGACAAATCCGAACACGAAACGATTTTGAAATTTATCGCAGGACTGAAGCCCTAAGAATGTTTCGCTGACGGACTTCAGCTAAGCAGGGTGGTATACTTTTGCTATTCGGAGCTCAAGCGCATATATCCACAGGTAAGTGCATATGAAATTTGACGATGTCAAAAAGCTGCATCAAAAAAAATACCGCGAACAATTTGGCTATTATTTAGTAGAGGGTGAGCATCTTGTACTTGAGCTCCTAAAAGCAAGTCAGTCACTTTCAAAACAACTAGTAAACATCACCTTATTCATAACCGAAACTCATCAGCAGTGGGCGAAGAGCTTAGAAGTGCCGCTTAACACGGTTGTGCTCAGCGCTAAGCAGATGGGACAACTCAGTGACACCAAATCTCCTCAGGGGATCATTGCATGTGTACCTTTAAGCTATGCCGTTGACAATTCTGTTGGAGCGCCTGAAAAGCAGCGTTGTGTGTATTTACATGAAGTGCAAGATCCTGGCAACTTAGGCACAATCTTAAGAAGCCTTGCATGGTTTGGTAATTTTCGTCTGTTGTTGAGCTCAAATAGCGTTGATCCATTTAATGCTAAGGTGGTGCGCGCCAGTATGGGGGCTATTTTTCATGTACCGATTGAGCAGGGGCTTGCGCTCGATGATTTACAAGCGCGTTTTACTAAATTTGCTTATTTGGATATGCAGGGGCTTAGTATTGAATCGGCTAGTTTCGCAGAGTACGAGTGTTACCTTTTTGGTAATGAAGCTCGCGGTGTGCCCCGTGAAGCCTTAGCTAAATGCAGGGCAGATGCGTTTACGATTGAGGGTAGCGCTATTATCGATTCGCTCAATCTAGCAAGCGCAGTCAGCATTTGTGCGTATCAGCTTTCGCAGAGCCTTAAGCGGTAGACCCTAAAATGTTTTCAGGGTTAACACATCGCCGCGCTGGGTCCATTCCAGCTGTTTTAAGGCGCTCATGCCGAGTAAAATTTTATCAGAGTCCATGCCCGGGTTAAGATTGGCATCGACGTTGTAAAGGGTGATTTCGCCAATTTTCAATTCTTGTATGCTGGTTTGCGCTACGGTCACGCTGCCATTTGCAGTGAGCGCCGTATAGCGGCGTCCAGGTATTAAGCCGAGCTCTTGTCCTAAGCGAGCGCCAATAGAAACATTGGTCGCACCAGTATCTAATAAGAATGTGACCCGTTGGCCGTTAATTTCGCCGGCGGTAACATAATGACCCATAACATTTTGTTTGAGTGCAACCTGAATGCCAGCAGGCGTAGACACCGAAAGCGGGTTTTGATTAGGGTTGTATTGCTTGTCGAGCATGCCTGAAAAAAACGCCACTAACAAAGCAAAGGCAAGTAAAAAACCGATGATAAACATCCACAGGCCCATTTTTGAGGTGTTAGCATGTTCTTGGCTGTTCATGTGCAGGCCTTTTTGGTATTAACCGTATTCAATGTATTAATACCGCTAAAACAGGGTTTTGATCAGCGGGGCAAAAATATTCAGCAACATGCCAATAAAGCTACCCACAAAAAATCCGATCCAGCCGTTTTTTCCGACATACCGAAATACTGTTGCGCTAAACATTCCCATCCACAGCATTATGCTATACACGGATGTGATGCCATCGCCTAGTTGCTGAGGCATAAACATCAATACCACGACGGTAAGCGCCATTGCTCCGGATAACAGTACCCAATTTATATTTTTGGGATTGGTAAATGCAGTGTATTTAGGGGCACTTGCTTGCTTATCGCTTTCTTGTGCCAATTTTGCTGACTCTGCTTGTTGCTCTGCAGCTGTTTGCGCCTGTTTTTGGGCTTTGACTCTGGAACCTTTAGACATTCAATATTCGCCTGATTTATAGGATTGTAAGTGTAACTATATTCTTTAAAAAGATCAGCTATGTTAATGAAATGTGACAATTTAGTCGCTTTTGGTGGAAAAGAACCAAAAAGTATAAAAAAAACCGCTATAAGCACTAAATAATAATATGCGCTATTGAGAAAACATGCTATTTCCTTACCCTATACACATTATTCAACGACATTACTGGTCATGACCGCTTTTAATTGGCAAACCGCCGTAATCAAAATAGGCAGTGCTCTGGTTTCACCTGACGGCACTGGAACTAGCGACAAATTTTTAAGTAACATTGCACATTTCATTACTGAATGTCGTCGACAAGGCAAAGACATCGTTTTGGTGTCCTCAGGAAGCGTGGCTGCGGCCCGCGGTGAAATCCGTACCGGTCAAAAAGTCAGCCCCGGCAAAAAAGCGGCGATGGCGGCTATCGGTCAAACAAAAATGATGGCGACATGGTCGAGTCTATTCGATTTTACTTGCGCACAGCTGTTACTGACGGTCGAAGATTTAAACGATCGCAGACGCTTTGTTAATATCAAAAATACGATTGAGCAACTCCTAGACCATAACGTGTTGCCCATTGTCAATGAAAACGACACTGTGGCAATTGACCAATCAAAAGTGGGTGACAACGACAACTTGGCCGCGCATACCGCTATCGCAGTGCAGGCTGATTGCCTTATTATTTGTACTGATGTAGACGGATTGTACACCGGTAACCCTAGACTGGATCCGTCGGCAAAACTGCTTTCAAGCGTGGATACTATTGACGACAACATTGTGCGATTAGCCGGTGGTGCCGGCTCTTCGGTGGGCACCGGGGGTATGATCACCAAACTCCAAGCCGCGCAAAAATGCGCACAATCGGGTATTCAAACACTACTGGTCAATGGCACAAAAACCGAGACATTCACTAAACTAGTCTCGGGCAATTGCCCCGGCACCTTGTTTTTAGCAAAAGACGAAGACAGCACGGCCCGTCAAGACTGGATAAAGCATACTTCTAATCCAAAAGGGGAGTTAGTAATTGACCATGGTGCCTACTTGGCGGTCACTGAAAGGGGTGCCTCTTTGTTATCTGCAGGGATCACGCAAGTGGTAGGTAAATTTGTTGCAAACGATGCGGTACTTGTGACCCATGAAGGGAAAGTCATTGGTAAAGGGCTTGCTGCATATTCATCTGCTGAAATACAACAAATTAAAGGGGTAAAGAGCGCCCAAATCCAAGACATTTTAGGATATAGCGATAGCGCTGAAGTGCTTCATAGAGACGATTTTGTATTGATCAAACCCATCGCAAGTAAGGCCCACTGAGCGTAAAAGGAGAAAGACGAGACTTTATTATGACATTTGACATCAAGCAAGCTGCCGCTGAAGCTAAGGCAGCCAAAAACGCTATCGCCAACTTATCGCAAGGCGATAGAAAACAGCTGTTGGTATCCATCGCGGATTTACTTGTGAAGGCGACGGCTGACATCATCAAAGCGAATCAACTCGACGTACAAGCCGCGCAGAAGTCTAATATCAGTCCATCGATGATTGAACGCCTTGTTTTAGACGAGGTTGGTGTGCGCGGGATTGCCAATGCGGTACTTGAAATTGCCGGGCAGGACGAAGTGCTAGGCAGCATTGCCAACATCAAGCCCCTACCAAGTGGTATTCAAGTTGGTAAAATGCGCATCCCGCTTGGCGTGATCGCGATGATTTATGAGTCGCGTCCAAATGTGACCATTGATGCAGCGGCGCTGTGTCTAAAAGCGGGTAACGCTGTTATTTTACGCGGTGGCAAAGAAGCCCAGCATTCTAATAAAGCCCTTGCTCAAGTGCTGCATGACGCCCTTGAGCAGGCTGATTTGCCTACGGGTATTGTGACCGTCATTCCTGTACCTGACCGTGAGGTGATGGCACAGATGCTGACCTTAAGCGACAGTATTGATCTGATAATCCCGAGAGGCGGTGAAGGGTTAATTCGCTATGTGTCTGAGAACAGTAAAATTCCGGTGATCCAGCATTTTAAGGGTGTCTGTCATTTGTTTATTGATGCCCATGCCGATTTAGGTAAAGCCCTACCTATATTGGAAAACGGTAAAACTCAGCGCACCGGAGTATGTAACGCATTAGAAACCTTAGTCATCCATAAAGACATCGCTGAACGGGCCTTACCGCTTATTGACGCGCTGTTTAGCGATAAAGCCGTGAAAGTGCATGCATGTGCCGCGAGTTTACCGCATTTTAAACGGTCCGAAGCAATACTTGCCACAGAGGAAGATTGGCATGCTGAGTATTTAGCCCTAGAAATTGCGGTGAGTATCGTCGATGACTTTGAGCAAGCCCTTGAGCATATTCAGCACTACGGTAGTGGTCATACTGAAGTGATTGTGACAGAACACTTGGGGAATTCTCAGCGCTTCTTACGCGAGGTAAACTCTTCGGTGATTATGCTTAACGCCTCTTCACGCTTTTCTGACGGCGGGCAGCTTGGTTTAGGCGCTGAGATAGGCATTTCGACCAGTAAGCTACATGCCTATGGGCCTATGGGCGCACAGCAGCTCACCACAGAGAAGTTTATTGTTTATGGTGATGGGCACATACGTAAATAGTGCAGCGCTTTTTGGATAAATCTATAAAAACATTGATATAAAAGCGCTCGGCACTTGCCGGGCGTTTTGCTTATTGCTACATTCAAAAATATATACCGACAAAACCACTGCGATTGCCGCGTTGGTTCACCTTAGTGATAAGCTCATATGCCCGAAATAAAAAAGCTGCTCGATAATAATATTCGTTGGGCAGAAGCCACCCAAGCCCAAGACCCCGAGTTTTTTTCAAAGCTGTCGACGCAGCAATCTCCTGTGTATTTATGGATTGGGTGCTCTGACTCGAGGGTACCGGCTAATCAAATCGTAGATTTGATGCCTGGTGATATTTTTGTGCATCGGAATGTGGCTAACATGGTGATCCACACCGATTTTAACTGCCTATCGGTGCTGCAGTACGCCATAGATGTGCTCAAAGTAAAGCACGTGATTGTCTGTGGACACTATGGTTGTGGCGGCGTCGAAGCGGCCCTAAAGGGTGATAAATTAGGGCTAATCGACAACTGGTTACTGCATATCAAAGATATTGCCAGTGAGCATCATGAGACCCTTGCGCCTTTGCCAAAAGCTGAAAAGCTTGCTCGCTTATGTGAATTGAACGTGCTCCAGCAGGCCGAAAACGTGCGTCGTACCAGTGTCTTTCAAGATGCTATGGCACGCGGCCAAGAGGTTAAACTGCATAGTTGGATTTATAGTTTGAGTAACGGCAAGATCACTTCCCTGCATCGAGATAAATAGCGCACTTGTCGTGCATTTAAAACTCTCTCTACTCGCGCTGAAGGTAAATGCCAAAAGCACCGCGCATGGAAGTTTTTGTTATATTCGAATCTGCTCGACTATGGTAGATTGCACCGCTAATTCATTTTCCTATTAATTCGCTTTCATGAACACCTCCGCTATTCCTGCTGAAGCTTCAAGCGCTCGCCCGCCTTTGCCTATTGGCGAGTTCATATTACTGATGGCTTTTTTAACCTCACTTGTGGCCTTAAGTATAGATGCAATGCTTCCTGCGCTTGATGTCATAGGCGCGGAGCTTAACAGTCAGAGTAATCAGCAAACCTATTTGATTGTTTCTTTGTTTTTTGCTGGCATGGCCATTGGCCAGCTATTTTTTGGTCCTTTTGCCGACGCCCGAGGCCGGCGCCTAACCATTTTGGTGGGCCTGATCATCTTTTTGCTGGGCACCTTAGTCTGCTATTTATCAACCAGCATGGAAATGATGCTAGCAGGGCGATTGATTCAGGCCTTTGGGGTATCAGGCCCGCGCATTGCTAGTATGGCTCTGATCCGAGACTTGTATGTGGGCGACAAAATGGCGCGGGTAATGAGTTTTATCACCGTTATCTTTATTTTGATGCCAATGGTCGCCCCACTGCTCGGTCAGGTGGTAATGAAAACAGCGGGTTGGCGGCATATATTTACGGTATTTGCGGTGGTTTGCGTGATTTCTGGGATTTGGTTTTTTGCGCGTCAGGGTGAAACACTGCCTCGCGCCAAACGTTTAAAGTTTAACTGGTATGCCTTTTGGCGCTCAATCGTTTGGTTGGCCAAGCATAAGGTTGTGATGGGCGCAGCTATTGGTATGGGGACTATTTTTGGCGCGTTTTTAGCCTACCTAAGTGGCTCACAAACTATTTTTCAAGATATTTATGATACTGGCGAAATGTTTCCACTGCTTTTTGCCTTGTTGGCTTTCTCTATCGGTGCGGCTTCTTTGTTCAATGGCATCATGGTAGTTAGGCTTGGCATGATCAAGTTGATTTCTTACGCCATGGTATTAAATTTACTCTTTGCCCTAGTGCTGTTGGGTGAAAGTCTGTATTTTGACGGAAAACCGCCTTTGGTCGTGTTTGTTTCTACGATGTTTGTTGGCTTCTTTTTTATTGGTGTGTTGTTTGGAAATTTAAACTCTTTAGCGATGCAGCCGGTGGGACATATAGCAGGAGTGGGTGCCGCGTTCATTGGATGCTTTACGAGCATCTTGGCGGTGCCTATTGCTGTATTTATTAACTCTTATTTAGTCGACAGCATCACGCCTATTGCGCTTGGCTTCTTAGTGTTTGGAGTTGTAACGTTTTGTGCGGTGCATATCGCAATTAGGGCGGTAAAGCGTCAGACTTAGCTAAAGCTTAATAGAATACCCAGCGCTTGAATATGCTCAGTATAGAAATTGAAGACCAGGAAAAGTCGGCAAAAAAAAGCCCGGCCAAATTGACCGGGCAAAAGGAGCTTATTTCAAGCACCTAACGACAGAAGTGTTACATCTACTACTAGTTTTCTACGATGGCTTTCATGTCAGTCATGTAGCCTCGTAATACTTCACCCACGGTTTCAACACCATGAGTTCGGATCGCTTTGTTTATTTCTACTAAACGTTTGTTATCCACCGCATTTGAACGGTCGCTTAAACCTTTACCTAACTGCACACCAGTAATACTAGGCATAATGTGCTCTTGCAATAACGGTACCGCGGCGTTAGCAAACAGATAGTTACCATATTCGGCGGTATCTGAAATCACCACGTTCATCTCATACAAACGTTTACGCGCGATGGTGTTCGAAATTAGCGGAGTTTCGTGCAGCGATTCGTAATAGGCGGATTCGGGTAGGATGCCAGCTTCTACCATCACATCAAAGGCAAGCTCAACACCAGCCTTGATCATTGCGACAATTAAAATGCCTTGGTCGAAAAACGTTTGATCATCAATTTTACCGTCATAAACAGGCGCTTTCTCAAAACCTGATTGACCGGTTTCTTCACGCCATGTTAATAGGTTGATGTCTTCATTATCCCAGTCTTCCATCATCGTGCGTGAAAACTCGCCACTTAAGATGTCGTCTTGATGTTTCTCGAAGAGGGGTCTAAACAAGGTTTTAAGGGTTTCGCTAAGCTCGAATGCTTCAACCTTTGCAGGGTTAGACAAGCGGTCCATCATGTGCGTTACGCCACCAATTTTAAGGGCTTCGGTTATTGCTTCGAGACCATATTGGATTAACGCTGCGGCATAGGCTGGGTCGGCGCCATCGGCGACCATTTTGTCAAAGCCAACAATCGCTGCAGCTTGCTGCATGCCGCATAATATCGTTTGTTCGCCCATAAGGTCGGACTTTACTTCAGCAACAAAGGAGCTCTCTAGTACACCGGCTCTGTCGCCGCCTGTCGCACTCGCGAGTGCCTTAGCGATTTCAAGGCCCTTGCCCTGTGGGTCGTTTTCAGGGTGCACTGCGATCAGCGTAGGTACCCCAAAACCACGTTTGTATTCTTCGCGAACTTCTGTGCCTGGACACTTTGGTGCGCACATCACCACGGTAATATCGCTGCGGATTTGCTGACCTTCTTCGACAATATTAAAGCCATGTGAGTAACTCAATACCGCACCTTGCTGCATGAGCGGCATGATCGCTTCAACAACACTTGCATGCTGTTTATCCGGCGTTAGGTTATATACTAAGTCTGCACTAGGGATGAGTTCTTGATAAGTTCCGACCTTAAAGTCGTTACCAGAAGCGCGCTGGAAAGAGTCACGCTTTTCATCAATGGCAGCTTGGCGTAATGCGTAAGACACGTTTAGACCTGAGTCGCGCATATTAAGGCCTTGATTTAAACCCTGTGCACCACATCCTACAATTACGATGGATTTACCTTTTAATGCGTCGCAGCCCTGAGCGAATTCTTCGCGCTGCATAAAACGACATCGACCCAATTGGTCGAGCTGTTTTCTAAACGGTAAGCTATTAAAATAATTTGTCATGAGTTTCCTGAAGATAAAATTGGGTAGTCGCATTCGACTATGGGAATACTATACAAAACTCTATACATTTCTTAAATTGAATTATTTACAACGTAGTGTTTCATAAAATGAAATAAATGATATGCTTTGATGTGCTTAGTGCGGTTAATTGCCGGTAGTGTGTCCATATTATATGGTGAAGGTGGTTAATTCTTGAGCGATTTATTAGGTGGCTTTCAAGCAACAGCCAAATGCGTTTGCGTTTTTCGGTCAGCTATCTTTTCATGATGGGACTTGTGCGATGGATATAAAAAGTTTAAAGCTGTTTCAACATCTAGCCAATACCCTGCATTTTTCAAAGACTGCAGCGGCGATGTATGTTTCACCGCCTACTCTGACAAGAGTGATCACGCGTCTTGAGCTAGAATGCGAAGCAACCTTGTTTGTGCGCAATAATCGCAGCGTTGTCCTTACTCATGCGGGCCAGCGTTTATTAGAATTTGCTGAACACACCCTGAGTCAATATGCTGTGTTGAAACAAGAGCTAAAAAGTAAAGAAGAAGCGCTAAGCGGGGAGCTGTCACTGTATTGCTCTGTTACGGCCAGCCAGAGCTATTTGCCAGCGATGCTTGACAAGCTCCAACAAGAATACCCTCTAGTCGACATCAAATTAGATACTGGAGATCATGCGCTGTCTATCGATAAGGTTGCCTCAGGCCAAGTGGATATTTCATTGGCGATGCAGACGCCCAACTTTCCGTCGCATGTTGCCTTTGGTAAGTTCGACGTCGTGCCATTGGTGCTCATTGTGCCAAAAAATATGAGCGTTGAACGATGGGAAGATGTCTCTTGGCAGCAAGTACAGGTAGTGATGCCAGCCAGAGGCCTATCGATGCGCATCGTCAACGAGTGGTTTGTTGAGCAACATATTCGCCCGCGAATTTACGCACAAGTGTCGGGCAATGAAGCGATAGTAAGCATGGTTGCCTTGGGGCTAGGTGTTGGCTTCGTGCCTAGCATTGTGCTGGAAAACTCGGTGGTAAAAAATAAGGTGCGGGCACTCACGGTACCAAATATTGAGCCGTATCAACTGGGCATATGCTATTTAAAAGCGCGCGCAGAAGAGCCCCTTATTAAGACACTCACTCAGCTTTTTGTGAGCTGATGCAGTAACCTATCAAAATTTCGAAAGCTTAAGGCTTCAGCAATGTGCGCCTGCTGGATGTTGGCTTCGCCTTGCAAATCGGCTACGGTGCGCGCCACTTTCAAGGTGCGATGGTAAGCTCGCATCGACAGGCCCAATGCGTCAATCGCCTGAGTAATAAACCGCTGGTCGCTGCTGTTTAAGCTGCAAAATTGTTTGACTTGGTGATTACTCAATGCAGAATTTAGCACGCCCTGCCGGCTAAGCTGCAGAGCATGTGCATTTTCAACACGGCGTTTAACGGTAGCGCTACTTTCACTTTGCGCGTCATTGCCATCACCATTAGATAATGACTGGTCATTTAGGCTGCTTAGTGTTTTTTCTAAATTCACTCTGGGTACATTTACCTGCAAATCGATGCGGTCGAGCAATGGCCCAGATATTCGATTTAAATAGCGTAAAATTTGATCAGGATTGGCGCGTTTGTCGTCCACATCGCCGGTGGGGCTTGGGTTCATTGCCGCGATTAATTGAAAGTCAGCAGGGTACGTCACTTTATGCGAGGCTCGCGATAAATTAATTTCGCCAGTTTCTAGCGGTTCGCGCATAACATCTAGCACATGCCGGCCAAATTCCGGCAATTCGTCGAGGAACAAAACGCCCCGATGGGCCAAAGTGATTTCGCCGGGTTTTGGGTAGGCACCGCCACCTACTAATGCCGCTGCGGAGCTTGAATGATGGGGTTGTCTAAATGGCCGCTGCCGCCAATTTTGCGCGTTAATGGTATCGCCCACCACCGAGCGGATGCTAGATACGACAAGAGCATCCTCGTCGCTAAGGTCGGGCATGATCGACAGTAAACGGCTAGCCAGCATGCTTTTACCGGTGCCCGCAGGACCAAAAAATAATAAATTGTGTGCGCCACTCGCGCTGATTTCTAAAGCCCGTTTTGCATGTTGCTGGTCGATAATTTCGTTTAAATCGCCGTATTGCGGCTCGCCAATGTCGCTAAGCACCACTTCGGCGGCGGGTAAGCTCTGCTTGCCAATAAGATGCAGATAGACTTCAAACAAGTCTTTGGCGCTTAACACAGAGGCTTTAGCGACCAGAGCTGCCTCGCTGGCGTTACTTTGTGGCAGTACCAACTGTCGATTACTTTTACCCGCCGCAAAGGCCATTGGCAGGGCGCCTTGAATAGAGCGCAACTGACCAGACAGCGCTAACTCACCTACAAACTCATATTGCTCTAACGCGGTTTCGGGAAGCTGCTCGTGAGCGGCGATAATGCCTACTGCAATGGCTAAGTCGAAACGACCTCCGCCCTTCGGAAGGTCAGCCGGCGCCATGTTCACGGTGATCCGTTTACTTGGGAACTCAAAGCCTGCGTTGATTAAAGCGCTGCGCACTCTGTCACGACTTTCTTTTACGGTGGTTTCAGGCAGGCCTACCAACTGAAAAGCAGGTAAGCCATTGGACAAATGTACCTCAATAGTGACCAGTGGTGCATCGATGCCTATGTTGGCGCGAGTGTATACAACTGAAAGTGACATCCTTGTCTTTTTTCATCCATGAGTTGCTAATCAACATGGATAATTATTGGTAAAAATGACTTTACAAACAACTGGCTACAAGACTAGTTTATGGACCTTATGCTTAAACAAATAACTCACTATCTGGTTTTCGAAATTTGACTAGCAGATTATTTCCTAAGCGCATGTTAGCTACAAAATCTAATCAAAGAATTAGTCATTAACCTTTTCAATATGGTTAATCATTTCAAGGGCGAGTTGGTCGAGGTTAGTGTAATGATCAAGCATGAAGGTATGCCAAGCAATGTGTGAAATCATGAGATTCTCAAATACTGGGGCAGCCTGTAAGCTCTGATGCAGGTACTACTGAAAATATTCAAATATCGGTATCTGATTGGCACCGCTTCAAGCAGTTTGAGTGCATTTAGTATTGAAGTCTTTATTGCTCAACATTAACAAAAGCTTAGAATTTGCAAGCCAATCATGTTCTTATTTCTGATATAAATGTTAAGCTTAATGTAATTTCGAATATTGAACGCTCAAACTAGCCATGCCAAGCTGCCTAATTGACCGTTATGACGAGTATAGCCTGCGAGAAATAGAACGCCACTACGTCCCTGCAAGCATTGAATGTTCGGCGAAATCATCTTTTGCTATGGAATAAACTTTTATTAATAAGCGAGCTACCCCTCTGTGCCAAGCGATACTCAAATAAATGCCTCTGTTGCGACCTTAAGTAAGCAAGATTACTTGGTAAAAATTCTGCAAGCGCCAATCTATGATGCGGCGATTGCCACCGATTTAGTGACGATGCCAAGACTGTCGGCGACTCTCGGCAATCAGGTGTATTTAAAGCGCGAAGATCAGCAGCCGGTCAAATCGTTTAAACTCAGAGGGGCATACAACTGCATTGCGCAGCTATCAAAATCCCAGCAAGCTGCGGGCGTAGTAGCTGCTTCTGCTGGTAATCATGCTCAAGGTGTTGCTTATGCCGCGCATCGACTGGGCATTCCTGCGATAATTGTGATGCCTGAAACCACTCCCGAAATCAAAGTTGACGCGGTTAAGCACTTTGGCAAAGATCAAGTGACGGTCGTCCAACACGGCACAAGTTTCGATCAAGCCAGTGAGCGGGCAAAGCTAATTTGCGCCGAAACCGGTATGACCATGATCCCGCCATTTGATCACCCCGATGTAATCGCCGGTCAAGGCACCATTGGTAAAGAAATTTTAGAGCATGTGCACGACTTAGAGTATCTGTTTATTGCGGTAGGCGGCGGTGGATTGGCGGCAGGTATTTCGGTATATGCAAAGCAAATCAACCCAAATATTCGCATTATTGCAGTAGAGTCGGAAGAGTCTGCCTGTTTGCAGGCCGCGCTGGCACAGGGTCATCCGGTTACTCTGCCTAGCGTCGGTATTTTTGCTGACGGCGTAGCGGTTAAAACCATAGGTGAAGAGCCTTTTAGACTGTGTCAGCTTTACGTAGATGAGGTAGTCACTGTTACCAATGACGAAATTTGCACGGCGATTAAAGATATTTTTGACGACACCCGAGTGATTGCCGAGCCTGCTGGTGCCTTATCGATTGCGGCAATGCGGAAATATTGTGCGCAGCACGATCTAAAAGGCGCAAAAATAGCGGGCATTTTATGCGGAGCAAATATTAACTTTCACACCCTTCGCTATGTGTCTGAGCGCTGCGAGCTGGGGGAGCAAAAAGAGGCGGTATTTGCGGTTAAACTAAAAGAACAAAAAGGAGCGTTTAAAGCTTTTTGCGCGACCTTAGGCGGTTTGAATATTTCGGAATTTAACTATCGCTTTGCCACTAATAGCGAGGCGCACATTTTTGTTGGTGTTAAGTTAAAACAGGGCCGAACTGAATTCACCGCGCTTATGCAGCGCTTACATGAAAATGCTTATCAGTGTTTTGATCTGTCAGACAATGAACTTGCCAAGTTGCACGTGCGTCATATGGTTGGTGGGCGCCCACAAACACCGCTAAACGAAACCATTTTTTCATTCTCGTTTCCAGAGTATCCAGGCGCGCTTATGCACTTCTTAAATACTCTGGGTGAGCAGTGGAATATTACTTTATTCCACTACCGTAACCATGGTGCCGCTCAGGGTTTGGTGTTGGTCGGTTTTGATATTGCTTCTGGCGAGAGAGCGCTGTTTAACAAGCATCTAGAAGCCTTAGACTATTCAGCGCAAGAGCATACCGATGACCCCGCGTATCAATTCTTTTTGGCCGCTGATATCCACTAAATTTTCGGGGGCTTGGCAGGCTTTAAAAGATACTCGTCTATCCATCAGATAGCATTGCTTCATGCGCAATAAGGTGCGTTAGGCGAAATCGTTAATACGATTTGCCCATAGTTGGCATTATGTGTGTATTTGCTCTAAATGTTGAATAATTTCAGGCCACACCAGCGGTATAATCGCCCGTTTTAATGCCAAACTGCTCTCAGAAAACGCGAGGTTACCGTCTTCTCGGTTACTTAAATGTTTATTCTCTCTGAGCGCCATCACGAAACTTCCTAGCACATTTTTGTCATAAAACTCTGGTGAGTGCATGCCAAACAGTGCAGACAATCGCTCGGCGATGGTTTGACTTTGTTTTTCGAGTTGTGAACGGCCAATGATTTTCTCGGTTTCTAAGACATGCAAAACGGTCGCATAACGCTGCAGCGTCTCTTGCATTGTGCGACTGAGCAGCCAAGCTGAATGGAACTTTTCAGCCGTAGCAACTGGTGGTGATAAGTAGTCACCTTGCTGTTTGAGTAAACCAACAGATGCCATATAGTCGACTAAATGCTCCACATACTCGATTGCTTGTTCATTGCTGTGATGCAAAAAGAACTCGCGTTTTAGCAGTGGATAAAGGGTCTGCACGAGGCTTATCAATTCGCTTTTTTCAAGCTGTTTATGCGCAAACACCGCGGTCATAACAAGGCCTGGAATCGCGAACATATGCAGAATATTGTTGCGATAAAAAGTTAATAGCAGACCATTATCATCTTTTGGTGACACCATCGATCCATAGGTATCTTGGCTTTGTTCAAAGCGATTTAAGGCTAGCGTGCGATCTACCAATGCATCAGCAGGTTCGTCTGGTAAGGTCGAGTCTTGACTGAACTTGACCTGGGTAAAAAGTTGTAAGTAGTCATTAATGGATTCGACTAATGCTTTTTTACTTACAATCTGTGTTTTAGAAGACAGTAAGCATAACGCCACCATCGCTGAGCCATTAAGTGCTGCTGCGCGATTAATTCTCGTCATGATTTTATCAGCCAGCGAATTTACGACGGGGGTCAACCACTTTGGCTTTTTGTCATCAAGGGCTTTTTGTTCACGCCAGTCGCTAACCGACTCATCTAAAAAGTTGCTAAGCTGAATTGGCTCACCGAAATTAACAAAACCATGTCCATAGTTTTTAAGCTTACGAATAGCCGAAAATACTTGAGTAGGGGACTCTTTCTTTTTTGACTTTCCCTTTAGCTCTTTCATATAGCTTTTTACTTCCATCACGTGCTCATAGCCAATGTAAACCGGCACAATCGAGACTGGACGTTTGATACCCTTGGTCATAGCTTGCAAAGTCATCGCAAGCATTCCGGTTTTTGGCGGAAGTAGTCTCCCTGTTCGGCTGCGGCCACCTTCTGGGAAGTACTTCACCGAATAGCCTTTGTTAAAGAGTAGCTCGAGATACTCTCTAAATACCGCGGTGTAGAGTTTATTGCCTGCAAAACTCCGCCTTAAAAAGAAAGCCCCGCAGCGCCTGAAAATTCCGCCTACAGGCCAAAAATTAAGGTTAATGCCGGCCGCAATGTGCGGCGTCACCAAGCCCTCGTTATAAATCACGTAGGTAAGCAATAAATAATCCATGTGACTTCTATGACAGGGCACGTAAATTATCTCATGCCCGTTTTTTGCTAACTCTCTGACGCGCTCTGCATGACTGACATCAATACCATCATAAATTTTATTCCAAATTCGTCTGAGTAGTCTGTCGCCAATACGAATGAGGCCCTCTCGATAGTCGGCGGCCACTTCGTCGATATATTTCAGTGCCTCATGACGACAAGCTTCTGGGCTGATAGATTTTTGTCTCGCGTGTTCGTCTATTGCAAGTTTGACTGAAGTAGCGCCTAAAATTGAGTTATATAAGGTTTGTCGCTCGAGCAAGGTAGGGCCACTGAGGGTTTGTCGCTTACGCTGAAAATGCGTCCGCGCCACGCGCACTAGTTTTTGCGCTATCTGTTTGTCGCTGCCATGCAGTTCAGACATTTGTCGCGTAGACACCGGAGCTGAGTAGCTAACGAAGTTGTCTCGCCCAAAAAACAGCACAATAAAAAGCTTTCGGAGCCAGTTTGGAGATGCTTTGATGGCAAATAGCTGTGCAAAGCCGCTTTTTTCTTTACCAGCAGAGCGTCCCCAAGAGATAAACACGGGGATCACCTGTAAATCAATGTCGAGGTGCTCTCTGTGTAAGTGAAAGTATTCTGTAAAAACATCTTCAATGCTGGTTTTTTTAACCCTGCGGGTTAATAAGTTTTGAGGGCGTGTTAGGAAGTAACGTCGTTTGCGCTCAGCGCCAGCGATCTCTATATTTTCAAATGGATTGGGCAAATCTAGGGCTCGGGCCGACTTGGCCAGAGCTAACTGATCGGTAAAGGATTCGGTTTGCAATAAATACACAATAGGTTTCGTTTTATCGATACCTAACTCTTTTTCAATATCCGCAGGCACGCTTTTTACTGAAACTAACCAGCCTATGGCTTTAGATGCTAACCAACGAAAAGCAGAACCAATCTGTGACATGCGCACTCCGAATCAAAGTAAGGCTTAAATATTAACATGCTTTCAGGTACTTATGCCTAGCTTTAAAAAGCAATTATTAAATTAAGAGTATTGCGCTTTGCCAATTAAAGGATATACTCCAACTAACTGTATAGAAAAACAGGCTGGTTATGCGTCCACTAACTCCTAGGCAAGAAGAAGTACTCAAACTCATAAAAACAACCATGATTGATACTGGTATGCCGCCTACTCGTGCAGAAATTGCGAGAGAGCTCGGTTTCAAATCTGCAAACGCCGCTGAAGAACATCTCAAGGCATTGGCGAAGAAGAATGTGATCGAAATCCTACCGGGAACGTCTCGTGGGATAAAGCTCAACTGTCCACTAGAAGACGAAATTGAGCAAGGTATTCCCCTCATTGGTCGGGTGGCAGCAGGTCAACCTATCCTTGCTCAGGAACACATCGACTCGCACTATAAAGTTGACCCAGCAATGTTTCACCCTGGTGCTGACTTTCTGTTAAGAGTTAACGGTATGAGTATGATGAAAATTGGGATAATGGATGGCGATCTATTAGCTGTGCACAAAACTAATAATGTCAGAAACGGCCAAATTGTGGTTGCTAGAATAGATGATGACGTCACCGTAAAACGCTTCGAGAAGAAAGGGCCGCTGGTGATATTGCATGCTGAAAATGACGATTTCTCACCAATAGAAGTCGATCTGCGGACACAATATTTCGAGATAGAAGGGCTTGCAGTAGGCGTTATTAGAGATAACGTAAATTTAAATTAAGACCGCAAAAAAAAGGGCAGTTTCTTCTCAGGAAACTGCCCTTTTTTCTCCTAAAATGATACAAATTTAAGCCATAAACCACCTGAAATTCGCAGAAAAATCTGCTGCCTTTTCTATGTTTTTACAAAAGCTTGCTTGCAAGTTACGTACAACAATATTCACGGCAAATTGGTGATTATTTACGCTCAAAACTTCCATTTGATTAAAAAATAAGCTAACTATTAGTAAATACGAACTGTTTGTATGGTTTTTCTCCAAAAAGTACTAGACGTATCCTTCGGATTGATTAATCATTAGCGAGTTATTCACATTCTAATAACATCGGACGTAGAATTTCTGATTTTGTCTAGAAAAATAACTGGCAAAACAGAACTCGTATTAAGAATACGTCAACCTCAATTTTGGGAGTCAAGTGTGAAGTCGCTGCAAATTACTTTAAGTGCTCTATTGATGAGTGCGCCCATGATGGTACTAGCCACTAGTGCATCAGAGAGATCCGATCTTAACCTTCGCCCTGGCGTGACAGATATCAGCCAAGAAGTTTATGGCCTGCATATGATGATGTTTTACATCTGTATCGCGATTGCGGTCATCGTATTTGGTGTAATGTTTTACTCAATGGTAAAGCACCGTAAATCGAAAGGTGCTAAACCTGCACATTTCCATGACAACGTAAAAGTTGAGATTGCTTGGACGGTAGTGCCGTTTTTGATACTGATTGCAATGGCTGTGCCTGCTGCCAATACTTTGATTGAGATGGAAGATGCATCTAAAGCTGACATTACCGTGCTGGTGACAGGTTCCCAGTGGAAATGGCACTATAAGTATATGGATAATGATGTGGAATTCTTTTCCACCATGGCAACCCAACAAGAGCAAATCCGCAACAAATTTACAAAAGGTGAGAACTACCTACTAGAGGTTGATCGCCCTTTGGTTATTCCTACCGGAAAAAAAGTACGCTTTTTAATTACTTCTGATGACGTTATACATTCATGGTGGGTGCCAGACTTTGCAGTGAAAAAAGATGCAAACCCTGGATTTATAAACGAGGCATGGACTAATGTAAACGTGCCAGGGGTTTACCGCGGCCAATGTGCAGAGCTATGCGGAAAGGATCATGGCTTCATGCCCATCGTAGTTATTGCAAAAGATCCAGTTGACTACGCTGCCTGGATTGACGAGCAAGAAGCGATTGCTTTAAGAGCAAAAGAAGAAGAGCAACGTTTGTTGGCGATGAATATGTCAATGGAAGAACTAATGGCTGATGGCAAAAGAGTACATGAAGCGGTTTGCGCTGCATGTCATATGCCTAACGGCGAAGGCCTAGCTGGCGTATTCCCAGCAATTAAAGGTTCTTCAATTGCATTAAATGACAAGCCTGCACACATCGATATCATTGTGTACGGTAAAGCTGGCACTGCCATGCAGTCATTCGCGAAACAGCTCACCATGTCAGAGATTGCTGCGGTCGTTACATACCAACGTAATGCTTGGGGTAACAACACTGGCGATATGGTACAAGCAAAAGATGTTAACGCCATTATGAATGGCAACTAGGAGATAATTAGATGTCGACGGTAACAGATACTGCACACGGCGCCGATTCACATGATGGTCATGACGATCATCATCACCACATCCCGAAAGGGCTGATGAGATGGGTGCTCACCACAAACCATAAAGATATAGGTACTTTGTATCTGTGGTTTGCGTTTATTATGTTCTTGGTAGGCGGCGCAATGGCTATGGTCATTCGTGCTGAATTATTCCAGCCGGGTTTACAAATCGTTGAACCTAATTTCTTTAATCAGATGACCACCGTGCATGGACTGATAATGGTTTTTGGTGCAGTTATGCCGGCCTTTACAGGACTTGCGAACTGGTTGATCCCCATGATGATTGGGGCGCCAGATATGGCATTGCCACGCATGAATAACTGGAGCTTCTGGATTTTACCGTTTGCTTTCGCTATTTTGTTGGGTTCATTGTTTGTTGAAGGTGGCGGACCAGCCTTTGGTTGGACGTTCTACGCGCCATTATCAACAACGTATAGCGGAGACAGTACGGCGCTATTTGTATTCTCTGTGCATATTATGGGGATCAGTTCAATCATGGGCGCGATCAACGTTGTTGTAACCATATTCAATATGCGTGCGCCTGGTATGACTTACATGAAGATGCCGTTGTTCGTGTGGACTTGGTTAATTACTGCCTTCTTGTTGATAGCAGTCATGCCAGTGCTTGCGGGTGTGGTAACCATGGTGCTTACCGATAAGTACTTTGGCACCAGCTTCTTCGACGCTGCCGGCGGTGGTGATCCAGTGCTGTTTCAGCACATATTCTGGTTCTTCGGTCATCCTGAAGTTTACATCATGATTTTGCCGGCCTTTGGTATCATCTCTGAAATTGTCCCAACGTTCTCTCGTAAAAGGCTGTTTGGCTACGCTTCTATGGTCTACGCGACAGCGTCGATTGCATTATTATCGTTTATTGTATGGGCTCACCATATGTTTACTACGGGTATGCCGGTGGTCGCTGAGATGTTCTTTATGATAGCGACGATGATCATTGCCGTACCGACGGGTGTGAAGGTATTTAACTGGGTAGCGACGATGTGGAGAGGCAGTATTTCTTTCGAAGTCCCAATGCTTTTTGCTATCGCATTTATCGTTCTATTCACCATTGGTGGCCTGTCAGGATTAATGCTCGCCATTGTGCCAGTAGATTTCCAATATCATGACACGTATTTTGTGGTAGCTCATTTCCACTATGTACTGGTGACTGGTGCTATCTTCTCGATCATGGCTGCCGTGTATTTCTGGCTACCGAAGTGGACTGGTCGTATGTTCGACATTCCATTAGCAAAAGCACACTTCTGGTGTTCATTAGTTTCAGTTAACTTATTGTTCTTCCCTATGCATTTTGTAGGGCTAGCCGGCATGCCTCGTCGTATACCTGATTATGCTTTGCAGTTTGCTGACTTTAACAAATGGATAAGCATCGGCGGATTTGCGTTTGGTTTATCGCAATTAATCTTCCTAGTGTTGGTCATAAAAGCATGTCGTAAACAAGGTGACAAAGTTTCCTCACAAGTGTGGGATGGAGCTAATGGCCTAGAATGGGAAATTCCTTCTCCAGCGCCTTATCACACCTTTGAAACACCGCCTGTTATCAAATAGACAATAGACAATAGGCAAGAGGAAATTTATGTCAGATGACAAGCAAGCACCTTTAAATCGTCAGAGCGCAACTAGCGCTCCTGACGATGGTGTTGTGCAAGCGCCTCAAAACCATGGCAAAACTGTTGCGAAGCTGTTGATGGTGGTCTTGGGTATGTTTGGGTTTGGGTTTGCCTTGGTCCCGTTGTATGACGTATTTTGCGATATTACCGGCATTAATGGTAAGCCAAGCGACCAAGCAGCAGTTTATGAATCTATAGACATTGATACGTCTCGAGTCATTACGGTCGATTTTATTACTCGCACTAACTCGGGAATGCCTTGGGAATTTACGGCGCAAACAAAGCGCGTTGAAATCCACCCTGGCGAAATGAGTGAAGTTGCATTTTTTGTCAGAAACCCAACCAAAAGAGATATTATTGCACAAGCAATACCTTCTATATCACCGGGCATGGCGGCACTTTATATCAATAAAACGGAATGCTTTTGTTTTAAGCATCAACCCCTAAAAGCGGGGGATGAAGCGCTTATGCCAATGAATTTCTATATTGACCCGCAACTACCTGAAGATATTACTTTTTTTACCTTGCAATACACATTGTATGACATCACCGAAAATGCTGACGAAGCAGAAGTAGTGGCGATGAATAGCAGCCTACGGAGATAAGCATGGCTCAACCACAAGAACAATATCAAAAATACTATGTACCCGAACAAAGCGTGTGGCCAATTGTTGGCGCGGTAGCGTTATTTTTAATCGCGGTTGGCGCGGGCAACTTTGTTGTTGAAGTGACTCGCGACAAGTCGGGTATAGGCGGATACATTTTGCTTGCTGGCTTGGTCATGCTCACGGTAATGGTAGTGGGCTGGTTCAAGAACCAAATAGACGAATCTATGAGTGGCTTATATAGCGCGCAGTTAGGTAGGTCTTATCGCCAGGGTATGGCGTGGTTTATATTTTCAGAAGTGATGTTTTTTGCTGCCTTCTTTGGCGCCTTGTACTATGCCCGATTTATTGCGGTGCCATGGCTAGGAGGGGCTTCAAACAACGCAATGACTAATGAAGTACTATGGCCAGCATTCGAAGCAATGTGGCCGCTAGTTGCTACGCCAGGTGGCACTGAAACAACTGCGATGGGCTGGGGCCTGCCCCTAATGAACACCATTATCTTACTAATATCATCAGTTACTCTGCACTATGCTCATACTGGGCTAGAGGGTAACAAGCGCAAGCAGTTAGCTGTAATGCTTGGTATAACGATCTTATTGGGCGTTATTTTCCTAGGTTTACAAGGCTATGAATATGTTCACGCGTATCGTGATCTTGGGTTGACTTTACAATCGGGAGTTTATGGAAACACATTCTTCTTGTTGACCGGGTTCCATGGTTTGCATGTGACCTTAGGTACGATAATCTTGATCGTATTGTTTGCTCGTATCATGAAGGGGCATTTTACGCCTAAAGAGCATTTTGCGTTCGAAGCCGGCGTATGGTACTGGCATTTTGTTGATGTAGTCTGGGTCTTACTGTTTTTCGTGGTTTATATCATATAGATTAATAAGGTCGTGGGTTTGGTGTAATTACACCAGTGGCAATGGCTATCAGAATCAACACGACGATGATAACCGATGCCAGAACCCTGCGGCCTATAAATTTACTCATAGGTTCAGTCTTCTCGCCTTTCAGCATAACTTTCATCGCTTTAAACAAGTTAAAAATCATAAATACGAGCAATGCTCCAATGGTGATTTTTATCGCTAACATAGTAAACATTCCTAAAGGTGGACAACTAGCATGCTCTTTCGCAGTGCAAACAAGCTAAGTATTTTATTTACCTTAATAGCTATCGCTTGTATTGTCATTATGTTTTTCTTAGGATTTTGGCAGCTAGATCGCAAGTATCAAAAAGAAGATCGACTTGCGCAAATAGAGCAACGCAAAGCTGCAAATCCAATGTTGGTTCAAGAAGTCGCTGACAATCCAGAAGACTTTGTTGATTTTCCATTACTTGTTACGGGTAATCCGAGTAATCAGACTTTTTTCGTTGATAATCGTCTAAAAAATGGCATGGCAGGATATGAGGTATTGATACCTGTTGAAACAAACTACGGTGCGGTGCTAATCAATCTAGGCTGGGTCCCGGGTACCGGAAGCCGGGCTGAATTACCAACAGTTACGCTCCCAAATAGCAATGAGTTTGAAGGCGTATTATACGTACCTAGTGATAATGTCATGATCAGTGAGACCAACTTTAATTACGGAAGCTTTCCGGTGCTGATTCAGCAAATCGATTTTGACGAGATCGCAAAGCATTTAGGCAAGGAGGTCTTGCCATTTACGGTTCGGTTATCACCAGACCAAAATTTAGATTTCTTACGAGAATGGCAAGTGGTAGTTATGGAGCCTGAGCGACACTTAGGATATGCTATCCAATGGTTTGGGCTTGGTATAGCGGCTCTTACTATATTTTTACTTACCATATTAAAATCAATGCAAGGACGTCAGGACTAGACTATGTCGATAAAAAACAATAATAAAATGGCTCTTATTCTACTGGTGGTTGTGTTTGTTGTGCCCGTTATTATGGCTAAATTTGCTTTAGAATATAATTGGTTTAATAAAGCTTCGACTAACCGAGGGGAGTTGCTCGATCCTACTATCGTCGCCGCTGACTTATTGGAAGATGCTGAGAAGAAGTGGCATTTTTTATATATCATTCCTGAACAATGTGACCAAGCTTGTGAAAACGCAATTTATAGTGTCAGCCAAGTCAAAACGGCAATAGGCCGTGAGGCCGACAGGGTAAATGCAGTATTTATCGCAACAGCAAAAAGTGATCAAAGCGCACTTGAGAAGATAGCAGGACTAAGTGACACGCAAGTGTTACATAAAGAACAAGAAAATGTGAATAAAGTATTTAAAGATGTGCCTGTAAATGCTATTTTCATCGCAGATACATTGAACAATATTGTGCTTAAATATCCGAATACGCCTGACGAAGAGCAAGCGATTATGGATAGTCGCGATATGCTGGCAGATATGAAAAAACTGCTAAAGCTTTCGCGAATAGGTTAGGCCAGAGGAAGTAAATAAATATGAAAAAACTGGTGCTAATAAGCATATTTTTGGCTTTAGTCGTTATCGTCTTAGGTGCATACACTCGTCTTACCGACGCTGGTCTAGGCTGCCCCGACTGGCCAGGTTGTTATGGCCATGTGCTAGTTCCCCAAGCTGAACATCACGTTGATGCCGCTAACCAAGCCTTCCCCGAACGTCCAGTAGAAGCTGAAAAAGCATGGAATGAAATGATCCACCGCTACTTTGCGGCAGCATTGGGTTTTATTATTTTGTTGGTGGCGATTGCCGCTATTGTTAATCGCGCAAAAGGCAAAGCGATGCCTTTTAAACTCCCGATACTACTGTTGTTGCTAGTGAGCTTTCAGGGCATGCTAGGAATGTGGACGGTAACGCTCAACTTGTTGCCGGCAGTAGTTATGGCTCATTTACTCGGTGGCTTTACAGTGCTTTCGTGTCTGTTTCTGCTGTATTTACGCATGACTCCTTATCGAATTCCAGGTGGCGATCCGCAAATTAGACATTTGGCAAAATTTGCTGTCATCGGTATCGTCATCGTAGTGTGGCAGATTGCCTTAGGTGGCTGGACATCAGCAAACTATGCCTCTCTTGCCTGCACTGGCCTGCCTATTTGTGAAGGAGATTGGGTCTCTCGCTTAGATTTTGCCGGTGCATTTTCGATTCCTGCGGCCGAAAGTTATGAATATGGTGTTCACACATACGAAGAGCGTGTAACTATGCATGTTATGCATAGATTTGGTGCTATAATCACGGTCGCTTATTTGTGTTGGTTAGCATTTGCAATATTCAAACGTGCTAGCTCGGCCCTAATGAAAAAGTTAACAACGCTAATGTTAATAGTCTTAGCCGTACAAGTAGGTTTAGGCGTGAGTAATGTTGTATTCATGCTGCCGCTTACCGTCGCCACTATGCACAATGCGGTTGCAGCATGCTTGCTGTTAGTTATGATTCTTCTTACATACACCATGTATCGGAAGTATTGACCATGAATGTTCGATTTTGTATGCAAGGAGAGGTACGTGAGTAAATCAGTTGCGGCTTCGGAAAAACTAGAGACAAGCGCTACATGGCGTGATTATTATGAATTAACAAAACCCCGTGTAGTTATGCTCCTACTTTTGACCGCGCTCGTCGGAATGTGTTTAGCCACTGACACTTGGGTAGATCCAGTTATATTTATAGCGGGCATGTTAGGTATCGGTCTTTTATCTTCTGCGGCGGCCGTAGTTAACCATGTTGTTGACTATCGAATCGATAGCATCATGGCGCGTACGTTTAATCGTCCAGTGGCAAGAGGAAAAGTGTCGGTTAAACGTGCTTTGACATTTGCCCTTACCTTGGGCGTGGTTGGTTTTATCGCTTTAGCCGTATTTGTTAATATGCTCACGGCGTGGCTTACCTTAGCCGGGCTATTTGGTTATGCGGTGGTATACACCATGTACCTCAAGCGCGCTACACCTCAAAATATCGTGATTGGCGGTCTAGCGGGAGCTGCACCGCCCCTGTTAGGCTGGACCGCAGTAACCGGCGAAATTCATGCATATGGCTTGTTATTGGTGTTGATCGTATTTACTTGGACTCCTCCGCATTTTTGGGCATTAGCCATACATCGCGAAAAAGACTATGCGAAAGCAAAAATTCCAATGTTGCCGAACACCCACGGTGTTGAATTCACAAAAACCTGCATTGTTTTGTACACCCTTTTGTTATGCGCAGTGTGTTTGCTTCCATACTTAACTGGCATGAGCGGCGGTTTATACTTGTTAGGGTCTTCTATTCTTAATGCATACTTCATGTTTATGGCACTTAAGTTAAAATTTAAGCCAGAGCCAAGCACCGCAATGGATACTTTTAAGTTTTCGATACTGCATTTAATGCTGTTATTTGTGCTATTGCTCCTAGACCATTATATTTAACGTATTCACTTATAATCCGTAAAGGTAGAGATTTCAATGCAACAAAAATGGGTAGCGTTAATTGCGGTTTTATCATTGGCCTTAGGTGTATATTTAGCCTTAACGATCGCTCCGCCCAGCATCGATACAGATGAACCCCCTCTTTCTGCACAAACCCAATATCTAAATTGGTATCCGCAAGCCCGAGCGCTGTCAGAATTTGAGTTATCCAAGCATGACGGTACTAAGATGACAAATAAAGACTTACAGGGTCAATGGACCCTAGCGTTTGTTGGCTATACCTTTTGCCCTGATATTTGTCCGGTAACACTGGCTGAACTTAACAATATTTATCCGCAATTGCAGAAAGGAGTAAGCAATACCCCTCTCAAAGTATGGTTTCTATCAGTCGATCCAGACAGAGACACGGTTGAACGCCTAAACGAGTATGTAAACTACTTTAACCCAGACTTCGTGGCGACCACTGGACCACACACACAGTTGTTTCCCTTAGTGCGCAGTATGGGGATGATGTATGCAATATCTGAAAGCACCGATAACCCAAACTACCTAGTCGATCACAGCGCATCAGTTGTGGTGATAAACCCTCAGGGCAATATCGTTGGTCGCTTTAAACCGGAACACACGCCAGGCGAAATGTCGATCAGTGACGTAGATCATATACTGGCAGATATGCCGATCTTGCTTTCTTCTGGAAGCTAAGTACCTCAACAATGTTAGAAATTAGGGCCGGTAAAGTGCAAGATGCTCAGGCCTTAGCGCCCTTAGTATTGCTTTCAGCCACACAGCTACTGCCCTTTATCTTTGGTTCACGTCAACAGGCGCTGTCTTACCTGTTGCAAGCATCAGCGCAAGAAGATGGTCAATATAGTGCAAGTCGTCACTTTGTTGCCGTTGAGGGCGAGGATGTAATTGCCTGTATGAGCTTGTGGCATGACTCGATGCCACTGGCGTTTCAGCAGTCTACGGTTAAAAGTCTAAGCGACTTTTTAAGTGCAAGCCAATTAAGCCATATCATTAGCATCAACAAGCGCCTTGCTACCCTGTTTTTAGCGCCTCAGACCGATGAGCTTTGTGTGGGGCATTTAGCAGTTGATAAGGCATGGCAGGGTAAACAAGTAGCTAGCAAATTAGTGGCACATGCAATTACTCAGGCAAAAGCAATGGGTAAGAGCAAACTGGTCCTAGACGTCGACATGAGTAATCAAAGCGCCATTAGATTTTACCAAAAGTGGGATTTTATGCCCAAGCACTCTCAAGAGTTTGAGCCCACAGGTCAGTGCTTTTTGCGTATGCAGCGATACATCCTTTAGGCTCTATCCTGAACAGATAGCTTTCTTTAAAAACCAATTTAATCTAAAAATATGCCTTTTTCAGTGGGCGTAAAAAACGCTACGGAATGCCAATAAAAGCGGCCCTTTCTACTTTTACTGGGCGCGGTGCAGTTTATCCTGACGCGTCCTGGGGTGAATGTGTGCTCAAGCTCGATCTGCATTATATTGTTGCTAACATTTGGAACAATTCGTTCACCTTTAAAAAAACAAGCAAGTTGTTGCTGGTTTAGGTCAGTATTGTTTCCATCGAGGGATAGTGAAAAATCCGTCATTACGTCGCCCGGACTGCGCTGATGACCGCTTGGACTGTGACTAATAACCGGCATAGCAATAGAGGACATCTTAACTTTTAGAGTGTCAATGTTGGCATATCTGCCAGCAGCAGGGAAACGAGGCAAGGCGTTGAACTGACTATGCTTAGCTACCGCGCCAGACTGCTGTCCAAATGCGATATAACCTGCCTCGCTTAGTGCTTTTTGTAACTGAGTATTAAACTCACCGTAAGGATAAGCCAGCCATTTATAGCTATAGCCGAGCTGCTCCAAAAGTTGTTGCTCAGCGTCTTCAATGTTCGCCATCACCCTGCTTAACCACTGATTTTCATTTTCGTTTGAAAGGCGCTGTAAAAGATGTAGATGGTCAAGAGTATGGTTAGCAAAATCAGCCAATGGCTGCATTTGTTTGACTTGTTGCCATGTCATTTGATCACCCAGCGTGTTAATGCTAGAAGGATTGATAAAAACCGTATAGGCAAAGCCGAACTCCATCAATATAGGATGAGCGTTTGTAAGTATATTTTCATAGCCGTCATCAAAGGTAATGCTGATTGCGTTTTCTGGCAGCGGACGATTGTTTTGAATCGCCGCTATCGCGTCTTTTAAGCGCACGACCTGATGATGTTCGCTTAGATACTGCATATGTTGTCTAAACGTTTCTGGCGTAACAGAAGTTGCAGCCGGGGTATTATTGGCGACATGGTGATATTGCAAAATCACTACCTGAGGTGGCAGTTGTTTCTGTGCAAGGGCATAATGTGGCTTGCTAAGCCAAACAAGAGCAAAACAGACCAGCATGACTACATTTTTCACATTTATCTCCAACAAGGTTATGCCCCGCTAAATGCAAAACGTGCTGCAAGACCGTCGGGGCCATATTCAACTACTCAGCATAGCTGTGCCGCTTATTTTAGCAAACATCACGACACCGTTGTTAGGTTTAGTTGATACTGCAATTTTAGGACGCATGGATGGACTACACTTTTTGGCAGGCGCGGCTATCGGTTCTCTGATCCTAACTCAGCTCTACTGGGTTTGCGGTTTTGTCAAAATGTCGATGACTGGCTTAAGCGCACAAAGCCGCGCAAAAGACATCTTAGATCGAACGAGAACCTTGATACAGGGCTGTGCTCTAGCCTTGGTGCTAGGGTTATTGATATTACTGCTGCAGGCGCCCTTTTTAAATGCTGGCTTATGGTTTGCTCAAGTCGAGCCAGAGGTGGTTCAAAGCACCCAACAATATTTTTATGTGAGAGTCTGGGGGGCGCCGGCAGCCTTGGTCAATCTTGCGATCATCGGATGGTTAATTGGTCAGCAAAAAAGTCGACTAATTTTAGCTCTCCAAGTTGCAGTCAACTTCATCAATATTGTAGCAAGCTACAGCTTCGTATATCTGTTCGATATGGGGGTAGAAGGTGTGGCAGCCGGGACATTAGTTGCCGAGTACAGCATGACCTTGCTGGCACTATATTGGATAAACCGTCACTACTTGCGCCTGACAGCTGTGAAGTCTTGGTTCTATTTACATGCATTAGCGCCCCTATTGTCACTAAACTCAGATATGCTAGTTCGTAACTTAGCGCTGCAATTTACCCTAGCATTTGTAACTCTAAAAGGCGCTCAATTTGGTACCCAAGCGGCAGCAATCAATGCCGTGTTAATGCAGTTTTTCGCTTTAATTGCCTTAGGTCTCGACGGCATTGCCAATGCCGTTGAGGCACTAGTTGGCGAGGTAAAAGGTAAAAACGACAGCGAACGCAGTTTGGCAGATGCAAAACAAGCATTACTGTTAGAGGATGTTCAAAAGCGCCTTGCCCAGCAGCACAGTCTTCGTCATCAAGTTTTACTGGGTATTATTTGGTCGAGTATCACCGCACTGTTTTATACGCTAATATTTTGGCTATTTGTTGAGTCGATATTGAGCCTATTAACCAATCAACAAGTGCTAATAGACGCTACGATGAATTATGTGTGGCTTATTCTGTTGCTGCCAATTGTGGCTCACTGGTGCTTTTTATTCGATGGTGTATATGTTGGTTTAACGCAGGGTAAAACCATGCGCAATAATATGTTGGTTAGTACCTTAATAGTATTTTTACCCAGCTATTTTTTCCTCTCAGAATATGGCAATCAAGCTTTGTGGATGGCCCTACTCGGGTTTTTAGCCGCTAGAGGCTTGGGTTTGGGTGTCCATTTTTATACAGTTGTACTTCGGCGGTAGCCCGTTTAAAACGGCTTTATTATGAATACAATAAATGGGTGCTAGCAAAGAATGTATATGAAAAAGGCTACCTTTCAAACGGTAGCCTCGATGTTATCTTCGCCATAAGCGGCATGTTTTACTACTTAGTAATAAGAGTGCTCACCGGCTTCGTGTTCTGTCGCATCTTTTACGCCCTTAATTTCACCCGCAAATTGTTCTAAGAGCTGTTTTTCAATACCGTCTTTTAGCGTAACGTCTACCATCGAGCAACCGTTACAACCGCCGCCAAACTGCAGTATCGCATTGCCGTCTTCGGTAATTTCCACCAGCATGACATTACCGCCGTGACTGGCTAACTGTGGGTTGATTTCAGATTCAATAAAATAATTGATTCGGTCGATGATTGGAGCGTCGTCGGCAATTTTTTTCGCTTTTGCGTTAGGTGCCTTTAAGGTTAACTGCGAACCCATCTGGTCGGTAACAAAGTCAATTTCAGCTTCTTCTAAGTACGGAGCACTTTCAGCATCAATCACAGCATCAAAGCCATTAAAATTCAAGCGTATGTCGGTTGTCTCAACGGCTTCTGGTGGGCAATAAGAAACACCGCACTCAGCTTTTGATGTGCCTGGGCTGACTACAAAAACGCGAATGTTTGTGCCTTCGGTTTGTTGCGATAGCAATTTGCTAAAATGTTCTTGTGCCGGTTCTGAAATACTAACCATGTTTACCTCCGTAACTGTGATAGGCGCAATGATATCAAATATTACCTGAGTAAAACACTCAAGTATTAGCGCTTTTTTAACTTTATCGTAAAATTTTTGCACTCTGCATAGGTTAAATTATACTTTCAGGGTGATTTAGGTCACAATTTGCCTGTAATCAAACCATAACTAAAAAGAGTGAAGCATGTTTAAACACCGCAATCAGTTTCCAAAATATTTGGGTATTTCTCGCCATCTAAGTGCCCTTGCCACATGCGCCTTACTCATCAGCTCAGTAATCGCTGTTTTGGGTAGCCAAATTGCAATGGCTGTAGAAAGTGATTTGTCTTATCTACCTGAAGGGCAAAATTACGATGTTAATATTCCTAAACCAGCCGATGTGCTTGGTTATCCTGTAGGGACTTGGCATGTGCGCCACGATCAGCTTATTAATTACATGCGCGCGCTGGATGAAGCATCTGACCGAGTCAGTATTGAGGTCACCGGATACACCCATGAGCAACGTCCTTTAGTGCTAATGACGATTACTTCGCCGAGCAACAAAGCCAATATTGAACAAATACGCCAAGCACATATAGATCGTTTGGCTAAAGGCGAGGCAGCTGGATCAGAAGATCCCTTGGTTATTTACATGGGCTACAGCGTACATGGCAATGAGCCTTCAGGAAGCAACGCTTCGCTGTTGGTGGCGTATCACCTTGCTGCATCACAAAGCCCAGAAGTTGAAAAGCTCCTATCTGAAAATGTCGTGCTGTTAGACCCGTCTTTAAATCCAGATGGTTTGTCTCGTTTTGCGCAATGGGCAAATATGCATAAAGGATATAATTTGGTAACTGACCCCATGCATCGAGAGCATCGAGAGCATTGGCCTTCAGGTCGCACTAATCACTACTGGTTTGATTTGAATCGCGATTGGTTGTTGTTGACTCACCCAGAGTCAAAGGCCCGTATTCATCAGTTTCATCAGTGGCGTCCACATATTCTGACTGACTTTCATGAGATGGGAACCGACAGTACGTTTTTCTTTCAGCCGGGTATTCCTTCGCGTAAAAACCCTTGGACACCTGAAACCAATGTGACCCTGACCAATGCTCTTGGGCAATTTCATGCGCAGGCACTAGATGCAAACAAAGAACTCTATTTTACTGAAGAATCGTTTGATGATTTTTACTATGGTAAAGGTTCAACTTACCCAGATGCTCATGGCAGTATTGGTATTTTGTTCGAACAAGCAAGTAGCCGCGGGCATGCCCAAGAATCCATTAATGGCCTAGTTGAATTCCCACGAACCATCCAAAACCAAGTGACAACCTCGCTTTCTACATTTGCCGGCGCTTTAGCTAATAAAGCGGCTATCGCGGCTTATCAAAAACAGTTCTACAACGATACTCAAAAGCTGATTGACGACGATGATTTACACGGTTTTGTCATTCGAGCCACAAAGGATCTCACTCGTTTTGACAGAATGTTATCAATTTTAGATGCGCATCAAATTAGATTTAGGGTCTTGTCTGATGATGCCCAGCTTAATGATACAGAATTTACCAAGGGCAATAGTGTTTACATCGCTTTAGATCAGCCGCAATACCGCTTGATCCGCTCTCTGTTTAGTGAGCGCAAACGCTTTGTGGATAATACGTTTTACGATGTATCAAATTGGAATATTGGTTTAGCTTTTAACCTAGACTATTACGCTGTAAAACAGTCAGAGCGTCGAAAAATAAAAACCACCGATGAAGCTTGGAACGTTGAAAGTCTGCGAGGAGAAGCTTCGAAAATAAGCAGTCAAGCGTACGCCTTTGCTTTTGAATGGCATAGCGCAAATGCACCGGCTATGCTCCAAGATTTGCTAGAAAAAGGCGTACAGGCTCGTGTTGCAGGTGATGGCTTTAGCGCAAAGCTTATCGGCAATAATTCATCGTCAGAGTCGGTGCACAGCTTTGCGCCAGGCACAGTCATGGTGCCAGTTGGCCTAGCCCAGCCAGACGGTTTAATTACTATGCTGGAAAAAGCCCAGCAGCAATTTGATGTGAAAGTTCACAGTATCACCTCAGGTTTAACGCCAACAGGCATCGATTTGGGCAGCCGGCAGTTTGCTCCTGTGCTTACGCCTAACGTATTAATGGTTGGTGGAGTGGGTACTTCGCAATACGACATGGGTGAAATCTGGCACTATTTGGACACTCGAGTTGGCTTGCCGGCAACACTGGTCGACTTGCATAATTTAGACACTCTGAAACTTGACCGATACAGTCATATTGTATTTTCTTCAGGTCGATATAACGCGGTTGATAAAAAGACCACAGACGCCATCGAAGCTTGGGTGAAGGCAGGTGGTGTTTTGATTGGTCAAAAATCGGCAGTTAGCTGGTTTGCAAAGCAGGGCTGGATCGACAATGAAGTGTTGTCTAGTGAAGCCGTCGAACAAAGTTTTCCAGTGAAAGGTTTACAATATAAAGACCGTCAAGACTTAGCTTCCAAAAAGCGTATCGCCGGCGCTGTTTTTACGGCAAATATTGACCTTAGTCACCCTTTGTTTTTTGGCTATGAACGCGATACCTTGCCAATGTTTAAAACCAGTAACCTAGTGTTAAAAACAGCTGATGACCCTTTTGTTGAGATCGCTAATTATGTAGAGAAGCCTTTAACAGCAGGCTACGCTTCAGACGAAATGGAGTCATTGGTAAGCAAAACTGCAGCGGTGGTGGTTAAACCAATGTCGGAAGGTGCTGTTATTGGTTTTGTCGATAATATTCACTTTCGTGGATATTGGGATGGCACCAATAAACTGATGGCGAATGCCATCTATATGTCTCCTTTACTCTAGCTTGTTTTTTTTGATGGGGTAACGGCCATCGACCAAATCGAAATGCGCATATCAGGATAGTGCTTAACGATTGTGCGACAGGCGCTATTTACCGTAGCGCCTGTCGTTACCACATCATCAATTAAGGCAATATGATTGCTTTGAATTGGCTGATTGATAGCAAATGCGTTGTCAATATTCGCCAGTCTCGCCTCACGATCAAGTTGGCTTTGTGCGCTAGTATGGCGGCTGCGTATCAAGCACTCTGCAACGGGAATGTTGCTTAGCTTGCTAACGGATTGCGCTAGCAGTCTTGCTTGATTGTATTCCCTACCCACATAGCGCCACATAGAAAGTGGAATGGGCACTAAAAGTTCTGGCAAGTCGTCTAGTTGTGATATCCGTGGATATATTACGCTCATAAAAAACTGCGCTAATACTTCTGCTGCTAGTGGATTATTGCCAAACTTTAAGCGGTTGATTAGTATTTTAAGTATGCCTGCATATTCCCCCAAAGCATAAAAGTGATGATAGTAAGGCGTAACTAGATGCTCAGCCAATTTCGGCTGCATCAGTATGTCAAATCCGGGCACAGGAAGGTGCGTAAGCAATGTGTCTTTAACGCAAGCCTCGCATACCAAATCTTTACTTGCCTGCCTGCACAAATAACAATGCTTATGTTGCTGTAAATATTCTTGCAGGATTTCTATACAATTTCGTATTCGTGCCAAATTTACCATTTTAAAAAACATCTAACTGACTGGTTGACAGCATAAAACAATAGAGGCAATCATGTCCGCTGGACATAGGATCAGAAATTCCTCTGCATATTTATTTTCTCTAGAATCGTAAAAATCCACTAAAGAATGCCCATGGTCAGCCGATAAGCTATGCAAGAAAGTATATTTTGAGTGTTCCCACATGGTCTTCATCTTATGTCGATAGCATTAAATAGCACTATGCAGAGTGGCCTACAAGGCTATCAAGATGCATCAAAGCAAATGCAGCAAGCCGCGAATAATATGGCCCATGGAAAAAATATAAACATAGATTTTAACCGCTCTGCAGTGGAGCTGCAGCAGTCGACACTCCAAGCACAAGCCTCGGCACAAGTGATAAAGCGCGCTGACGGCATGATTGGCACCATTATCGATATTTTTGTGTAGGGGTAACAACTACGTTTATGATGATTAATAGCACAAACATTAGTGGTTATGCGCAACCGGCTTTAGTGCATGAGACTATAGGTGTGCCTGGCGCTGATGTTTCGCGGAGCGCACAGAGCGATGCAAAAAGTTTGGGTGTCCTCGTTCAAGGCTCGGTTGATAGGGCGACGATTGGTGAGCGTGTTGAAAAGCCTTCCACTTATGATGCGTTGGGTGATATGGCGAAGCAACAAAAGTCAGATGATAAAGTGCTCGAAGCGCAAGAAAAGGCCGATGAAGAAAAAATTCAAGAGTTAAAAGAGCGCGATCAAGAGGTGCGTATTCATGAGCAAGCTCATGCGGCTGTTGGCGGGCAATATGCGGGTGCACCTAGCTATGATTTTGAAACCGGCCCTGATGGCAATCGCTATGCTGTGGGCGGAGAAGTGTCTATTGATGTGAGTGAAGAAAAAGATCCGCAAGACACGGTTTCAAAAATGCAGGTCGTGAGAGCCGCAGCATTAGCCCCTGCAGAGCCCTCTGCACAAGATTATAAAGTAGCTGCTGAGGCCTCACAAAAAGAACAAGCAGCTAGAGCTCAAGTAGCAAAGCAATCGGTTGCTAATGATGAGTCTAATTCATCACTAAGCACTCATACCGCTGCAAAAGAGCCCGCTCAAGGCTTAGCGCACCAAGCCTTACAGCTCTATAAATCGGGTGATACACCGGTTGCAAAAGCGTTCTCAGCACAAGCTTAATCGCCCTTCGATATCGTTTAGCTATGCTCTATTTCTTCGCTTTCGCAAAGGCTTCGGCAAATGCATTTCCCATCATTGCGTTGGTGCTACTTTGCGGTTTTGTTTTCGCCGAGCGCTGCTTATTTTTGGCTGTGTGCTCATGGCGCGCTTTACTTCTTTCTGGCGGCTTTGGCGCTATGGTGATGTCGTCATCCAAACGCATAGTCAAGCCGATGCGCTTGCGTTTTGCATCTACTTCCATAACTTTCACCGTAACGACATCACCGGTCTTAACCACATCTCTTGGATCTTTAATAAAGCTATTGGTTAAAGCCGATATGTGTACGAGTCCATCTTGATGCACGCCAATATCTACAAAAGCGCCAAAGTTCGCTACATTACTGATCACGCCTTCTAAGATCATGCCAATTTCTAAATCGGCCATAGTCGACACGCCTTCCTTGAAAGTGGCGGTTTTGAATTCAGGCCTCGGGTCGCGACCCGGTTTTTCGAGCTCGCTGACAATATCGCGAATGGTAGGCAAACCAAAAGACTCAGTTACAAAATCATTTGGGTTAAGGCTTTGTAAAACACCGTGGTTGCCAATCATATCGTTTACTGCAATACCTGATTTTTGCACTATAGTATCGACAATTTGATAGGCCTCTGGGTGCACAGAACTGCCGTCCAGGGGGTTATCACCGCCCATGACCCGTAAAAAGCCAGCAGCCTGCTCGTAGGCTTTTGGTCCAAGGCGCTCGACTTCCATCAGGCGCTTGCGGTTTTCAAATCGACCGTGTGTATCTCTAAACTGTACGATATTGTTGGCCAAGGTTTTGTTTAAACCCGACACATTAGCCAAGAGCGCTGGAGACGCTGTGTTTAAGTCAACACCCACGGCGTTTACGCAATCTTTAATGACATTATCCAGTGAAAGCGCAAGCTGGCTTTGATTAACGTCATGTTGATACTGACCTACGCCAATCGCTTTTGGCTCAATTTTTACTAATTCGGCCAGCGGATCTTGTAAACGACGAGCAATTGAGACCGCTCCTCGAAGCGACACATCTAGCTCTGGCAGTTCTGCTGAGGCCAATTCGGAAGCTGAATATACAGAAGCACCGGCTTCGCTAATAATAATTTTTTGTAGACCAAGCTCAGGCTCGGCCTGAATGGTTTCCATTACCAGCTTATCGGTTTCACGAGAGCCTGTGCCGTTGCCAATGCTGATCAAATCTACTTTGTGCTGTTTGCTTAGGGTCGCCAGTGTGCGTTTTGATTTATCCCACTGGTTTTGCGGGGCGTGCGGAAAGATGGTTGTGGTAGCTAAGACTTTACCGGTGGCGTCAACAATGGCAACCTTTACACCGGTTCGTAAACCAGGATCCAAGCCCATGGTGACTTTGGGTCCAGCCGGCGCCGCCATTAAAAGATCTTTTAAGTTTGATGCAAATACGTGTATTGCTTCCAGCTCAGATTTTTCGCGCAAGCGGCTAAATAGCTCAGTTTCAAGATGCAAACTGAGTTTAATTTTCCATGTCCACTGCACAACCGTGGCGAGCCATTTGTCGCGCGCGGAGGCTCCTAAGTTAAGGCCTAATGCTTGGCAAATTAACTGCTCATATTCTTGGGTTTTAGCCAGACCCTCTTGCTCAGGAGCGGGATCCAGAGATACTGACAATACCCCTTCGTTGCGCCCACGAAACATCGCTAAAGCACGATGGGATGGCACGCTCGAGTATTTTTCAGAATAAGAAAAATAGTCACTGAACTTTTGCCCTTTATCAGCCATGCCGTCAATAACCGAACTGTTAACGTTAGCCAAAACTGTCAGGCGTTTGCGCAGCAGCGTCAGTACGTCAGCATTTTCAGCAAACAACTCCATTAAGATGAATTTAGCGCCGTCTAAGGCAGCTTTACCATCGATAATGCCATTTTCGGCATCAATATAAGCGCTTGCTAAAGCATCGATATCGGCATTGGCGTCATTGAGTAATTGTTTAGCTAAGGGCTCAAGGCCGGCTTCAATCGCTATTTGTCCTTTAGTACGGCGACGCGGTTTAAAAGGCAGATATAAATCTTCTAATTCGGTTTTACTGTCTGCTGAAGCGATTTTCTCGCGCAGTGTATCGTCTAGTTTACCCTGCTCAGAAATAGACTTAATTATCACGCCGCGGCGGTCTTCTAGTTCGCGTAAATAACCTAAACGCTGTTCAAGCGTGCGCAATTGTGCATCGTCTAAGCCCTCAGTCGCCTCTTTGCGATAGCGCGCTATGAATGGAACGGTAGCACCGTCGTCGAGTAGTTTAATAGCCGCTGCTACTTGTGAATCTTGCGCACCAATTTCTTTGGCAATAATCTGATTAATCATGAATAGGTAATGTCTCTTAAATGTTTCTTAAACTAGGGAGAGAAGCAAAGTAGGCGAGATTATAGCTGTCATAAAAGCGGTGTGCGACCATTTATGACCGATGCCATACGATATTTAGCGCAGATACTATGCAATGTAGCGTATCGATTCAACAAACCAAGTATAGCGGCCGCTTTGTGTGACTACTTCGATCTCGTCACCGACTTCTTTTTTGATCAGCGCCCTCGCCATCGGGGAATCTACTGATATTACATCCTTGCGGCCGAAAATTTCATCATAGCCAACTATTTGAAAGGCTTTTCGGTCACCAGTTTCATTTTCTATTTCAACAAAGGCACCAAAAAACACTCTTCCTTCTTGGCTTTTGTGATACTCAACCACTTTTAAGCGTTCCAAAGCTTTACGTAAATACCGAACTCGTCTATCGATTTCTCTTAAACGCTTTTTATTGTATTGGTAGTCAGCGTTTTCACTACGATCGCCCAAACTTGCTGCCCAAGTCACTTTTTTTGTGGTATCGGGGCGCTCTACGCGCCATAAATGGTCGAGTTCTTGTTTTAATTTGGCATAGCCGATTGGTGTTATAAGCGGTGTAGACATATATAAGCTTAAAAAATAAACAAAAAAGTGAACTTAAGAGTACGATTAAAGTCTATTTTTATGTATCCTTAAATTGTTGTATACTAGCATGCAGCCTCAGGAGGCACCTATGACTGTTACAAACAATCAGACAAATAAGCCGAAACAATCAGTGTTGAGTTTAGCAATAATGTTTTTAGCAATTAACTGTATTATCGTTAGTGTGCTTACATTTTCACTCACGGCCCTAGCAGTCGCAACAAGCAACTACGATAAATGGTTTCCGGTAGCAGTGCTTTTGAGTATCGGTTTTTTCTTTATCGGTCGGCTGTTGCTTCGCTCACAGCGTCCCAATCTACCGAATTTAACTTCGAAATAATAAAAAAACAGCGCTTTATTAAGCGCTGTTTTTGATTTATCCAAAGACGACACTTCTGCCGTCTAGGACAATTTACTCTGCAGATTTAATTTCCAATAGTTCAACGTCGAATATTAGTGTTGAATTCGCTGGAATCGCCCCTTGTCCACGCTGACCATATGCTAGCTCCGATGGAATGTAAAAGCGATAAGTGGAACCCAATGGCATAAGCTGTAGCCCTTCTGTCCAACCGCTGATAACGCGATTAAGCGGGAACGACGTTGGCTCACCACGAGAATACGAAGAATCAAACTCTGTACCGTCAATTAGCGTGCCACGATAGTGAACCGTTACAGTATCAGTTACTGCTGGACTTGCTCCTTCAGCGCCCTTAACTACTTCATATTGAAGCCCTGATTCAGTCACCGTTACGCCTTCTTTTAGCGCATTTTCAGCCAAGAACGCTTTACCTGCTTCAATAGCCGCGGCTGCATCTTGTTCAGCTTTAAGAGTTTGTGCTGCTCGAAGCGCTGTATCGGACGCTTGAGTATGAAACTGAATATCTTCCATAGTCATCTGTTGATTGTTTTTCAATCCGTCTTCAAATCCAGCGCGCAGAGCCGCCAAGTCGGTCGCTATGTTTAAACCCTCTTGAGTTTCAAAGCGATTCGTAACAAACATCCCCATGCTTGCACCAAGCGCATATGACTGTTTTTGCGCTTCGTTTTCTAATACGATTGCAGATTCAGTAGACGCTGAGGCGTCTTCTTTTGCTTCGTCACTGCCGCACGCGGTTAGCAGAACCGCTGATAAAACTGCTGTGGCTAAATAAGCCTTTTTCATATTCATCTCCACTAGATCGTTGGATTGTAAATGCCGGAATGGGATATACTGGGCTATATGTTAAATGCCTTGTATCAAAAGTAAACACCTTATAAAAGATTACATAATGAAAAGACACATAATGGTAATAACCGCTACCCTCTCTCTTTTGTTGGGGTGCAGTGTACCAGAGTCAAGCCCTAGCAACAGAATAAACTTGTCTGAATCCGGTGTTTATGCGGCTGATATTAGCGCTAATGGCAAATACGCCGTTGTCTCGCAAGTTAGTGGAGCTATTGAGGTATATGAGATTGCACAAAAGCAAACTCGTTACACTTGGCAGCATCAAGGCGATGCTCGTAATTTAGTCGATAACGTGCGATTTTCACCAAATGATGAATATGTGGTGACTTCAGACAGTGAAGCTTTTGCCATATGGAGCGTTTCTACGGGTGACCCTCTAGGCTTTTGGCGCATCGACGAATCAACTATTCAGGATGTGGCAATCAGCAATAATGCAAGGGGTGTATTGGTGGCCCGGGCAAGTGGTACGGTAATGTTTTTTGAACCTGATACAGAGCGCAGGTTGGAGTTTCTGGCACATGGCGATAATAAAGTTAACTCCATTGACCTCTCAGCTAACGGGAAGTTTGCGTTAACGGGCGGGAATGACTATTTTGCGTATTTATGGAGTACTGAAACAGGTCAAGTCATACACGTGTTTCAGCACCCTAACCGAGTCACTAAAGTGAAGCTTGATCAACAGGCTCGATACGCATTTACCGCCGATGGTCAAAACGATGCGCAAATCTGGGACGTTCAAACCGGCCAAGCGGTCAGTCAATTGCAATTTATTGAACGGCAAATCATCTTTACTAGCGCTGACTTCTCAGATGATGGCAAGTACTTACTAACAGGATCGCCATCGAAAAGGCTGATGATGTGGGATGTAAAAACTGGTAAGGGCCTTAAGCAATGGCGAGTAGCGCCCAGCGATGGCCCGGCGCCACAATCGGCGGTAGTTTATGCGGTTGGCTTTATTAATGGGCAGCCCTCTTCAATAGCGAGCAGTGGCAATTTGGCATTTTGGGACATCGACTAACTATGGATACCGACATTTTAACAATGCAACAAGAGATAGAAGTGCTTCAAGTAAAACTTGCTTATCAAGAAGATACGATAGAGCAACTGAATAAGATTGTAACTTCGCAGCAGCGACAACTGCGAGAATTAGAAAAACTAAGCGACAACATTGTCGATAAATTAAAAAGCCTGCAAAGCCAAGAAAGCAGCATTAACGACGGGGTAGAACTGCCGCCACATTATTAAGGCTAATTTAGTTATAGATTTGATGCCAAGGTGGTTTATTTGAAGTATATAGTTGTTGCTCATAGAAGTTGCTCAGCAGCTAATTGAACCTTCCATGACTTAAGCCCAAATTGAGTGTCTACGCTTTTAATAAACGAAAAATCTTATGGTTTAAAAACACCAATCACTCCGGTATCGGTTTTACTCGCCGCTTTCACGCTGTCGTTGGTTTGCGTCTCGGCATAATCACATTTAACGCATGCTAGCTTTTCCACGTTGTTCTCGAAATACAGCATTAGCGTGTCTTGTTGCTTGCAAGATGGGCAGGTCGCTCCGGCGATAAAGCGTTTTTTCAGTCGTTTAGTCATAATATTTCAATTAAAGCATTTGTTTGATTATACACTTAACTGTTCATTAATGATCAATGCGCAGTTGTTTGCTATTCTTGCCACCAAATTTTGTACAACATGTGTTTATGATCAAGCTTCAGGCATTATCTTTACATCGCGGTGTTAAACCGCTAATTGAAAACGTTTCGCTGGACATCTTTGCTGGCCAAAAAGTAGCGATAATTGGTCGCAATGGCTGCGGTAAATCTAGCTTGTTTGCGATGCTGCTGGGCAAGCTTGCACCCGATGCGGGCGACTATATGCTCCCTAAAGACTGGCGTATTATTTCCGTTGCGCAAACCATCGACGACTTTGGCAGCAATGCCTTGGAGTACGTAATTGCTGGCGACAGCCAATTGCAGGCCCTAAAAATCGAGTTAAACCAAGCAGAGCAAAGTGGTGACGGTAACCAAATCGCCATCGTGCATGGCAAGCTCGAGCATGCTGGGGCATATGATGTGGAGGCAAGAGCTGCAACTATACTAGCAGGCTTAGGATTTACTGAAGACAAACTCAGTCAGCCCCTATCTGCCTTTTCGGGGGGTTGGCAGATGCGCTTGAATCTTGCCCGTGCATTGCTGTGTCCTTCTGACTTACTGCTGCTCGATGAGCCCACCAACCATTTAGATTTGGACGCGGTGATATGGCTCGAGAATTGGCTAGAGTCATATTCGGGCACGCTACTGCTGATTTCGCATGACAAAGCCTTTATCGATAACTGTGCGAATCAGATTGTCAGCTTCGAAAATCAAACTTTGCTGTCTTACACCGGTGGTTATTCAAGCTATGAGAAACAAAAAGCGCTGCGTATAAAACTGGCCGCCAGTGAGCATGAAAAGCAGCAGAAAAAACGTGAACACTTAATGTCATTTATTACCCGTTTTAAGGCCAAAGCGAGCAAGGCTAAGCAGGCACAAAGTCGGGTAAAACAATTGGAAAAAATGGAAGAAGTATTGCCTATTCAGCAAAGCAGTGGCTTTTCATTTGAATTTAGAATACCGGATAAACTGCCTAATCCACTGATTAAAATGGAAAATGTGCAGGTAGGTTACAACAGCACCGTGATTTTAAACAAAGTGCATCTTAATCTTGTGCCAGGCAGCCGTATTGGGTTGTTAGGTAAAAATGGAGCGGGTAAGTCTACGCTCATTAAATTGATGTCGGGCAAGCTTACGGCGCTTTCGGGGGAGTATCTTTGCTCAGCTGGTTTGCACATCGGTTACTTTGCGCAGCATCAGGTAGACGCTTTAGATATGCAAAGCACGCCTTTTGCGCACATTCAGCACATGGATATGAAGCTAACTGAGCAAGGCGTTAGAGATTATTTAGGCGGTTTTGGTTTTCATGGAGATGAGGCCATGGCCAAGGTTGAGCCGATGTCAGGAGGTGAAAAAGCACGCTTGGTGTTGGCCATTTTAGTGTTTCAAAAGCCAAACTTACTTTTACTTGATGAGCCTACTAACCATTTAGATATAGAAATGCGCGGCGCGCTTAATTTTGCACTACAGAGTTTTGAAGGTGCAATCGTATTGGTTTCGCATGATCGGTATTTACTCACTTCGGTTTGCGATGACTTTTATTTAGTTGATGACGGCAGAGTAAGCACTTTTGACGGCGACTTAGAGGATTATCGCAAATGGATGCTAAACGCTAGCAAAGCGTCCAACATAAAAAATCAGCCAACCATAAACTCCGCTCTATCCAAACGAGGACACCCAAACTCTGCTCAAGAGCATGATCTTAAGACCACCTTAGATCGCAAAGAAATCAAACGCCTCGAAGCGCAATTTAGGCAAAAGGCCAAACCTTTTACCGACGCCATCAAGAAACTTGAGCAAAGCATGGCCAGCCTTAATGCGCAAAAAGCACAAATAGAGGACAGTATGGGTGATAGCACTTTGTATGAATCGAAAAACAAAGCGCGATTGACTGTATTGATTCAACAACAAGGCCAGGTGAACTCGGATTTAGATGATGCCGAAATGCAGTGGCTAGATGCTCAGGAATCGTTAGAGGCGGCTAAAAAGGATTTCGATATGCAGCTTCAAGGGGCAAGCAATGTTTAGTATCGACAAAGATGCCCTTTGGGATTATTCATTAAGTGTGTATAAATATGACGAGGTGAAAAGCGCTTGCTTAGCGCTTCAAGATGGCTTGCAAATTAATGTGAATATCGTGCTTTCGATGATGTATTTAAGTCAGCATGAGCGCATGTATAATTTTGATGATATTCAACGAATAGAAGAGGCCATTGAGGCCTCCGATAAACGGTTATGGCGTCATAGAGCGAAAAGGCGAGGTATAAAAACGGTTGATTTAACTCTCTATAAAAAGGCGCTTGAGGAAGAGCTAGCACTAGAAAAATCTCAGCAGGCAGAGATTGTTACCTTTGCGAACACATTGTTTTTTCATTACGTGCGTACGCGCGAGCAGCTATCTGACCAGCTCGCTGCCTTATGCCTTCGAAAATTAACCGATACTAGGGCCATGCAGGGGAAAAAACTTGATCATCGAACGGTGTCACAAGAGTGCCTCAAAGCCTGTGCAAGTCTCTCGCAATATGTGTAGGCGAAAATATGCGGTGAAAGGAATATGAGTATTGCTTTGAGCACTCAATTTGGAAAGGTGTCAAAGGCCCAATTTGAAGCCCCTTTGTGGGCGAGAAATTCACACATCCAAACTATCTACCCGAAGTTTTTTCTGCGGACACCGAAGATCCCGTTTGAGTCAGTACGCATCGATACACCCGATGGTGATTTTTTAGATTTGGGCTTGCTATTGCCCGGTTCGAAGCAAGCGCCGAAAACTATAGCAGTGTTGTTTCATGGCCTCGAAGGCTCGCAGAACAGCCACTATATCCAGCACTTAGCTGAGATGCTTTTGAAGCAAAATATCGCTAGTATTGTGATGCATTTTCGAGGCTGTAGCGGCGTCATCAATCGTCGACCTCGTGCCTACCACTCTGGCGAAACCACAGATGCTCAGCATTGCGTAAAATGGATAAGACAAACATTCCCTGAAGCACAATTGCTAGCGGCTGGTTTTTCTTTGGGCGGCAATATGCTGCTTAAGCTTTTAGGTGAAAGCGATGGCTTGGGCTTCAAAGCGGCAGTTAGTGTGTCTGCGCCTATTCAATTAGCCGCCTCAGCAGAAGCTATTAATAAAGGCTTTGCGAAACGATATCAGTCGCATCTATTAAAAAGTATGCGCCAAAATTTACAAGAGAAAATGACTGCAATTGATATGCGGCCGCATCTGCACGTAACGGCAAAAGAGCTTGGTAATTTGAAGTCTTTCAGACTATTTGATGAGCACGTCACCGCTAAACTGCATGGTTTTAAAGACGCAGACGACTATTATACAAAAGCCAGTGCAATGCCGTTCCTGCAAAATATTCGTCTACCGACCCTTATATTGCATGCTAAAGACGATCCGTTTATGGATGAAAGAGTGATTCCGTCTACATCGCAGCTATCGCTGAGTACGGCTTATGAAATCAGTCAACACGGTGGCCATGTAGGTTTTATGTACGGACAACCCTTGGCACCAAAACTATGGTTGCCAGAGCGCATTAGCGCATTTTTTCAGGAGTGTTTATGATCATCGACTATCAACAGTTATCGGCAGATACCTTATACAGCATCATAGAATCATTTGTGCTTAGGGAAGGCACAGACTACGGTGAAGTCGAGTACTCCCTAGAAGAGAAGGTAGCACATGTAAAAATGCAGTTGATCAACGCTGAAGCGTTTATTGAGTATTCAGAAGAGCACGAAACGGTAACGATTGTGTCTCGAGATGGTTTTACGAAGGGGTAGAGTCAGCTTCAGGGAAGGTAAGTTATTGGGTCTTTTGCTAATCAACAAAAGCATAAAAAAGAGCTTAACATTAATATGCTCTTTTTTACTGACCGCCCTTTAGGCCGGTAACGCGCACATCGAAGCACACTGGAATGGTCATGCCACTAATCGTTAAATTGCCGCCTATGGAGGCCACAGCGCTCTGACCGAGGGTTAAATTCAATAGCGAGGCATCGACATTTACTTCAAATGTCGCGCGAGCAAAGTCAGAGACATTAAACAACATGCTTTGCATACGCCCGAAGCAATAAATATTATGGCGATGAAAAGCGCCTTTTCTACGCCGCTCATATATCTATGCATAGACAGTTATCTATTGAATGTAGTACATGACGATTATTTATATCTAATGATACTGTGCCAATCGACTCGTTGATCACCTAAGACGATAAAATCGGGATTGGTTACCTCTTCTCGCTTGTTGTAGGTAAGCTCGTCGAAGGTTGCGGCCATGATTTTTCCGCCTGCTTCATTGATGATGCACTGTGATGCTCCGGTGTCCCACTCGCCCGTTACGCCTAAGCGCATAAATACATCGGCTTTGCCTTCGGCAATAAAGCAGGCCTTTAATGAGCAACTGCCGGTGGGCAGAGTTTGGTATTTACGTTTGTCTGACAACCGTTCAAATACGTGTTCACGAGACTGACGACGAGAAATGGCTATCATCACTACATCTTCGCTAGGTACTCCGAATTTTCTTACCGATATTGCTTTGGTCTCGACTTGCGCGCGTTTATAAGCACCGTGGCCTTCGCTGGCAAAATAAAGCGATTCACCGCAGGGCCAATAAATCACGCCGATAACGGGTTTATGATCCTCAATTAACGCAATGTTTATCGTAAAGTCACCGCTTCGCGCCACGAACTCTTGGGTGCCATCAATCGGGTCGATTAACCAGTAGCGCGTCCATGCTTGGCGCTCATCCAAAGGCGGGATAGTGGTTTCTTCCGACATCACTGGAATATTTGGGGTCAGCTTTGCGAGTGCTTCGGTGATAATTTCGTTAGCTTTGTAATCAGCGCTGGTAACCGGTGATTCATCTTCTTTTTCGTAGGTTTCAAAAGTGCCTTTATCATAGATGTCGAGCACTTCTATGCCTGCTTCAACGGCCACATTTTTTGCAATTTCTAGTAGCTCGTCGATAGATTTTGACATCATAATTTATTTCTCCAACGCTGCAGCAATAGCAGTGCAGCGACGCTTCTGGCTTCACCAAAGTCTTCTCTATCTAGGAGTTCATCGACTGCGCCAATTGGCCATGGGACAACTTCAAGTGGCTCGGGCTCATCACCTTCGAGCCGAGCAGGAGTCAAATTTTGTGCAATCATGATGTTCATGCTGGCGTTAAAAAAAGTAGGAGCCATCATGACCTTGCGAAGGTGCTCTATTTTTTCTGCCCGATAACCAACCTCTTCCTGTAACTCTCGATTTGCTGCTTGGGCAGGTGTTTCGCCAGGATCAATTAAGCCTTTTGGAAACCCTAACTGATAGGAATGGGTGCCCGCCGCATATTCTCTTATTAGCAGCATCGTCTCGCTGTCAATTAAAGGAATGATCATCACAGCGCCACGGCCACTGCCGCCCATGCGCTCAAACTCACGGGTTGCACCATTACTGAATTCTAAGTCAACTTGCTCAATTTTAAAAAACCGACTTTTTGCAATCGTTTCGGTTTTATGTATGGTGGGCAAGGTTTTGTTCGGATTAATTTTACTCATTCAACCAACACAAGATACACTAACACCTTAGGAAGCTTAACATTAGCATAAGGAACAAAGATTGGCACGGTTACCCTGGCATAAGATAGACACTGTTTTACTGGATATGGATGGCACACTCTTGGATTTGCATTTTGATACGCAATTTTGGGTAGAGCACATTCCTAAAAAATTGGCTGAACGCACCGGTAAATCTCTGGAGGACTGCCATGCCCATATGCAAGAAGCTTATGCTGAAGTGTATGGCGAAATACAGTGGTACTGCTTAGATTATTGGGCCGAGAAGCTAGATTTGGATATTATGTCGGCCAAACGTGAACTGATGCACCTTATTCGTATGCGCGATGACAGTATCCCGTTTTTAGATGCCTTGAAAAAGAGCGAGCGCAAAGTGGTGCTGGTGACCAATGCTCATCCTGACAGTTTATCTTTAAAGCTAGAAGAGACCGAGCTTGCTAGCCACATTGATACGCTTATCTCGACCCATCAGTTTGGCGTTACTAAAGAATCACAATCGCTTTGGCAACAGCTGCAAGCGCATTTGGATTTTGATCCAGCGCATACTTTGTTCGTGGACGATAGTCAGCGAATATTAGATGCGGCAAAGGAGTTTGGTATCGCCTACACCCTCGGGATTACTAACCCTGACAGCCAAGCACCTGAAAATGACATCACGGGACATCCCCACACCAATAACTATCACGATATTATTCAGTCAATTATTGATGATAATTTTCAGCCACACAGTCAGGGCTGAATCAGGTGTTATGCAGTAATTTTTTAATTATGAACCGATATTAATAGAAGTGAAAACATGAAAATAGCCATTGCTTCAAAAAACCCGGTCAAAATCGAGGCCGCTCAAACCGCTTTTGCTAGTGTATTTGCGCATGAGTCCATTGATATTATTGCACTGGATGTGCCCTCAGGCGTACCCGACCAACCTATGAGTTATGAGCAAACTCGCGAGGGTGCGCATAATCGTGTTTTAAATTGTGTGGATGTCGAAGCGGATTACTATATCGCTTATGAAGGCGGTGTGGATGTATTTGAAGATGGGCCAAAAACCTTTGCGGTAATTTGCATCTCTAATGGCAGTGAAGTGATTTTTGGGCAAACTGCGACATTGCCGTTACCCCTATCTATTTATCAAAATCTACTCGATTCGATGGAATTGGGGGATGCCATGGACAAACTCTTTAATACCCATAATATTAAGCAAAAGGGCGGGGCGATTGGTCAGTTAACGGCGGGTTTAGAAACGCGGCTATCTATATACACGAGCGCGACCGTTTTGGCTCTCAGCTATTTTGCGAATCCAGACGTATATGGCTCTGTATCCTTATAAACGTAGGATATAGAATCCCTGAGGATTTTTAGGAAAAATGCTGTCAGCAGCCTGTCTAATTACAGGTGGTAATTCTGCGTCTGGTCTAAACTGTCCGTTTGCGGCATATTTACCGTCTTGATTGACGCTAATTTTTGCGTCTAGGTTGAGCGTGTTATCGGGCAGTACTTGCACATTCAGCGTACCATTATCGCAGCTTAAACTAGCTTCAAAGTTGCCAAGCTCTACAGGTTGCGTAGGGGTATCGACACGCGCATTTAGCCAAGCTCCTCTGCCCATTAATGATATGCAAGTGGGTGACATCTCAAGGCTTTCTAAGTCTACCCTGAATCGACCTGATGCGGTAACGGTGACTGGCAGTGTGAATTGTGACAATACTGATTTTGCGGGCACAAAAATTTGGCTATCTGTGAGTGTGAAACTTTCAGGAGAAAAAAGACTTAAGCTTGCTTTGCCTTTTAAGTAAATTTGTTCTGAGTTGCGAATGGCTCCGCCATTGACATCAATATTGGCACGCAGAATCAAAAGTGCCCACGGATTTAATCTCCAATCAAGATTATTGACCTGAAAACCGTTCGCTTCAATGATAGATGCATTGCCCTCAAAAAGTGTGCCGGTCACATTGCTGAGGCGCACTTGCCCCTGGCTTTGCTTTTGCACAAAGTCGGCGACATATGATGCAGGAATATACGCAATTAAAAACAGCAGATATGCAAAAACACATAATACAATCCATTGCCATACTTTGACTTGTAAGATCATCTTAACGCTTGCCTAACTGTAAACGCCTGACTTGCACGAAACCATCTTCGTTGGTTTCGCTAAAATCTGATTGCAGTATCACTACTCCGCGTTGCTCTAAATCGGCAAGCCAGCGCATAAGTGAATTAAAAGGTACTTGGTCAATCCACACCTGTAGTTCTTCGCCTTGCGGCTGCAAACGCGATACTAGGATATTAGCTTCGCGGGTGGTCTGATTGACTAACTGGGTAAGTGAGCCGCTAAAACTGCTCTGCTGCCCGGTGCTTTGTAGCATTTGAGCGCGACTTGATTGCTCTTGTACCCATACTAATAGTTTACGGTCGTTTTCAAGAGCAGCACTTTGCGTGTCTACTGCCTGATGCAAGGGTGACCAAACTAAATAGTAAAACAAAACAACTATAGACACGGCGCTTGCCGCAACGACCAAAATCCGCTCGCGTTCGGAGAGCTGTAAAAACCACTGTTTAAGTGCCTGCATTTAGTTTCTCATTGTCCACGTTGTTTACTGACATTTGCGACATTAGCCTTTAACAATTACAACACCAACCACTTGGTCACCTTGATTATTAATTGCGCCTTGATCTACTTCAAAGCCCAAAGCCTGTATATCGCGTCTAAATCTTTCTAATGATTCAAAGTTATTAGCAACAGACTGCATTCTAAGTTCTGTTCGAGTAGCGTCATAGCGCAAGGTCTGCGGCGTTACGCCTGAGTTGGCAAATGCATCGCTAAGCTGTGACAAAATTGCCAGCATACTTAAACCACCACCCGCCTGCTCGAGTCGCTTCATCTCATTTTGCACGGCTAGGCGAGCTTGACGAAACTGCCCAATATTTGGAAAGCCCTGTGCGATTGAGTTGTTAATTTGTAACGCAAACTCTGCACGCTGACTTTTTATTTGATTGAGTTCAATGCTAGTCGACACCAGGTTTACCGTAAGGGCGATAGCGCCCAGTGCGGCGGCAAGCCTCCATTTTTGCCAATGTGGATTGCCAGCTCGTTTTATACTGTATGGACCTTGACACAAATTCAAGGTCTTCGCATCAATGTTCTTGAGCATTAATAATAACGGTAAGTCAGTATAGTCAAAGCGAATACTCCCGTGACTATCCGCGCTGAGGCCGTCTATTTCGCTGAAGCATTCTATGGCTAAGTCTTCGCTTACGGTTTTTTCTTTAATTAGTTCGAGTAGCCAATCAATTTCGCCCTCAAGGCCGTGAGTTAAATCAAAGCGAGCGACTAGCTGCCGACCAAATTGTACCAAGCTAACAGCATCTTCTTTACTCGGTAAAGCTAATACATCGGGAACGATAGTTTGACAAAAAATGCCAGCATCACTTAGGGCATGTTGCCACATCTTCAGTTTTTCTTTGGAAACAACTGCAACCTGTTGCTCATCACCAATGCGCTGGCCTAGGGCCACAAAATGTTGGTTGATATCTCCGCAAACATCTTCTTCAAGCATAAATGGGATAGCGCTGATGACTTTTCGATTTGCATTTGGTGGTAGATTTACACAAGTTAACAATATTTCTGAACTAGGTACTAACGCAATCACGTCTGCGCTGTCGGCCCTTTCTTTGAGTGAAGAAAGTTCCATGGCATTTGCAAGTTCACCCGAGGCGATTATTTCTTGTGCAGGCTCACTATATACCAGCCACTGTACGCTAGACTCTAAATCACAGCCAAACCTGAGAATTAATCGTTGCACTACTTAAAAACCTCCAAATTCACGTCTTACCACTGTTACTGAGCCACCGCCAACGTAAAACAACGTGGTCAACCTAAACTGCGCATCATTGTACTGTGTTGTAGTGGTAAGCTTAAAGTATTTTGTATCTATAGCAAACCACTCAATGTTATTGGCAGGCAAATTAAGCGCAGTAACCGCCGGTAAGGTTCGAAAATCTTCAATTTTACTAAAGCCTTCTTCCGGTCGGTTTGAGATAATGCTCTGCGCGTTGTCTAATGTGTCGCCAAGCAGTGCGGCTAGCACCGCAGCTTGTTCGTTGGTAATCGTGTTGACGTTCAAGCGCAAGGAAGTTTCAGGCAGAACGCACACTAATGGCAATAAGTCGTTTAGCCATTGCCCGCTTGAGCCGTTTTGTACGCCGTTAATGAGCCGTAGCTCACTTGTACTCGACATTGTGTTATTTGCCGCTAAGTAAGGAATGGCAAGGGATTCGTAGTCTACGTCTTCGGCGCCAAAATCAGAGGACTTGTCGTCTTCGTCTATCCAATCGATAAGAGAATCGGTCACCGTGTCTACCACAAAAGAATCGTCAACGATGATATCCATTAAGTTATGAAAAGCCTGTTGGCTTGGTAGCCGGCCATTTTGGGTTTGCCCATTTGGGTTGCTAGGTTTTAGCTCGGTATTACTCTGCTCTTCTTCGTTTTCACTTTCATCTTCGCTGTCGGTTTCATCAGGGTTTTGGTTGCTTGAGTTTGCCTGAGAATTAATTGCATTTAAGTTAAAGCAGGACTGCATATCAACCAGTTCTGCTTTTATGCCGCCGCCTTCTACTGGATATTCAAAGGTTTGCGCCCAAGGTTGACTTAAGTTTATGTTGTCGGGGCTCAAGCTGACTAAAGCACTTAAGGATTTGCGTGCAAACTCTTCTGCACCTAGGGCGTACCAATAGGCCTGATTATTGTCTTTAATATTTTGTGCGCGCACTACATTCAGCTGTAATCGGCTAATCATCTGCGTCGCTAAAATACTGATCAGTGCGACGATTAGCAGCACCACCACGAGTGCAACGCCTTTCTGCTTGCTATCGGCTACAGCGTTCACAAACTTACCTGAAATACACGACGAAGCTGGCCGTAGTGCTTTGATACGATAGTAATTTGGATGGCTTTAGGGAGTTCAGTGCTTTCAATTGTTTCCGACCATTCAAAATCGTCACCGATATTTACTTCTCTGAGTACTTCGATTGTGAAGTCTTCAATATCCTCAAGTAACACGCGCACTTTCGGTTCGGTGCCGATCACCGAATCAACATAGTTGGTGTGTAGGCGTTGCAATTGTTCATCTTGCATTCTATAGATCACATTTTGAAGTGAGCTGCGGGGCAAAACCAGCTGCGGGTTATGCCATCCGCTGCGGACAATAGATATGCCATATGCATCGCTCTCAAACTCAAATTCACCACCGTTTATGATGAGCTGGTTTTCTTGTCCTTGGATCCTAGGCACTCGGTCAGCAATTTGTTGAAAATCACGCTCTATTACCAACATCGCCCGCTGTAAATTTTGCAGATTACTGAGCTCGCGATCTGACACACCGCTACTAGACGTAACGGTTCCGAGCACCTGATTCGCCGCCAAAGCAATTAACGAAAAAATCGCGACCGCGATTATCAACTCAATCAAGGTGAATCCCCTTACGAGGACACCCAAACTTTTTTGTTTAAAAAAAACAGCCATCAGCAGACCTACTCTCGCGCCATAAAGGTTGTCACGCTGGTAATCGAGCCAGTAAAATCAGCGTTTTTATAGACAGTTACGGTCACTTCTAACAAATCGTCATCGAGCGTCTTTAGTACTGTCTGCTCCCAAAACCATTGCTGCTGAGCCATTTCGGTATCACCTTTAAGGTTATTTTTGGGGGGCCAAGTTGTATTTGCACGAATACTCGTTTCAGTTAGCTGATTGTTAGCGACATAAGTAGCAAAGGTTAGATTTTTTAGCATGCTAACGGCGTTTAAATGCTCAGCTGCGCCTTTTACAACAGCACCGCCAGCCAGAGCAAAAATGGCGACGGCAATGAGAACTTCTAAGAGGGTGAAGCCTATTTGGCGGGTGAAAAGTTTGGGTGTCCTCATATTGAATTGCGTCATAGCTCTTCTTTGTCCAAGCGAAGCAGAGGCGGCACGTCTTCGCCTTGCAGCGTAAAGAAAAATGGTATGGTTTGACCAAAGGGTTCATCATAAATCAGGCGTATTTCAAAAGGGGTAATCTCGCCGCTAGAGAGCAATAAAATTTGCGGAGGCGGTGGCTCAATATCCTCTTCATTCCCAATTTCAACGCCTTCGTCGCTTACACTTAAAGATTCGTCAAACACTTTAGTATCAAATAGGCTATCTTCGTTTTGCCAGGGTAAGTCCTCAAGAATCAGCTCCAATGAAACGAACTCAGGCAATTCATGCATCGCAAAGATAGGCTGAGTTTCTATTGGGCGCCATCGCTGCTCATCATTTAGCGCAACAAACTCATAAGTCACCTTTTCAAGATCTACTCTTAGCCCAAGCTGTTTTTGATTGAGAACCGCGTAATCGCTTGCCATATCAAACAAGACCTGTAGTTTGCGAGTCTCTTGCTCAACGTCATCTGCTGGGTCTTTACCGATCACGTTATAGCTTACTACCGATACAATTAGCCCAATTACCGCTATTACCAGAATGAGTTCTAGCAGTGTAAAACCTTGGTGCTTGCGAGATATGTGCATGCCAACCTACGCGTAAAGAGAGATAAGAGCTAAGCTAAGTGAAAGATGCCTGATTTGCGCATTCATTCAACTATAGGTACTCGTTAATATTCCAACTTCCGATATCATCATCAGTGCCATCGACACCATCAGGGCCAATAGAATAAATTTCTACTGGCTTTATTTCACCTGGGCTCAGCAATATATAATCAAAGCCCCACGGGTCTTGTGGTAAGCGGTTAATAATTCCGCCCTCTGGGTAATTTCTTGGAATAGGTTCGATAGTCGGCATAGTCACTAATGCTTCTAAGCCCTGTTCAGTGGTAGGAAAACGATTGGCATTTAATTTATACATCTGCAATGCATTTTCGAGATTTTGAATGTCTATGGCGGCTTTCTTCAGCTCAGCGGTGGACTTACTTCCGCCTACATTTGGAATAACCAGTGCAGCAATCATGCCGATGATGAAAATAACAATCATGACTTCTATTAGCGTGAAGCCTCGAATAGCATTTCGACTTTGGGGAAAGAGACCTTGAGATGTCATTGTTATAATCCTTATTAAGAGCCAACTAAATTGTTTAACGCCAAGATTGGCATTAATATCGCCATGACGATAAAGAGTACAATGGCTGCCATCGTAACGATGAGAGCCGGTTCAAATATTTTCAACGCGATATTGATAGTAGAAGCCAATTCGCGCTCTTGGTTGTCTGCTGCTCGTGCCAACATATTTTGCAATTCACCGGAGCGCTCTCCTGATGCAATCATGTGCATCATCATAGGTGGAAACACCTTAGTACTTTCGAGTGCGGCCCGTAAACTGCTACCTTCTTTGACTTTTTCTGCGGCTTCCTTTACCAAGTTTTTTAAATGTTTGTTTTCCAGCACATTACCCGCTATGCGCATGGATTCTAGTAATGGAACGGCACTTGCCGACAGTATGCTAAGAGTTTGAGCAAATCTGGCGGTATTAGTTCCCCTGACTAACTTGCCAATAACAGGCAAAAACAACAGCCGTTTATGCCACATCAGCTCCATACGGGGTGCCTGCAACATCCGATGAATTAGCAGTATAACGATGCCTAGTACGATAGCGGCAAAGATGCCGTAGTCTTGCAAGGCATCGCTAATATTAATTAAAATCCGCGTCATCAGAGGGAGCTCTTGACCCATGTTGTCAAATTGCTCAACGATGCTTGGCACAACGACGGTCAGCAACATGATTACTACACACAGCGCAACTACCATCATAACAATTGGATAGATCAAGGCCTGACTAATTTGGCTTGCGGTTTGCTGTCGTTTCTCTGTGTAGTCTGCTAGGCGACTGAGCACCGTGTCTAGATATCCTGAGCGCTCACCGGCGGCAACCATAGCCCGGTAAAGCGTGTCAAAGATTCGCGGAAAATCGCCAAGGGCCTTAGCAAGAGAATGCCCTTCTACTACCTTACTGCGAACTGCCATCATCATATTTTTATGACGAGGTTTTTCAGATTGCTCTGCTACCGCTAAAAGTGCTTCTTCAATAGGTAAGGCAGCTTCAATTAGCGTAGCCAACTGGCGGGTTAGAAGTGCTAGATCGCTACTGGATATTTTAGGAGCAAAAAACGATATTTTGCGATCGCTAACTTTCTGTTCGGCTACTTGCTCGACTTCGACCGGGATAAGAGATTTTTCTCGAAGCTGCTGGCGTATTTGTCTAGCGGTATCGCCCTCTAGTACGCCAGATTTATTTTTACCGCGCGCATCCAGCGCTTTATATGCAAACGCTGGCATTATTCTTCTCTAGTCACTCGCAAGACTTCCTCGAGCGAGGTTACGCCTTTGAGTACTTTATCGCAGCCATCTTGGCGAATCGATGGCGTGGTTTTGCGAATATACTTTTCGATGGCCTGCTCACCACGACCATCGTGCATCATCTCGCGCACTGTTTCATCAACAATTAGTTGCTCGTGGATACCGGTTCGGCCTCTGTAGCCGGAATAATTGCACTGCACGCATCCTTTGGGATTATAAATAATGGCGTCGGTTTGTTCATCGAGGCCAAGTACTTCGCGTTCACTAGCACTGGGTTTATGCGCTACTTTGCATTCAGGGCAAAGGGTGCGCACCAAGCGTTGAGAGAGCACTGAGAGCAGACTAGACGATAGTAAAAACGGTTCGATACCCATGTCTTCTAAGCGGGTAATGGCGCCTGCAGCAGTATTCGTATGTAGAGTCGATAATACTAAATGACCGGTTAAACTGGCCTGAACCGCTATTTGCGCGGTTTCTACATCCCGTATTTCGCCGACCATCACTACATCGGGATCCTGACGTAAAATCGCGCGTAGACCTCTTGCAAAGGTCATATCCACTTTCGGATTGACTTGTGTTTGGCCAATGCCCTCTAAGTCAAACTCAATCGGGTCTTCCACGGTCAGAATATTACGGTCCTTTGAATTAATTTCACTCAGTCCCGCATACAGGGTAGTACTTTTCCCAGACCCTGTGGGGCCTGTGACCAGCATAATACCGTGGGGTTTGCGGATTAAGCTTGAAAAGTGCTTTCTGTTTGCTAGCGTCATGCCCAAATCCTCAAGATTTAAACGTGCGTTATTTTTATCTAATAATCGCAATACGACTCGCTCGCCATGACTCGAGGGCATGGTTGATACACGCACATCTACTGCACGACCACCTATGCGCAGGCTGATACGCCCATCTTGAGGTACTCGTTTCTCGGCAATATCCATTTTGGACATAACCTTGATACGTGATACCAGCATCGAGGACATTTTGCGGTTAGGACGCAATATTTCGCGCAGCACGCCGTCTACTCTAAAACGCACTACAAGTTGATTTTCGAAAGTTTCGATATGAATATCGGATGCGCCTTCTTTAATTGCCTCACCGAGCATGGCGTTGATCAATTTAATAATGGGCGCATCGTCTTCATTGTCTAGCAGATCTTCGGTATCGGGCAGGTCCTCGGCTAAGGCAAATAAATCACTTTCATTGCCTAGGTCTTCCATTAATTGCTTAGCTTCAGAAGAATTACGTTGGAAGGAATCGGTTAGAATCTGTTCAAAACGATCTTCGGCTCGAATTTGCATTTGCAGCGGGCCGCCAACAAATCTGCGCACTTCTGCGATACTTTTAAGGCTAGTTTGCTCGGTGTAAATTAAAGTCACTGGTTCAGAGTCTAATCCGAGTAGCACTTTGTGGCGTTTCGCAAAACCAAAGGGCACCTGCAAACCGATAACTTCATCTTCATCCGGCATAAGCTCGGAGTTTGCAGCCATCTCTGCTTGCTGCAAATCATCACTTGCACTATCCAATAATGGTGCTCTGTCTAGGTCTCCATTTTGCAGATGCTTATCTTCTTGCATGCTCAATTTTCCAATTGATCTTTTTCGAGCAAATATTGTTCGAATGAAGGCGGCAGTGTGAGTTTATCGTCCCATGCGGGGATGCTTGGCCCCTCGGTATTGGGCATAAGTGGGATACCTTGAGATTGACGATTGAGTTGCTGAGCTCTGATAAAATTATATTTACGATGGCTGATTTCGTTCATGGTGACGCCATCTCGAACGATGGTTGGCCTTAAAAATACCATCAAGTTGCGCTTGCGCTTGCTCGTTGTGGTTGTTTTAAATAGGTGGCCGAGAAACGGAATGTCTCCCAGTAAGGGGACTTTTGAAACGCTTTCTTGGACGTCTTCATCAATTAAGCCGCCTAGCACTATGGTGCCACCATCGTCTACGATAACCGTGGTTTTGATTTCACGTTTATTAATCGAGATATCCACAGCGGTTGCACCACTAACGCTAGATACTTCTTGCTCGATGGTTAGCTGAACGGCATCACCTTCATTAATTTGCGGCGTAACTTTTAGCTTTATACCTACTTCTTGACGATCAACCGTTTGAAATGGGTTGGAGTTATTTGCACCGGTGCTCGCTCCGGTAATAATAGGCACTTCTTGACCGACGATAAAAAAAGCTTCTTCGTTATCTAAAGTGGTTAAATGAGGTGTCGCTAAAATATTCGAATTGGTGTCGTTGCTGACTGCTTGCACAACGGCACCCCAGCCATTTTCAATGACACCTGCAATCAAACCATTTGCACCACCTAATAATTGTGCAAGAGGTGTCAGATTGCCTTCGATAGTTTCATTAGTCTGAACTGGAACACCATTAGCCGAGGTGGTGGTCCTTGTAACGGTGCGGTCCTCGGCTTCTCGCAATGCAACACCCAAAGTACCTACTGGAATGACGCCATTGCTGAATTGAGTTCCGCCGCCGTCTTCAGATACCCATTGCACACCAAGGGTTACGCCATCACCTTCAAACACTTCAACAATAATTGCCTCAACCTGCACCTGAGCTCGGCGCACGTCTAATTGGCGAATAACGTCTTCGAGTGAGCGCATCATGTCGGGTTCTGCTGTGATTACTAAAGAGTTGCTATCTTGATGAAAATCGATACTGACATCGCGGTTGTTCGACGTGCTTCTGCGAGCCTGTTGAGCAGTGGGCTGACCCTCTGATTGAATCGATGCACTGACACCTTGTAGCACTTTAACTAGGTCTTCAGCTTTTGCATAATTTAAGAATATAACACGAGTGTTACCGCTACTTTCAAGCTCTTCATCCATACGTCGTATTAGGTTGATGAGGCGCTGGCGGGCTTTTATATCACCACTGACAATAATGCTGTTGGTGCGATCATCTGCTACTACGCGAGGTGTCGATTTACCTCCGGCCGCTTGGTTGCCCGCTGTATTATTTATACTATCTATGATGCGAACCATTTCTGATGCTGAGGCATATTTAAGTTTGATAACTTCGACTTCTTCATCGCCTGCTCGGTCTACGCGCTCAATGATTTCAACTAAGCGATTTACCACTGCTGCTCTGCCGGTGAGCATCATCACATTGGAAGGGTCGTGGCTGACGACGTTGCCGCCGCCTTGCTGGTCATTCAATTGACGAAGAATTGGCGCAAGCTCTCGCACGGGCACATTGTAAACCGGCATGACTCGCGTGATCATTTCATCACCGTTAAATGGCGTGCCTTCTACAACAGGAATGTTGGATGATTTTGCATCTTTTGAACGAACGACCTTTAAAATGCCGTTTGGCATTTCAACCACTGCAAAATCATAAACTTGCAATACGTTTAAAAAGAATTGGTAGTACTGCTCCTCATTGAGCAAATCGTAGCTGCGAACACTAATTTTGCCACGCACATTTGGATCAACGATGATTGTTCGTTTTAGGTTTTTACCGACGATATTGATAAATTCAGTGATTTCTGTGTCTTTAAAGTTAGGCTGATATTCTGCGGCATAAGCAACGCTACCTAGCACGAAGCTTACAACCATGCTGATGCACAGCATTAGCTTCTGGCATTTTTTCATGCGCATAAATACTCTCATAACCATACTACCTTCATTATCTAATCCCTTGGAATATCTAAATTTAATGAGACGACTTGGTCGTTTCTCAAGACTTCAAAATCTAAACTTTGCGCTTCATTTATCAGAGCCGCTGCTTCGAGTGCTTGGGACGTGTCTGATAAATCATAACCATTCATTTCAATCACTATATCACCATCTTGCAATCCAACCTCTCTAAATAAGGTTGGATCTTTGCCAGGTGAGACCCGAAATCCGATAGGTGTACCATCGCGCATGTGCGGCGTTAAACGAATAAAGTCAGCAAAACTTGCGGGCTCTTCTTTAAGTCTTCGCTGAATACTAACCACATCTACAGTTGGCTGAGGTGCTGCAGAGCTGCGGCTTTGTCTATTTGGACCTTGAACCTTCGCTTGAGCACTCGCGTTTTGAGCCGTGATGGGTTCGTTCTGTTCGCGAAGGCGATTAGCCTCCTCAAAGTCTACGCCGTCTAGCATCAATGTTTCTCGCGTGACCCTATTTTTTATGATCACGCGGTCGCTGTATATTTCGTCGAGTGTGACTTGTGTACCTTCGATTTTGTCACCAATGCCGTAAGTACTCTGACTATTCCTATATTCGATAACCGCGGCACCGACGTTTGGGTCCGAGCTAGCTACGACGCCAGATAATGAAATGTTCAGTTTAGTTTCTGGAGCATCGGTGACATCTTGCTGGACGACTTCTTGAGGTTTTGCCGCCGCATCGCCGAATAAATTTAGCGCAAGTAATTTATTGAGGTTGGTTTTGTTATCTGTTGGCCTCACATCTACGCTTAGGGCTTGCGCGGAGGCATTGGAAACACCGTTTGATTCTGGCGTTGGCATCAGTTGCCAAGTGAGCTTTGCTGCAAAGGCGATTAAATATAAGGCAAGCAAAACAACTACAGCCAAAATGATTTTTTTATCATTTTCCTGATAGAATCGTGAAAGTGGCGCGAAATTTAGCTTTTCAATTGTCATTGCGTCTCGGTTAATGATTGATACAGCCCATTAAGTCCCTAATCATATCTAGTGTGGACCCGATGAACAATAGCCATCGACCGATGTGATAAAAATTTAACAGTATATTGACAACTAATTAGAGAAAAAGTGCACAAAACTATGCAAAAACCCAATCTCAAGCAACAAAAGCGAGGACACCCAAAATCTGAGGCAGATAGCGCCGACGCCGTGCGCTTTGATAAATGGATTTGGGCTGCTCGGTTTTCGAAAACACGCGCTATCGCTAGAGAGATGATTCAAGCGGGTAAAATCACCTATAATAATCAGCGCACAAAGCCAAGCCGAGCGGTTGATTTAGGCGCGACTGTGAAAGTCCCTGTAGGTTTTGATGTAAAAACGGTTATCGTGGCTCAAGTTATAGATAAGCGCCAATCGGCAAGTCTTGCGCAATTAATGTATGTGGAAACTAAAGATAGTATTGAGCTTCGCTTACGCAATGCGGAAGCGCGCAAACTAAGCGTATTTCATAGCCCTCGGCCCGATAGCAGACCTGATAAAAAACAACGCAGACAAATCATTAAATTCAAGCTTCAATAAAAGGTAAAACATTTATGAGTGACAAGCTAACTCGGTTTCTATTTGAAAACCGTGCGTTGAGAGGCGAGATTGTGCAGCTAGAGGAGAGTTATCAAGCTGTGCTCGACTCCTACAAATATCCAGAGCCTATTGCTCGCCTGCTTGGTGAGTTAATGACGGCCGCTAGTTTGTTAACCGCAACCTTGAAGTTTAAGGGCGAGGTAGCCCTTCAAATCCACAGTGACGGTATAGTGAAATACGCGGTGATCAATGGTACACATGACCAGAAGCTTCGCGGTGTGGCAAGGTGGGATGAAAGTATCACTGATTTACCAACGACTTTTAGCGAACTATTCACAAAAGGAGTATTGGCAATTACCTTGGCGCCTGAAGACAAGGAGCGTTACCAAGGAGTGGTTGCGCTTGACAAAGATAGCTTGGCGGAGTGTTTGGAAAACTACTTTCTTCAATCTGAGCAATTGCTAACCAAGGTCTATTTGGCGACCGAAATTTCTGAAAAAGGCAGCGCGGCCGGTATGCTTTTGCAAATTGTACCTGAGACCAGTGAGACTTATCAGGTAAGTGAAAACAAGGATTTTGAGCACTTATCGATGCTGGCCAATACGACAAAGTCGGAAGAGCTTTTAGGCTTGCCGCCTGAGGTGCTAATACATCGCTTATTTCATGAAGAGGACATTCGATTGTTCGAACCTCAATCGGTTAAGTTTGAATGTGACTGTTCAAAGGCACGCAGTGCGCATGCTCTTCAAAATGTGTCCAAAGTTGAATTGCTTAATATTATAAAAGAAGATGGAAGCTTAAAAATGAACTGCCAATTTTGTCATCAAGAATACGCATTCGATGCAATTGATATTGAGAATATTCATGCTGACAATTTTAGTACATTTGATGTGAAAGCGGGGACACTCAAACATTAGAATGAGGTAATTTGAGAATGTTTGAAGGATATCTTGATTAAAAAGGATCTTGAGGACACCCAAAAAGGATCTTGAGGACACCCAAATATCTGGTGGTACAGGTAAAGAGGGATACAAGTGTTTGGGTGTCCTCCTTGCAAACTGATTTTAAAAAAGTCACTTTTTCTTTGTTGGTTTATAGTGAAGTCTAAGGTTAAACCCAGCAACTAAACCACCATCAGGATGATTGTAAAAGAGCATTTCTCCGCCATGGCTCTCTATTATTCGTTTTGTTATTGCCAGCCCTAGACCTGAGCCTTGACTGCCTCTTGCTCTATCTCCTTGGGCGAATGGATTGAAGAGTTTTGAGATTTGGGTGTCCTCGATTCCTTGTCCGAAATCCCGCACGCCACAAAATACGCACTCTTCTTTGATTTTATATTGAGTCATAATCTCAATGTTTTGACTGCCATATCTAAAAGCATTTTCGATTAAGTTTTCAAGTACTCTTTTTATCCCAACAATTCGTAATTTTAAGAATGGTAATTCTTGAAGTTTAAGTGATATTTGATGGGTGTCTTCAATTCGTCTTGCTAGAACCAATTCTTTGATAAGCTCATTAATATCTTTCATTTCAAAGCTTTCTTGCTGGTCTTGCCGAGCGTAATCTATGAACTGATTGATGATTTCGTTCATGTCTTCGATGTCATGCTCAATCCCTTGCTTTACCCAATCTTGCTCTTCGGGAAGCATTTCACTTGCCAACCTAATGCGAGTTAAAGGCGTGCGCAAGTCGTGGGAGATGCCAGCAGTCATCAACACGCGATCGCTCTCAAGCTGCCTGATATTTAAAGACATTCTATTGAAAGCACTGATAACCGAAATGATTTCTGTACTTCCTTTTAAGGGAAGTGGTTCGGGATATTGCCCTCGACCAACCTGTTTAGCCGCTTGCTGAAGAGCTTGCAGGGGTCTATTTAAACGCCGTACGAATAACCATCCACCAAGGACACTCAATCCACCAATCACAATAAAATACATTGTTAGAGGCGATAACTCGTCCTCTCCGATGCCCACTAAAGGGATTGACAGCCAAATATTTGGATATTTTTGTGGCCTTATCCAAACAATATAATCTTTTCCCGTTTTTATCCTAATTTCAGTTTCGGCACCCAATTGCTCACTCACACTTTTTGCCATAAAATCATAGTAAGTTGCGTTACTCAAACCCGCATGCATTGCGCTTGTTTGATTGTGGAATGTAATGCCGGTTAGATCTTGTAACTGACGTTTTTCGCTTGCAGAAAGTGTATCGACCTCGCTCAAGAATAGAGTTGAAACTTGGTTTGCAACCAAAGTGTTGATTTGGGTATAGCTAGGACTTATAAAGTAGTGAGCAATGGACACATAAGAAACAACTTGATTCACTAATAACAGCAAGCCAATCAAGATTACCGTTTGTGAAAATGTGCTTTTAGGAAAAAACGTCATTGTGGTTGGCTTTATGCATTTTCACCATCGGGCACAAACACATAACCCAGCCCCCAAACTGTTTGAATATAACGAGGATTAGTTGGATCGACCTCTAGCATTCGTCGCAAACGTGAAACTTGAACATCAATGCTACGCTCCATGGCACTATAATCACGACCTCGGGCTAAATTCATCAGCTTGTCTCTTGATAACGGCTCTCTGGGGTGGGTGACAAGCGATTTTAATACAGCAAATTCACCACTGGTGAGAGGCATAGCTTTGCCGTCTGCTGTCATTTCACGAGTAGCAAGGTTTAGCTTGAATGAGCCAAATGATACAAGTTGCTGGGCTTGAGATGGTGCACCGGGTGCTTCATTTGTTTTTCGTCTCAGTACAGCTTTAGCTCTAGCCAATAGTTCTCTGGGGTTGAATGGTTTTGGTAAATAATCATCGGCACCCATTTCGAGACCAATTATACGGTCAACTTCATCGCCTTTTGCTGTAAGCATGATGATGGGAATTTCATTTTTTTGTTGACGCAGACGCCTGCAAATAGAGAGACCATCTTCATCTGGAAGCATCAAATCTAAAACCATCAGATGAAAATTTTCTCGCTCGAGCAAGCGATCCATTTGTTCGGAATTTCCAGCGCTTCTGACTTGATAACCTTGCTCTACTAAATAGCGTTCGAGTAATGCACGAAGTCGCATATCATCATCAACAACCAAAATTTTTGTCGTTTCTTGTCTCATAGAGCGTCCGTGTTTATCTGCTTACAAAAATATACATGATCAAAGAGACACAGCCAACAAAGCATCTGTTTCATATTGTTACAACATGTAACCTATTGTTGAGCCACCCAATCGACTTGATAGCCAGCTCGTCGTTTTTTATCAATCAATTCCTCAATCAAAGGCGTGAGGATTAACTCCATTGCTAAGCCCATTTTACCGCCAGGCACTACGATGGTATTTACACGTGACATGAACGCACCATCAATCATTTGTAGAAGATAAGTGAAGTTTACATTTTTCATTTCTCTGCGAAACCTCACAACCACGAAGCTTTCATCCTGCGATGGTATTTCACGAGCACTAAAAGGGTTTGAAGTATCTACAGTAGGCACTCGCTGAAAATTAATATGGGTACGGGAAAACTGCGGTGTGATGTAGTGAAAGTAATCATCGAGGCTTCTTACGATACTGCTCATTACAGCATCACGGCTATGTCCGCGATCGGTAGTGTCGCGTACAATTTTTTGAATCCACTCTAAGTTGACAATAGGTACCATGCCGACGAGTAAGTCAACATAGGATGCTACATCAGTTTCTTCTGTCCTGACTCCGCCATGCAAGCCTTCATAAAATAGTAAGTCAGTATTTTCAGATAGATCTTGCCACGGTGTAAACGTACCGGGCATTTGATTAAATGGCACGGCTTCATCAAATGTGTGTAAATACTGGCGAAACTGCCCATTGCCCGCTTCACCATACTGTTTAAAGAGTGCTTCTAATAGCTCAAAGTCATTTGCTTTAGGACCAAAGTAGCTAATGTGTTTGCCTTGTTCTTGCGCTTTGCGAATCTCAACTTCCATTTCTGGCCGAGTAAAGCGATGAAAACTATCTCCGCCAACCGTAGCTGCATTAATCTCGAGGTTCCGAAATATATGACGAATGGCGTTCGTGGTGGTCGTAGTCCCGGCGCCTGAACTACCGGTAATTGCGATAATGGGGTGTTTTACTGACATAACCAATCAAATTGTTGAGGGTTACTCATTTATATGCAAGTGCATAAGCAGGGTCAAGGTCTTTTTTGTTTTTGAGAATGGGATTATAGGAATTTCGTGGTTATAGACAACTTTAAATTAAGGGGAGGAGTAACGAGAGGACACTCAAAGATCGGAGAGAGGACATCCAAATAGAATGAGCTGAGGAAACCTTTATTCATGATTATCAATTCAGCAGTGCAAAAGAATACTCTCAAATAAAAAAGGGCCCCAAAACGCTCAATAAAGGCTAGATGTTTTTTCAGCGCTATTGTAACTGGTATGAAGTGGTCAAGGTATTTTGGCCGCGGGTTTGTCATATTATCAAAACAATACCCAAATACAGTTACCTCAGCAATTAGAATTCGCTACTTTATGAAATATGACTTATCCAAGAAATAAAATTATCAATCTACAACAAACGCAGTATTACCATTGTGTATCTCGCTGCGTAAGGCGTTCATACTTATGCGGGAAAGACCGCTTTACAGGACGAAACTACGAGCACCGTAGAGCGTGGGTGGAAAATAGGCTGCTCCTATTGGCAGAGGTTTTCTCGATTGATGTCTATGCTTATGCAGTAATGCATAACCATACTCATTTAGTGCTATATGTTGACCAAACAGACAACGTGACAGCCAGTGATCTTCAGATTTTGCAGCGGTGGGGGCGAGTTCGAAAGCTAGATGAAGCATGCATGAAGTTTCTTGACCCCAATGTTTGCAATGAATTGACTGAGTTTGAGTTGAGATATGTTGCCAATAGGATAAGAATAATTAGATCGCGGTTAGCCAGCATTAGTTGGTTTATGAGCTTGCTCAATCAATATATAGCCAGAAAGGCCAATAAAGAAGATGACTGTACAGGCCGTTTTTGGGAAGGCCGTTTCAAGTCGCAAGCCTTACTAACCGAAAAAGCAGTTTTAGCTTGCATGTCTTACGTTGATTTGAATCCAATTAGGGCCGGTATTGCCAGAGACCTGCAAGGATCAAAATACACGAGCATTCGTCGAAGATTAAAATCTGCAGATGTAGCAAAAGGAGACAAATTAACGCCTTTCAACCGAAAGCGTGTGAGCCTTGAAAAAACGTTTTTGTGCACGCTGCGCTTGTCTGACTATGTCAAACAATTGGTCGTTATTGTTAAGCAAAATAATTCCCAGAGTAGTCAAATTATTAAAATGGGTTCTCTGCGACTTAATCAAACATGGGTCGTACATTCAACGCATTTTGAAAAATCATTTGGTTATGCTGCAGGTAGCCAGACTAAAATTGATGAATATAGGAAATTAGTCCGAAATAGTATTATTTCACCCAAATTACTTAACTAGCTAGTTTGCTCACGAGCTACGGCTCGATAGGCAATGTCTTTTCTATAAAACATTTCATCCCAGCTTATTATTGAAGCAATTTCATAGGCTCTTTTTTGTGCTTCTGATACTGAGTTACCTAAGGCAGTTGCACATAATACTCTTCCGCCTGAAGTAACAACATTACCTTTATCAAAAGATGTTCCAGCATGAAAAACCTTGCCTAACGACTCTGGCACTGCATCCAACCCTGAGATTACCTTGCCTTTACCATATCCATAAGGGTATCCACCAGCGGCCAAGACAACACCCACTGCTGCTCTGGGATCAAATTCTATAGTTGCCTCGTTTAATTTACCTTCGCAGGCGAGGACACACAAACTAACTAGATCTGACTTCAATCTCATCATTATCGGCTGGGTTTCTGGGTCACCAAATCGGCAGTTGTATTCAATAACTTTTGGGTGTCCATCGTCGTTTATCATTAAACCAGCATACAAGAAGCCTTTAAAAGGCGCGCCGTCTTTTGCCATTCCTATGACAGTAGGTTTGATAATTTCCTCCATCACCCTTTCGTGGACATCAGAGGTAACTACTGGAGCGGGGGAGTACGCACCCATGCCACCGGTGTTAGGGCCTTTGTCTCCGTCAAATGCTCGTTTATGATCTTGGCTGGTTGCAAATGGTAAAATGTTTTTGCCATCTACCATAACAATAAAACTGGCCTCTTCACCTTCGAGAAATTCTTCTATTACAACTCTACTGCCAGCATTTCCAAATTTATTACCCGAAAGCATATCTTCTACTGCATCAATTGCAGTTTGCTCATCGAATGCGACAATCACACCTTTGCCTGCTGCGAGACCATCTGCTTTTACAACAATTGGGGCACCTTTCTGCTTGATGTAGGAAATAGCGTTTTGGGTGTCCTCAAACGTGCAATATTCACCGCTTGGAATATGATGTTTTTTCAAAAAATCTTTTGTAAATGCCTTGGATCCTTCAAGTTGCGCAGCTTTTTGAGATGGACCGAACGCCATCAAGTTATTTGCTTCAAATAAATCCACAATACCAGCTACCAAGGGAGTCTCAGGTCCGACAATTGTTAAATCTATTTTTTCATTTAGAGCAAATTCTAACAAGCCTGAATTGTCATCGCTGGAAATTTCTATGTTTGTTAAAAGGGGTTCCATTTGCGTTCCAGCATTGCCAGGTGCAACAAAAACCTGAGTCACTTGAGGTGATAGCGAAGCTTTATGTGCTAGGGCATGCTCTCTGCCGCCACTTCCGATAACGAGTACTTTCATCTTATTGGGTGTCCTCAAGAACTAGTGTTTGAAATGGCGCATGCCAGTGAATACCATCGCAATATCATTTTCATCCGCAGCGGCGATAACCTCTTCATCACGCATCGAACCGCCGGGCTGAATAATTGCAGTAATTCCTGCGCTTGCTGCAGCGTCTATGCCATCCCTGAATGGGAAAAAAGCGTCTGATGCCATTACGCATCCCTCCACTTGCAAGTTTTCGTCAGCAGCTTTAATTCCGGCGACCTTTGCGGAGTAAACACGACTCATTTGTCCGGCACCCACGCCAATTGTTTGCCCGGCTTTGCTGTAAACAATAGCGTTTGATTTGACGTATTTAGCGACTTTCCAGGTGAACAACAAGTCTTTCAGTTCAGAAGCGTTGGGTGTCCTCTTCGAAACAACTTTTAGATCAGCTTCGTCAATCATGCCAAAATCTCGCTCTTGCACCAGCATCCCGCCGTTCACGCGCTTAAAATCATGACCTTCGGTAAGTTGACCTTGCCAATCGCCGCATTCTAAAAGTCGGACGTTTTGCTTTTGCGCTACTACATCTTTTGCGGCATCGCTTATCTTTGGAGCGATAATGACTTCAACAAACTGTCGAGAAACAATTTTTTCAGCCGTTTGCGCATCAAGTTCACGATTAAATGCAATAATGCCGCCAAAAGCCGACGTTGGATCCGTTCTATAGGCTAGCTCATAGGCATCGCCAATTGAGTCACTGATGGCGACGCCACAGGGGTTTGCGTGCTTTACAATTACGCATGCGGGCTCTTCAAATTCTTTGACGCATTCAAGGGCAGCATCAGTATCTGCAATATTATTAAAAGACAATTCCTTACCTTGTATCTGAATAGCACTAGCAACTGAAGCTTCTTGAATGTCATGCTCAACATAGAAAGCAGCACTCTGGTGGCTATTCTCACCATATCGGAGTTCTTGTTTTTTCTTCATTTGCAGATTAAGTGTGCGTGGGAACAAACTATGCTTTAATTCACATGCCTCATCGCAATTGTGTTCCACATTACTAAGCTGTTTGCCCAAATAATCTGCAATCATTCCCTCATACTGGGCTGTGTGCTCAAAGGCTTTTACTGCAAAATCAAATCGGCGCTTATACGAAACAGAGTTTTCATTATCAGCTAATTCAGCAGCGACTGCCTGATAGTCATTTGGATCTACAATTATCAACACATCTTTATGGTTTTTAGCCGCTGCTCGCACCATTGTTGGGCCACCAATATCGATATTTTCAATTGCATCTTCTAAGGTACAATCATCTCTAGCAACCGTAGCCGCGAAGGGGTAAAGATTGACTACAACTAAGTCAATCGGTGCGATCTCATGTTTTTCCATAATTCGCGCATCAATATCTCGTCGACCTAAAATGCCACCGTGCACTTTTGGATGCAAAGTTTTCACTCTGCCATCCATTATTTCTGGATGACCCGTATGTTCGCTTACGTCTTTGACTTGCAAACCTGCTTGTCTAAGAAGGCTTGCTGTGCCGCCAGTGGATAATATTTCAACGCCGCTGTTAGCCAGAGTTTGAGCGAATTCTACGATACCAGTTTTATCAGAAACGCTTAATAATGCGCGTTGAATAGAGGTGTGTTGGTGCATGACTTTCTCTGTAGCTAATTGGGTAAAAAGTTTGGGTGTCCCCGAATCAGTTGTATGAGTTTGTGGATGCCACAAAGGCCCATCCGCTTACATTCAGAATTCGTTAGTTTGGGTGTCCCCGCTTGGGGAGGCATGATAACAAAAAAGAGCGCAATAATGCGCTCTTTTTGTACTCAAATATCAAGATATCAGCCTAAGCCATATTGCTTTAACTTTTTGCGAAGCGTACCGCGGTTAATACCCATAAGATTTGCTGCTCGAGTTTGGTTACCACGAGTATAGGTCATGACTTCTTCTAACAAAGGAGCTTCAATTTCGGCTAACACCAATTCATATAAATTATCTATGTCTTGGTTATTTAGTTCTTTCAGATACTTATTAACCGCTTGCTTTACAGATGAGCGCAAGGGCTTTTGTGCCTGAGATTGTGATGGTGTAGTTACGGTGGTGGTAAACGCTGATGTTAGATTTTGATCAAACATATTTTCTACTGCTCTCTTATTTAATGCTTAACGCTAGGCAACATGAGTCAGGTCTTGTGACCGTTCATGCAACGATGAAAAATAATCGGTTAATACAGATAGCTGCTCATTGGCATCCTCTATCGCATTAAACGTCCGACGAAACCCCCTTGTTTCGTCATGGGCAGTGACATACCAACCCACATGCTTACGCGCTATCCTGACGCCTGAAAACTCTCCGTAGAGATCATAAAGACCCTGCATGTGCGTCAATAGCACTTCGCTCTGTTCTGTCACACTGGGCTTCGCTAAGGTTTCGCCGGTTTCTAAGAAATATTGAATTTGCTTAAAAATCCAAGGATTGCCCTGTGCTGCTCTACCAATCATGATCCCATCAGCCTGAGTGTAAGCCAGAACTTGCTGTGCCTCATACTCGTTAGTAATATCCCCGTTAGCAATCACAGGAATATCGACAGACTGTTTAATGGCTTTTATTGTGTCGTATTCAATCCGACCTTTAAACATACAACTACGTGTACGACCATGAACGGCTAGTGACTGAACACCACTGCTTTGCGCAATCTGCGCAATTTCAATGCCGTTTTTATTGTCAACATCCCAACCCGTACGAATTTTCAACGTAACGGGCACTTCTACTGCATTAACCACCGCATTCAATATGCGGGCGACTAAAGCAGGGTCTTGCAACAATGCTGAACCAGCCAATTTTTTATTGACCTTTTTCGCTGGGCATCCCATGTTGATATCGATAATTTGTGCACCATTTTGCACATTAAGCTGAGCCGCTTGAGCCATAAGCTCTGGTTCGCTTCCCGCAATTTGCACGGAACGAATACCAGACTCGCCCTCGTGGTTCATGCGGTTCATCGATTTCTCGGTTTGCCATACTCTAGGATTACTCGACAGCATCTCTGATACTGCTAAGCCGGCTCCCATTTTTCTGCACAGTTCCCGAAAGGGGCGGTCAGTAATACCGGCCATTGGCGCAAGTATCAAATTGTTCGATAATCTGTGTGGACCTATCTGCAATTGACGCATGTTTAATGTACCGCTTTTGACGACCCTTCTTTAGGGCGGCGTATACTACTTTTTTTTGACGCACTTGAAAAGGTTATTTTTTAAACAAATTAGACAAAAAACTGCTTGACTATTTTACTTTCAAGAGCTGATGCGACGTCCGACCAGTCTGACCCATTCGCCTTCACAAACTACTTCTTCAAAGTCAAAGTCGGCTTGGTACTTACTAACTACTTCGCTAACTTGAGAGACTAAGATGCCTGACATAACCAGGTTGCCGCCTGTCTTACAATAATCTGTTATAACTCTGTGAAGTGCTTTTAGGGGAGCCGCTAGTATATTTGCTAATACAAGGTCTACCGATGCTTTTGGTTGATGTTCGGGTAGATATAATTTGAGCTTGCTGTCTACCTCGTTGTTTTGTGCATTTTGCTTACTCGCCAGTAGCGCCTGAGGATCGATATCAATACCAATAACGTTTTTAGCGCCTAATTTCAAAGCGGCCACTGCCAGTATTCCGCTGCCGCAACCAAAATCAACGATGTCTTTATTTTCGAGTTGTTGTGAATCTAGCCAACGCAGGCAAAGGGATGTAGTGGGATGGGTGCCCGTGCCAAACGCCAAGCCTGGGTCCAATTTGACGTTGATTGCCAGTGGATCAGGCGCATCTCTCCAGCTAGGACATATCCACAGACGTTTTCCAAACTGCATGGGATGAAAGTTCACCATCCACTCGCGTTCCCATTCTTTGTCTTCGAGCTGGTCTAATGCGTAGTTGAACGTGGTTTTGAACAACGGCAATGATGACAGCGTTGCAATAACCTCCGACAAATCAAAATCCGCATCATATAGGCCAATAACTTGTGTATCAGGCCATAATAAAACTTCACCTGGCTTTGGCTCGTAAACAGGTGTGTCTTTTGCATCAATAAAGCTTACTGCTTGAGCTTCAAGTTCACTTAGTAAATCACCTATTGCCTCGGCATCAGCGGCTTTTACATTTATTTTTATTTGTTGCCAAGGCACCTTATTTCTCTTGTTCTTTTTTTAGTGCTTCAATTTGCGCCCATAATGCTTCTGCTTCAGCAGTGAGCATAGAGTATGTTTTTATGTCGCCTTTGCGTTGCGCAAGCATGGCTTGTTCGAGTTTAATGTCGTAAGTCTTTCTTAGTTTTTTGCTTGGATCTGATTTAAATATCCCGAACATAATGGAGCCTCTTATATTTTCAGTAATTGATTAACAAAGGATTTGAATGGAGTAGTCATTACTGTCACAGCGTCGGAATTGTTCACCTTATCTGCGGTTTTTATTACATCGTACAAACGATTAAAGTGAGGATTGTCACCTTGTTCCAAGTTTACCATAATGTTTGCTAAGTTATGATGCTCGTCGCGGCGCTGCAATGCAATCAGCTCTGGTTTAATGTAGGCTTTCCACTCAGCAAGGTAGCTATCCTGTAGTCGCTCCGGAAAGTATTGCAAGTCTAGGATATCGCGTTCTAAGTTCACGATATCATTGGGCTTATCCAAAGCGTATCTTAGTAAAAAAAGTTGTATAAAATCGCAGTCATTCACATCAATCATCACTATCCACTCAAGCTAGTTAGGTTAATAGATTTTATATCTATTCTGTCCTACATTTAGATTTTATTTGAAAATTTAAAGTTGAGCCGCGAGTGTAAACTTTTGGGTGTCCTCAAAACACTCCTCAAAACACTCAAAATAGCTAGAGACAGGAGTTTGGGTGTCCTCAGAAAAACCTGCTATAGGAAAAAGTTTGGGTGTCCTCAAAAAAACCTCAAAAAAAACCAGCGCTGGGCTGGTTTTTTTGGGTGGGTGAAAATACAAAAAGAGGAGGGTTAAGTCTTTTCGTTTTCTAGCTTTTTTTCTAGGTAGTGGATGTTGGTGCCACCATTGAAGAAGTTTTCGTCCTGCAAAATACGTTGCTGCAATGGGATATTGGTTTTAATACCGTCTACCACCAGTTCATTGAGCGCATGACGCATTCTTGTAATCGCTTCTTCGCGGCTATCACCGTAAGTAATTAGCTTACCAATCATCGAATCGTAGTAGGGCGGAACCGTGTAGCCAGAATAAATATGGGATTCCCAACGCACGCCTAGGCCACCGGGTGCATGAAACATATTAATTTTGCCTGGACTAGGTATAAAGGTGTTTGGATCCTCGGCATTGATACGACATTCAATGGCGTGGCCATGCACCCTAACTTGCTCTTGTGAAATCGATAATGGTTGGCCAGCTGCAATGCGCAATTGCTCTTTGATTAAGTCTACCCCGGTCACCATTTCCGTAACCGGATGTTCCACCTGAATTCGCGTGTTCATTTCAATGAAATAAAATTCGCCGTTTTCATACAGGAACTCAAAGGTGCCGGCGCCGCGGTAATTAATTTCTATGCACGCGCGGCGGCATCGCTCACCGATTTTGTCACGCATTTGCTGAGAAATACCTGGCGCAGGTGCTTCTTCGACGACTTTTTGATGACGACGCTGCATAGAGCAGTCTCGCTCACCTAAATGAATCGCGTTACCTTGTCCGTCGGCCAATACTTGAATTTCAACATGACGGGGATTTTCAAGGAATTTTTCCATGTAAACTACGTCATTGTTAAAGGCCGCACCAGCTTCTTGTTTGGTCGCGCTAATTGCATTTTCGAGTTCATCTTCACTGCGCACAACGCGCATACCTCGACCACCGCCACCGCCTGCTGCTTTGACGATCATCGGGTATCCGATGCGTTTGGCAATGGTCCGATTTTTTTCCATATCATCGCCGAGCGGTCCATCTGATCCAGGGACACATGGCACGCCCGCTTTTCGCATAGCGGCGATGGCTGACACTTTGTCACCCATTAAATTAATCGTCGCTGCGGTAGGACCGATAAACACAAATCCGCTTTTTTCCACTGCTTCTGCAAAATCTGCGTTTTCAGATAAGAAACCATAGCCAGGATGTATCGCAATTGAGTTAGTCACTTCAGCCGCTGCAATGATGCGCGGTATGTTTAAGTAACTCTCAGACGCGGGTGCCTTACCAATACAAATTGATTCATCGGCTAACAAAACGTGTTTAAGGTTTCGGTCAGCGGTAGAATGCGCTGCCACTGTCTTAATACCAAGCTCTTTACAAGCGCGCAGTATTCTCAGGGCAATTTCGCCGCGATTGGCGATAAGCACTTTATCTAACATAACAATGCCCTTTTTTTATTCAATAACAAATAACGGCTGGTCAAATTCAATGGCTTCTTGATTACCGACTAAGATCTCTCTCACCACGCCTTCAACTTCTGCTTCGATTTGGTTCATCATTTTCATGGCTTCAACAATGCACAATACATCACCTTTTTTAACCGTTTGGCCAACTTCTACAAAGGCTTTTGACTCAGGAGAAGAGGAACGATAGAAAGTACCAACCATTGGCGACGTAACCACATGCCCAGAAATGGCTGGTGCTTCGACAGCCGCTGGAGCGGGTGCAGCCGCAGGAGCAGCCTGCATAGGAGCAGCATGCATTTGTTGCTGAGGCATATATTGAACAGATTGCGCAGTAGCGCCGCGATGAATACGAACCGACTCTTCACCTTCCGTAATTTCTAATTCTGCTATCCCTGATTCTTCAACCAATTCGATAAGCTTCTTAATTTTTCTAATATCCATGTTGTCGCCCTATTCTTTGTTAGTTGTGCGGTATATGTATTATTTTTTTAAAAATGCATCAAGTGCAAATTGATAGCCTATCGTCCCTAGGCCAACAATAACGCCCTGCGCGATGTCTGATAAGTAGGAAGTGTGCCGAAAGCTCTCGCGCCGATAGACATTCGATAGATGCACCTCTATGAATGGAATGTTAGTGCCCAAGAATGCATCGCGAAGCGCAATACTGGTATGCGTATATGCGCCGGGATTAATAACGATCCCGTCTACCTTTCCCATATGTCGATGCACACAGTCTATAAGCTCATGCTCTGCATTCGATTGAAAACATGTCAAATGCGCATCACGAACACCGGCATAAGTAACTAAGGTCCCTTCTATATCTGCAAGCGATTGTGAGCCATATACTTCAGGCTCACGCGTGCCTAATAAGTTTAGGTTTGGACCATTTATTAACAATAAATTCATTTAAAATGCGCTTATTTGCTATGAACGAGTTGGTATTGTGCATCTTTTGAAGTAAATATCTTTGTGGACTATTTTTTCTTCAACACAACGCTAACAATTCATTTAATTTCGAAAGTTTTGTGAAAATACCATACTTTGTTGTATGTTTTCAGCAAATTACTGGTCTAATCAGCGAAGTTTACGAAAATAGTCGAGTAGATGAGCGATTGATATTCACTATTTTTAATTTAGGGTCTGTTTATTTTTTCCATTTGACCAATAATACTTAGCATATCAGTACGTAATCAATTGCTTAATTTACCGCGAAGAGCCTAATCTTGGTTTCGCGTTTATATGTATTGGTTGACTAAGAAACATGCCTTTTAGGCTAAAACTCCCTCTACAATACTCTCTAAAAGTACTGCTAATGCACTAACATTCAAGTCTATTGACAACACTGCCGATATCAAAGCATGGCAAGATTTAACAATACAAAATGACTGAACTCAACGCACGCGACGGCAATATCCCAGAAGCTGTTCAACAACAATACAAAGCAGACCTAAAGGTGCTTGTACGCGCTTGGTCAAAAGCGCGCGTGAGCAAAACTAAATCTGAGCTAGCGACATTTCAACAGCAGTTGGATCAGACCTCGAAAGAATACGACAGTTTAGATCTAAATGCCTTGCACCAGATACTGCAAACTATGCAGCGCAGTTGCGACAATGGGTTAGAAGGGAAAAATACAATTGCAAAAACGTCTGCAGATATGGATTGGTTAATGAACCAATTAATTCGTTCCAATCAAATTAGTCCAGATCCCTTCTTAAGTGAAGCGAACTCATTAGATGAGTATCTTCCAAAAAGTTCCAAACCAATGGCCGCGAATGTTCATAAGGCAATCAAAGTGGCGATCATTGATGATGAGCCGTCCGTTGGCGGTGCAATGCGTTTAATGCTGGAACAGTTTGCATATGAAACAACTTTGTTTGAGTCAATCAATGAGTTTGAAATGGCTTTAACGGATGGCGAGCCGGATTTAGTGTTGCTCGACATTTGCATGCCTAAAACGACGCAAAGCGAAGTGTTTGATTTTGCGAGACAGCTTAGTCTGCGGGGTATCAAAGTAATTACTTGCAGCAGTCTGTTCAATTTCGAAACGCGTTTACAGGCGGTTAGAGCAGGAGTAAGTGATTACGCAGTAAAGCCCCTCAATCCTTATGTATTGGTTGAAAAAATAAGTCGAGCACTAAAACGTAATATCAACAATGCCTATCAGATTGTGTTGCTTGACGATCAAGAGTCGATGGGAGAGTTTTATCAAGCGGTTTTTTCGCAAGTTCATGTCGATTTTCATTTTTTCAACACGGCTGAACGCTTAATTGCTGCTTTAGAGTATTTGCAACCGGATTTATTTTTGCTGGACCGAGTAATGCCTAGTGTAAACGGCCTGGAGGTTGCTGAGATGATTCGTCAAGATGCGAAGTTCGACTTTGCACCGATTGTATTTTTAACCGCAGATGAGCAGTTAGATACCAAATTAAAAGTGCTTGCTCACGGCGGAGATGACCTGATTGCCAAAGTAACGCCCGCGCCTCTGGTACTTGAACAGGTTTTGGCGCGCTTAGAGCGTTCTGCATTTATAAAATCTTTTGTTTCTAAAGACCCGCTTACCGGGGTATTAAATCATGGCCAAATAGTCGAAGCGGCTAACCATCAACTGCGCTTAAATAAACGCCATGCAAACCATTGTGCGCTAGCGATGGTTGATGTGGACTTCTTTAAAGACGTAAATGATAACTATGGTCACTCAGCAGGCGATATGGTGCTAAACGGTCTAGGTCAATTGTTGAAGTCCTCCGTTCGCGAGACTGATTACGTAGGGCGCTATGGTGGGGAAGAGTTTATTATCCTCTTTGTCGACTGTGACGCAGAGCAGGCGATACATAAAATAAACCTTATTCGGGAAAAGTGCTCGCAAATGCGTTTTGTACAGGACAACCCAGATATAGCCATTACGTTTTCAGGCGGCTTGGTGTCGCTAGAAGACCATAAATCCCTGCCAAAGGCCATTAGCGAAGCTGACAGACTATTGTATCTGGCAAAAGAGGCGGGCCGAAATCAAGTTAAGATGGATGAAAAATAGCAGCGGCGCGGCGAGTTAGTCTATAAAAGCTTGCTAAGCCGCGCTCCACTATGTGTGGATTGGTGAGTAAAGTGAGCATAGCTACACAAACACATTTGCAATTACCAACAACCTGCAATGTCTATCCTACAAACTACAGACGCATCCCAGTGCCTTTTTGTTCAACGGCTTTTGTAAGCGTCATACTCATATTATCCAAAGAAACGACATTTGTCGTTGCGCCTATTTCAACAGCGGCTTTGGGCATGCCATATACCACACAGCTGTCTTCATCTTGCGCCATAGTTATTGCACCAGCTTGACTAAGCGCCAACAAACCTTTCGCACCGTCCTTACCCATACCAGTCAGTACGGTAGCTATAGTGTTATTCCCAGCAACTTTCGCCAACGATGCAAACATAACGTCTACAGAAGGCTTATGTCCGCTGACTAAAGGGCCATCTATCAAGCGAATCCGGTAGTCTGCGCCATGGCGCACCACTTCAAGATGTCTATCTCCTGGCGCGATGTAGGCGTTGCCTGGTAAAAGCCGCTCACCATCTTTTGCTTCATGTACATTGATTTTACATAATCCATCCAGTCTTTGTGCAAAAGAGCGTGTAAAATTCGGCGGCATATGTTGCGTGATAACCGTTGCCGGGAAAGCCGGTGAAAGACGCTCTAGCACATGCCTTATGGCTTCTGTGCCGCCAGTAGATGCACCGATACCAACAATAGTTTCAGTGCCGCGATAGCTGATTGGGATCGCTGCGCTTTTGGCGACTGAGGGCGTTCTTGCGCGAGGCTTTGACGCGGCGGCTATTTTTATTTTTTGGACGATTTCGTGCTGATATTGAGCAATACCGTGGGCGACATTAAGCTTCGGTTTTGCAATAAAATCAATTGCGCCAATTTCGAGAGAGCGGATGGTCGCTTCTGCTCCCTTTTCGGTTAGCGTTGAAATCATTAACACAGGTGTTGGCCGAGCTTTCATCAAGCGGTCTAAAAAGGTCAAACCATCAACTTTCGGCATTTCGATGTCAAGGGTGATCACATCAGGATTAAACTTCATTACCATCTCTTTGGCAACAAAGGCATCAGGCGCTGCCCCCACTAATTCAAGATCGGGGTCTTGGCGAATAATCTCACTGAGTAAACTGCGAATGAGTGCAGAGTCATCGACCACTAATACTCGTATTGCCATGCACTATCTCCAACAGGGCTAAAAGAAATCAATATCACCAGAAGCTGGTGTTTGATTGACCTTGACTCGGTATTCACTCTCCCGGTCAACGATGGTGGTATTGTGTAAGGACTTGAGTTTACGGACTTTGACTTCGCCGGTGAGCGGGAAAAAATAAAGTTTGCGTGGAAACTCGCCTAGTAAATCTTTAGCAACCACTTTGAAATTCTCGGTTGCGAGGTAATTTTCAACAAAAGCCACATTTTGTTCACCAACGCTGTTTTGTCTCAGCTGTTTTAGAACGTTACCGCCGCCAAACACTTTGGCTTCCATACGCCCCTTGGAGGCGCCAAGTTTGATTAAGTGATTGACTAAAACTTCCATAGCGTAAACGCCATATCGTGCAGACTCCGAGTTAAAGTTGATAGTGTCTTTGTTAGCCGGTAGCAAAAAGTGATTCATGCCCGATATACGAGTGATAGGGTCGCGCAAACAAACGGATACGCAAGAGCCCAACACGGTGACAATCATTGAGTTGCCGTCGGTTGCAAAATATTCACCGGGTAAAATCTTTACCGCGTCGGTATTAAAGTGCTTATCAAAATACCGATTAGAGGCTAAATGCTCAGTAAAATAGGCGCTCATCTGTCGGCTACTCTAGGTTGATAAACGGTTTGGCCCAGTGGTTTCAGAAGCGAACTTACATGTGAAAAATTTTCTGAATGACCAGCGTAATACAAACCATTGTTGTCCATATGCCCCAGTATCTTTTCAAGAATCTGAAGCTGTGTTGTTTTGTCAAAGTAAATCATAACGTTGCGGCAAAAAACAATGTCAAAATCCTTTGGCAATGCCCATTTACTATCCATCAAGTTTACCTTCTGAAAACTTAATAGTTTGCGCAGTTCTGGAACGACTCTGACGCTACCATTATTGCTGCCTTTACCTCGATGAAAAAACCGCTTTTTAAAGTCGCTTTGCATACCGTCGAGTTGTTCTATTTTATAAACACCTGCACTGGCAGTTGTGAGTACTTTACTGTCGATATCAGAGGCGGTTATGCTAACAGGTATATCAAAGGCGCCAAACGCCTCCACTGCTGTCATCGCAATAGAGTAGGGCTCTTCTCCCGTTGACGAAGCCGCACACCAAATTTTTAATGGACGTCTATTTTGGCGAATATAGTTTCGCAGATGCTCAAAGTGATGACGCTCACGAAAAAACGACGTGAGATTAGTGGTCAAAGCATTAATGAATTCTTCCTGCTCCGCAGCATTCGCATCCAAATAACGCAGATAAGACGCAAAGTCTCTCAAGTTTAAGGCACGAATCCGTCGGGACAAACGGCTATACACCATCGAATCTTTGCTGTCAGCTAAGTTAATCCCAGCTAATTGCTTGAGTTTAGCGCGCACAATATCAAAATCGGCGCGCTGATACCCAAACTCCCCTGCTTCTCGGGTCGACGTTGTCATCGACTAAAAGCTTTCCCATTCATCGTCATCGTTAGTGGTGACCGGAGCTGCTGATTTAATAGGTTTTGCAGGCTTCGCTGCTGCGCTTACAGATGGTAATTCGTCAAACTGTTTAGACAGCAAGTCTGGCTGTCTTTGAGGGACTTTGGTTTGCACATCCGAATTGCTCAACTTAAAGGTGCCTACGCGCTGATTCAAATCAGAGGCCTGCGAACGCATGCTCTCAGCGGCGGCGGCGGCTTCTTCAACTAACGCGGCATTTTGCTGCGTCATTTCATCCATTTGCGTGACCGCTTTACTGACTTCGTCAATACCGCTTGCTTGTTCAGCTGAGGCTGCCGCAATTTCAGACATAATGTCGTTTACGCGTTGTATGGCAACTACTATTTCTTGCATAGTGTTACCCGACTGATTGACTAGCTCATTGCCGCTTGCCACTTTGGTCACGGAGTCAGAAATGAGGTCTTTGATATCCTTTGCAGCGTTCGCGCTACGTTGGGCAAGAGTGCGAACTTCTGAAGCAACTACTGCAAAGCCTCTGCCTTGCTCTCCGGCTCTTGCTGCTTCAACCGCGGCATTCAATGCCAAGATATTAGTTTGGAATGCAATGCCATCAATCACACCAATGATATCGGCAATTTTCTGGGCTGACTCATTGATAGACGCCATAGTGGTCACCACTTCACCGATTAATTTGCCGCCGTTACCCGCAACCGCTGATGCTTGCGAGGCCAAACTATTCGCTTGACTGGCATTCTCAGCGTTGAGGCGTACCGTGCTGGTTAACTCTTCCATGCTAGAAGCGGTTTCTTCTAAACTAGAAGCCTGCTGCTCGGTGCGCGTCGATAAGTCGGCGTTGCCTTGCGCAATTTCTGATGAAGCGTTGCTAATTGTGTCACTGGCCCCTCTAATTTGGCTTATCACACTGACCAGGTTTTCAGAGGTGGTATTACAGTAGTTTTTAAGATCTTCAAAAGTGCCTTGATACTGGGTCTCAATACGCTTAGTTAAATCGCCTTCAGAAATGGCGAGTAGCACATTGCTGACTTCATTGAGACCACTTTCAGTGGTTTTCATCAATTGATTTAGGCCCTCTGTCATGGTTAACAAGAAGCCCTCTTTATCACTCTCATCTACGCGTTGCGTAAAGTCTCCTTGTAAACTTGCCTCAACTAATGCAGACACTTCTTTTTCAGCTTTAATTTCTTTCGTGCGATCTAACCATTCGACAACTGTGCCAATGCGCTCTCCGGTTTTGCCTAAAATTGGACTCGCGGTTAAACGGAAGCTGCGGCGTCCTACGGTAATTTCACTAGGGTGCTTGTCTTTTAAACGCTCTAACATACTCCTTTGATGATTCGGGTCTTTGTGGAAGCGATCCATACTGCCGCCCACAATGTCGTCGGCAGAAAAGTGTGGCATGACTTTGCGTAAGTCAGACTCTGCTTCTTTGAGCATTGTCGATACTGAACGGTTCATATAAATAATGTTATGATCGGCATCGGCTATCATCACGCTGGTGCTGCAGCAGTCTAATGATTCCAATATGCGGGCAACGCGTCGTTCTTCCTCGTAAATGGCGGTCATATCATGCCATTCCACGCTGTTACCTAGGTCTTTGCCATTTTCGTCACGAATAGGATTAATCATTAGTTTGAATGAGTAATCGCCTAAGTCGAGTTTGGCCTCATGCACAGTCTTTAATTTATCTAAGACGGCGTGCTGATGCGCCGGTTTTTTATGGAAGCTGTCGATACTGCTGCCAATTAACTTATCAGCATTAAATTGAGGTAAATCCCGGCGTATTTCAGCTTCGCAGTCTTTTAACAGTTTGCGAGATGCTTCATTCATATACACGATAGTGCGATCAGAATCAGACATCATAAATGCCATGGTGCTGCTGTCGAGCGCTTGCTTCACTTTACTGGCTTCAACGGCTACTAAAGCAGCACCTTCCAGTTGCTGAGCTAGGACAGTGAGTTCTTGCTCAAGCACGCCCATTTCATCTTTGCGTGACTGATTCAGCTCAACCTTATAGTCGCCCTCGGATATATGTTTAAAAGCAGATATCAAGGTGCGAGCAGAACTAACTACCGAACGAACGATAATAGCGCCTGTCGTTAAACTAAGTGCTAGTAGGCTAACAATAATCGTTAGGGTTGTGAGCCGCTCGTCGGCGATGCTTTCGGTGCGCTCTTCAATAACGGTAGTTAAGGAGAGAACGTTTTGGTCAAACAGGCCATATAGCTCGTTAATAACGGCTGAATACTGATTAAAATATTCGGTTCCAGAATAGGCTGAGTCTGTGCGAGATATGATTTGTTGATCGGTTAAGCGTTCTAACTCTTCCACTTTACCTTTTAGTGTGGTTGCCTTTTGATAAGCACTTTGAAAACGTGGATCAGCTTCTGATGCTGACAGCATGTTATATTCAAAGTCAGTCAGCGGTGACTGAATATTATTTAAATAGGCCCTAATGCTGCTTTTTTGGCTTTCTGTTATAGCATCTCCCGACAGTATACCGGCGCCAGCACCTCTAATTTTGCCGAGGTTGTCGGCCAAACGTGGAAGGTTTTGAAAATTGGCGATTATTAAGTGGTAACTGGCCGCTGCTGGGTCATAACTTAGTAAAAAGTGTTTGGATAGTTCAGATATCAAAAGATCGGCGTCAGACATCAGCGCTGAATGGATTGCAAAGGAGTCGAGTGCGCTGAGCTGTCGAGACGAAACGCTAGATTTTACATTTGCCCAATCTTGCTCTACCCCTGTTAGGCTTTGCAAAATACCGCTGCTATCTGTAGCTGCAGTGAGCGCTGAGCGAACATTTCGCATAGCTTGGTCAATTTCGTTTGCCTTAGCGCTTAACGATGCAGAAACGCTTGTATCTCCACCAAACAATGCTGCAGAAATCCCGCGATGCTCTGCTACGGCTTTTTTTAATTTAACTACGGCACTTACAGGAGCAATGCCTTTAAGTTCGATTTCAGAAGACGACTGCGTGTCAAATGACAACTGGCTATAGTAATAGGTCGGCAGACCTAGCCCAGCAACGGCGAGTATGGCGATAATACCCATTTTTACGGGTAATTTTATATTATCGAACCAAGTTAAAATTTTCATGTTACTTACTCTCCGCAGTAATGTTTTTGTCATAAAGGCCTAACTCATCGCTTGAGATCAGCTTCTGGATATTTACTAAAATAATCATTTGATCACTGATGGTGGTTAAGCCATGCAGGTAGGCGCTGTCAAAGGCGATGCCAAACTCAGGCGGTGGTTTAATGTCATTTTCGTTAACTTTAATTACGTCGCTAACTTCGTCAACCACAATACCGACCACTCTGTCACCAATCATGAGCATGATCACAATGGTGAACTCATCGTAGGTCACCTTCCCGACTTGAAACTTAATGCGTAAATCAATAATCGGCACAATGTCGCCGCGCAAATTGAGTACGCCTTTAATATAGTCTGGGGCATTGGCAATCTTGGTGACGTTCTCGTAACCGCGTATTTCTTTTACCGTCATGATGTCCAGTGCATAGTTTTCATCACCCAACACAAAAGTTAAAAACTCTTGTTGTTCTTCATTCACGTTCGTTTCTATTACTTGTGCATTAGCTGGCAATTGGCACCTCCTGTTTGCTAGGGGTACTTACCCCAGATGCAATGGATTCAATATCTAAAATCATGGCAACGCTTCCGTCGCCCATTATGGTTGCGCCCGCAACACCGGGCACTCGCTTGTAATGTTGTTCTAAGCTTTTAATTACGACTTGCTGTTGGCCCTCTAAATCGTCGACTAAAATGCCGAAGCGTTTGCGGCTGGTTTCTACGAGTACCACAATGCCATCAGTTAATTGTTCTTTTGCACCTTCAATTCCCATCAACTGGTGCATCTGTACCAATGGCCAATATTCTCCGCGCACCCAGAGTACTTGGTCATTGGCGAGCGTTTTAAGCTGTTCTTGTTTAGGCTGCATCGATTCAATGATGTTGGTTAGGGGGATCACGTATGTTTGATTGCCCACCGATACACACATACCGTCAACAATCGCCAAGGTCAGTGGTAGTCGGATTTTGAAAACCGAACCTACGCCTTGATGACTTTCAATTTCGACTGAGCCGCCGATAGATTCGATGTTTCTGCGCACCACATCCATACCTACGCCGCGACCAGATACGTCAGTAACCGCATCAGCAGTCGAAAATCCGGGTTCAAAAATGAGGCTCCAGACTTTGGTATCGGATATGTCTGGTGATACATCGAGTCCGTTGGCAATGGCTTTTTCTAAAATTTTGTCACGATTAAGACCGGCTCCATCATCGGTGATGCTAATGATGATGCTGCCGCCGCGCTGCTCTGCGCTTAAAATCACGGTGCCGTTTGGCGTTTTACCGGCTGCGCTGCGCTTGTCGGGCATTTCGATACCGTGGTCGACACTGTTGCGAATAAGGTGAGTGAGTGGGTCTACTAACTTTTCGATCATACCCTTGTCGATTTCTGTGGCACCACCTTCAATGACTAGGTTGACGTCTTTACCCAGCTTATCTGCAAGGTCTCTGACGACGCGTGGAAAGCGATTGAAGGCAAACGACATAGGCAACATACGCATTGACATGACGGCTTCTTGTATTTCTCGAATGTTCCGAGATAGTTCGCCGATCGCGCCCTCAAGTTTCTCTTCGGTTTCGCCTTGCACCTCTTTGCCGACGATTTTTATCATCGATTGAGTGATCACTAATTCACCCACTAGGTTAACCAAAGAATCAATTTTCAGGGTGTCTACACGAATCGAACTAGATTCCTTACCCTCACTCTTGGTTTTGTTTGGAGTGGCTTTTTTCAAGGCGGTTTTAGCGCCTATAGTGCTAACCTTAGCCGGTGTTTCTGCTGTGCTTTTTGCGTTTGCATCGGAAGCGGATTGCGCTACTTTATCTGCACTTGGTTGGTCATCAAAGAAGCCAAAGCCGTCAATAGTATCTGGAGATGTCGCCGAGCTTTGTGCTGATTGAGTCGCTTCACTGGTTTGTGTGTCGTCTTCGTAGAATCCATAGGCAGTTTCTTCAGTTTCTTGATTTACAGGATCAAAAAACCCAAAGTCCTCATCTTCATTTGTGACGGGATTGTCAAAAATGCCAAAACCTTCAATGTCGTCATTGTTGTTACCCGCTGACTCTGCAGAACCTTTAGCATCTGTTTTTAGTAAGTTCTCTAGCGCAACAGTACCAATCTCGATGGCTTGCCAATCAATCTCGGTTTCGTTTTGATAACATTCAAGTATACTTTTGAGAGTGTCCACAGTGATTAACAGCCGATCGACAATCACCTTGGTCATAACAATGTCGTCTTTGCGAGCAAGATCGAGAATGTTTTCCATGACGTGAGTCAGGCCTGTTAAAGCATCAAAACCAAACACACCGCTACCACCTTTTATTGAGTGAGCGGCTCTAAATATGCTGTTGAGATCTTCAATGTCTGGATTGTCTAACGACAGCTCCATCAGAAGATGTTCCATTTCATCTAAATGCTCTTGGCTTTCTTCAAAAAAAACGCCAAAGAACTGACTCATGTCTACAGACATAGACCCTTATCCTTTTATTACAATGCTTTTATGGCAACACTTTTGAGGCAACCGCGAGCAGTTTTTGTGGGTCAAATGGTTTTACCATCCAGCCCGTTGCTCCTGCCGCTCGGCCCTGTGCCTTCATGCTGTCGCTTGCCTCTGTGGTTAGCACAACAATAGGTGTTGCTCGATATGAACTCAGTCCACGTAACGACTTAATTAAGGTTAACCCGTCCATGCGAGGCATGTTTTGGTCAGTAATTACAAAGTCGTATTGCATGCGCTTGCATAAATCTAGCGCGGCTTGCCCATCATCAGCCGTTGTGACTTGATAACTGGCTGATTTCAGCGTGACCTGAACCATTTGACGAATCGATGGTGAATCGTCGACTACCAATATATGTTTGCTCATTGATTAAAACTCTCTCTTTATAACTACAGATGTTTGATTGCCAGGAGGGCTGACCTCCACTGATTTACATAACTGCTTAATGAGTGATAGACCTCTTCCTGAAAGCGCCCCATCCTCCATTTTTGATTGCACATTAAACTCATAACCACTGCCAGAGTCGGTAATGCTAAAGCCAATTTCGTTGCTCGACGGCGCATAAGTAAAAGTCATATCTAATTCTTCGCTATCGTCAATTTTGCCGAGACGCTCTTCTTTGAGCATCAAATAATCAGCAAAGCCGGAATAATCATTTTTGAGATTTGAGCCTAAATTGAGTATTCCATGGTCCAGCGCATTGCTAATTAGCTCAGCAAAAATGGTAAATGCACGCTGGCGAATATCGCCGGGTACATCTAGGCAGCGCATCAAATTATCAAAACAGCCAACAACATCTGATGAGCCAATCAAGCCGCCGCTAAGCTTTATTGATGCAATAACTTTGCCAGAGTTAGTAGGTTTGGGTCTGTTGCTCTCACACAAGTATGCATCCATGAGCACCTCAACCTGTAAATCGCAAATGGATAGGTCATCTTGCAATTCGAGCATTTCATTAAATACCGTAAAGTGATTGACCACGCGACTTAGCAAAGGCTCTCTATCATCGCTACTTTCTATTAGGGCAATCACCCTATCCATGCCAAATTCTTCATTTTGAGAGTTTTGTTGTTCAATTAGGCCATCGCTAAAGTAGAACAAATTTTTGACAGAGTGCGTTTCAATGGTGGTGATGCTAGGTTCAAAGTCTTCTGGATCTAGTATGCCCAAGGCCATGCTGGTAGACGGGTAACGGACAATCGACTTATCGTGCTGCAGTGCAATGATGTCTGGCATTCCGCCGTTGTATAAGTCGATGTTTCGGCTATTAAATTTGAATTCAATCCCAATTAGCGCCACAAACTTGTCATCGGGTAGTTCTTTACACAGTTTTGTGTTGGCTTCATGGACGATATGAGCAAGTGACAGCCCTTTGCGAATCATCGCTTTGATGGTAGCTACTAGCGGAATAATGCTGATCGCAGCGGACAAACCATGCCCCGTGGCATCCGCTAACATGACAAATAGATTGCCGTTAGGTGCGTGATCAGAAACAAACACATCGCCATTAAATGAGCTTGAAGACTGCAAATAGGTGTCAACGCCTTTGATATCTTTTGAGAGTGTAGAAGCAACATGCTCATAAACATAGCGAGCCAATTGTTCTTCTTGTTCTTGCTTGTTAAGCATGCTTGATAAGTGCTGCGCCTGCTCTTTGAGCTTGGCTTCTTTTTCATACAGGCTTTTTACTCTCAGCATTTTTTGCCAAAGTAGATCTAACGATAAAGGCTTGACTAAAAAGTCATCAGCACCTTGTTCAAAAGCCTCGAGCATAACGTTTTGGTTCTCGTCAGCGGTGATCATCATGACCGGCGGGGGGCGGTCAAAAGGTATTCCTGTTTTAATATGCTCGATAAAATGAATGCCGTTGCCATCTGGGAGGTGATTGTCGAGTAAAACAAAGTCAAACTGCGAAGTTTTTAGCTGCAGCTTCGCCGCAGCGATTGTCTCGGCAACAATTGTTGTGCAATTGTTATCTTCTAAAAATGTTTGCAAGATTTCGCCAAAAAGGGCGTCGTCTTCAATAATAATTACACGCATTCGCTATCCCTTAGCTATGAAATTTCAAATAACCTGTCGAAGTTCGCAATCGTCAGAATTTCCCGCGCGCTTTCTTTTGCGCCGCGTATGCGTACATTGATATTTTTTGACTTCGCTTTCTTTTGAAACAGCACCATCATGCCCAGAGCAGAACTGTCTAAATAGCTCACTCGACTAAAATCTAAAGCAATATTAGTAGTGCCAGCTTGCTCGAGCAGACTCTGATATTGTTGAGTAAACTCTTTGTGATAGCCAAAATCGAAGCGCTCAGGCACTTGTAAAGATCTTTCGCTCATAATATGTTCCTTTTGATTACTTAAAATAAGTCTATTTCGCCGGCAGCCATACTGGTGGCTGAGACGGGGTTATTGGCGTCACGTTTACGACTTTGTGCGGCTTCAAGAAATGCATGGATCTCGTTTCTTATTGCTTCGATGTTTGCGGGTGTAAGGTGCTGTAACTGCTCCCTTACAAACTTGATTGTGTCATGCGTAAAGGTAATGTTTTGACCATTTATGTCACCAAACTGCAGGCCTCTGATAGCTTTTGAAAGTGCATCTTCTAGATCTCGGCTGACCTGCTCGAGTCCCTGTGTAACGCTTGCGTCAGATTCGGCTTTTTTGATTATGCTAACTAAGGCTTGGTTGATTTCTTTCTTTGCATCAATCACATAACTCACATCGTAGCTCGCCAAGCTTCCCACCTCTCCAGTGAGTCCTTCAATTTGTTCTGACATAGTTTTTAACTGCGCCTGAATCGCATCGCTGAACTGTGAAGACCGGTTGGATAATGAGCGCACTTCGTCTGCTACTACCGCAAAGCCTCGACCGTGTTCCCCAGCTCGCGCCGCTTCAATCGCCGCGTTCAATGCTAATAAATTGGTTTGGTCAGCAATGCTGTCGATATCTTTAACCGCTTTGAGTACTTGCGGCACTGACTCATAAATACTGGTGACTTGGTCAAGAAGCGCCATTGATGAAGCTGACATATCGACTGTAGATTTGATAAACTTATCGAGCGTGATGGCGGTGTTGTCTGCAAATATGCTCATCTGTTTGCTGTATAAAATTTCGTTCTCTGAGTCACCCCTGATTAAGGTTTGAATTGTATGGGACTGGACATTGACCAATTCTTGCAGCCGAGCAAAGCTGTCGCTTAAGGTTGCCACTGCGTCATCTTGGGTGCTTTTAATACCGGCTAGGTTGGCTTCACTCTCTTGCAAGGTGGGTACAAATTCTTCTCTGAGCATATCAAATTCGCACGACTCGTTTACCTTGGCTTGATTTGCTGCAGCAAGGCGCTCTGTGCTAAGTGCATTATCGGACATTTTACTCATCCAAAGCACGGCGCCAATAAGGCTTGCAGCCATCAGCACAAGGCCGATAAGCGGATACCCGACGGCCGATACGGCAACAGAAATGGTTATACTGGCGGCTACGCTCAGCCATACTTTGGGTGTTAATACAGTCATACGCTCTCAACTTTAGTGCCGTGAAAATGCGTCTTCTGTCCACAAGCTTTGTTTAAAGTAATTGGGAATCGATGCAAATGGCACTAGATCCCAAACCACGTCACACTACGCTCGTAATATCTGAACAAAAAGAAGCGGGTTCTGTGTAAGAGTTATCGTATGTTTCTGAGAAAAGTTTAGAGAAAATCCATATCTTATGAATTATACCAGTGAGGAGTGTCGTTCAACACGATTGCCAAGTTAATTGGATTTAACCAACGGTCATTTTGTGCTGAGCTCAGCCAATAGTAACGCGCAGAGCTGCTAGTGGCTGACTTTAGCTAAGAAGTTGTTAGGCTTAGTTATTCAAGCTTCGATTAATATGGCTGGCAAAAGCATCGGCTTTCATAAAGCCTGTTACTCTTGACTGCTCTAATTCATTGCCCTGCGCATCAAAAAACAGAATAGTTGGTAATCCGAGCACTTGGAATTCCTCCTGAAAAGACAAGTTTACAGGCGTGTTGTCTGTGAGGTCTATCTGCATCCAAACGGTGTTTTCTAAGGCGCTAATTACTGCCGGATCAGGAAAAGTATATTTTTCAAATTCTTTGCACGCAACGCACCAATCGGCATACAAATCGACCATCACACTTTTGCCTTCAGCATTGGCTGCGGCAAGTTTGATATCAAAATCGTCTAAATCGCGGATCATCATAAATTCTGGATGAGAGGCTTTTTCTGCTGACGTTTGAGCGCCGCCAGTGCCTATAGAAAAGGATGAACTCGGCAGTAAATTATTCACCTGTAATGCCTGCACGCTATATAAGACTGACGCCACAAAGCCTGTCATTACCACTAAGCTGCGAACGCCTTTGGCAAAACTTGTTTTGGTATCTTGATTCATGGTGAACAAATAAGCAAAAAGGCTTAAACCTAAGATTGCCCAGAGCAACTCCGTCCATGGTGCCACATAAATGCGCTCTACAAACAGGATGGCAACGGTCAGCATCATAAAGCCAAAGGTTGCTTTGATAACATTCATCCAATTCCCAGCTTTAGGAAGCAATTTACCACCCGTCATGCCGAATAAAATCAACGGTATGCCCATGCCTAAACTCAATGCATAGAGTGCAGAGAAACCAAAAATCAGAGATTCGCTTTGCGCGACGACTAATAAAATCGCGGTAAGCGGCGCAGTTGTGCATGGCGAGGCGACTAAGCCAGAAATCACCCCCATAATAAACACGCCCACTAAATTACCGGATTTTTGATTATTGCTGAGGCTACTCAGCTTTTCTTGCCATTTTGAGGGTAACTGTATTTCGTATAGCCCAAACATTGCTAGGGCAAGGGCGACAAATAAGATAATAAATATGCCCAATAATACTGGGTGCTGCAGAGCTGCTTGAAACTGCACGCCAGCAGAGGCCACAATTAAGCCTAAAATGCTGTAGGTAATTGCCATACCTTGCACATATACAAATGAAAGAATAAAGGCTTGAGAGAGCTTCATTTCGCTTTTGTTTTTGCCCATTACGATACTTGATAGAATGGGGTACATCGGATACACACAGGGTGTAAACGCTAAACCAATGCCGAGTAACAACAAGATACCTAAACTAATAGCCAAACTTTCATCTGATAAAAGCCGCTCGGCCAAGGTGAATTGCTCAGATACTGCTGAGCCTGACGAAAGCGCAGTGTCAGCAGTTGCAGCACCGTTTGGCTGGTAGGCATCTAAAAATATAACTTTGGTGGTAGGTGGGTAGCATAAACCGGCTTCAGCACAGCCTTGAAAACGGATTTTGACTTGGCCATCTTGTGCGCTTTCAAGGATAGAGTAAGTCATTTGCATGTCTTGGAAAAAGACATCTGAAAGGCCAAAGAACTCGTCTTCTATGGTTTCATGGGCAGGATAAACAGGTTCGCCCAAGGTGGCGTTTCTGGTAACGGTTTGAAATTGCTTTTTGTAAAGATAATACCCTTCGGCAATATCCCACTTGATGATCAGCTCGCCATCTCGTTGCTCAAAATCGAAACCAAAGGCTTCATCAACTTTCAAAAATGTAGGTGCGTCGGCAAATAATGACTCGGGTGTCTGCTGCGCATAGCCGGCCGAAGCCACCAACGATAAAAGACAATAGAGCATTAACTGCGAAACAGTATTTCTGAAACTTATACTTTTGTTACTCAACAACATTCACAACAACCTTAGATATTTAGTATTACGCGCAACATGACCGCTCAAAAACCAAAAACATTTCAGAGTTTTTATAATGTTGCGCCCTGCGTCAGTATTTACTGGATTTGACCGTGTTTAGTTTGAATATTCACTATTTGGCCCCACAACTATACTATGATAGCGCATAATTAAGTTATAAAGTGTCGTAGATAGTTATGCACCTTAGAATAATCCTTAGAAAGGCGACATAAATAGCCAATCTTTTTACAGGTCGAAGCCGTGCTTATTTTATTTTTACTGTTTGCTGTATTGCCGATTGCTGAAATCATGTTGCTAATCAACGTGTCTGGCACCATCGGCGGATGGAATACATTTTTCATCGTCATTTTTAGCGCATTTTTAGGTGCTTTTTTTGTGAAGCGAGAAGGGCTAAATACCCTTCATCAAGTGCAAGCGAAGTCTGCCAGAGGCGAAGTGCCGGGCAAAGAAATTAGCGAGGGCTTGTTACTGCTCGTTGCAGGAGTATTGTTAGTTACACCTGGATTTATAACCGACATTATAGGTTTATTGTTTACTTTGCCGTTTACGCGTGGCCCGATAGCGGCTGCACTAGTTAAGCGATTCATGGCTCATCAAGCTCGGCAGGGAGCGCAAGGCGGTGCGCAGTTTCATTTTTACCAACATACTCAGCATCAACAATCACAGCAAGGACCAGACAATGATCCGCAAGGCGGTGAAGTGATTGATGGGGAATATAAAGACAAGACCCCCGCGGACGAAAAAGATCGACTTAATTAGTTAGCGATGATTCATTATAGTTAGGCTCAATCCTGTTAGGATGCAGCCGCGCTGAACAAAACTTTTTGAAAAAAAAATATATTTTTCGAATTTTTTAAATATTTAACTAAAGAAAGCAAATCGCCGGCCGTTACAGATTACGGATAGAAGTTTTTTTGCTTGTTTAGTATATAATAATTCATAAAAAAGGAGAGAAGAAATGTATATCCCAACGCAGTATCTTCCAGTGAATACCAACAAACCAAAACCTGTTAAGCGAGGGGCGGTTAGATTCGACAAAGCCGAAAGTAATCCCGATAGCGCCACGCAAATGCTAAACGCTCATGTCATCCTTTACGAAAAGCGTGAAGGTGAAGACCGCCGCAAACGTCAAATTAAACCGTTGTTAGATACTCGTTCGGGCAGAGACCGGCGCTATGATAAATCCAGACCAAGTATTGATATAAAAGCCTGAGCAAATCTAGCCGATTTGCTCAGTAATCCATGGGCTTTTTCTTTTGCCGTCTGCGCGAAAAGTCCTAGGATTTTTGCGTTAAGGAGATAAACACGCATAAATTTAGATTTTTTTTCAAATCGAGCCTTGAGTTTATATAGACTAACCCCACTTACCTCTCCAGTTAAAGAATTCACACCGCCTTTGGTGTGGTAACCCACTCAGATTGAGTCTTTACACAACAAAACTTAATTTTATTGGAATTTTCAGGAGATTTGAAAATGGCAATTCGTCCGTTACACGACCGCGTCATCATAAAGCGCGAAGAAATAGAAAGTAAATCAGCTGGTGGTATCGTTCTTACCGGCTCAGCAGCCGAAAAATCAACACGTGGAAAAGTTATCGCAGTCGGTAATGGCCGCGTGCTTGAAAACGGTGATGTTAAAGCCCTAGACGTAAAAGTTGGCGATTCAGTAATTTTTAACGACGGCTACGGCGTAAAAACTGAAAAGCTAGACGGCGAAGAAGTCCTTATCCTTAGTGAAGGCGATATTCTAGCGATTGTTGAATAATTTCATCATCAGTCCATTGCATTTAACAATTTAAAGATTTAGAGGAAATTACACATGGCAGCTAAAGAAGTTCGTTTTGGCGATGACGCTCGCGCAAGAATGTTAAAAGGCGTTAATGTATTAGCTAACGCAGTAAAAGTAACCCTAGGCCCTAAAGGTCGTCACGTGATTTTAGACAAATCGTTTGGCGCACCAACCATCACTAAAGATGGTGTATCGGTGGCTAAAGAAATCGAATTAGAAGATAAATTCGAGAATATGGGCGCCCAAATGGTCAAAGAAGTGGCGTCGAAAGCAAATGACGAAGCTGGTGACGGCACCACTACAGCAACAGTACTTGCACAAGCTATCGTAACTGAAGGCTTAAAAGCGGTTGCTGCGGGCATGAACCCGATGGACCTTAAGCGCGGTATCGACAAAGCGGTTATCGCTGCGGTCGAAGAACTTAAAAAACTTTCTACTGATTGTGCCGACAGCAAATCAATTGCTCAAGTAGGTACGATTTCTGCAAACTCTGACAACGTGGTTGGCGACATTATCGCTGAAGCAATGGAGAAAGTTGGTAAAGAAGGCGTAATTACCGTAGAAGAAGGTCAAGCACTTCAAAATGAATTAGAAGTGGTTGAAGGCATGCAGTTCGACCGTGGTTATTTATCTCCCTACTTTATTAATAATCAAGAAGCAGGCTCAATTGAACTAGATAGCCCATACATTTTATTAGTCGACAAGAAGATTTCTAACATCCGCGAAATGCTTCCTACCTTAGAAGCAGTGGCAAAATCGTCTAAGCCATTACTGATAATTGCAGAAGATGTTGAAGGCGAAGCATTAGCAACATTGGTAATAAACAATATGCGTGGGATTGTTAAAGTCGCCGCGGTAAAAGCACCTGGATTCGGTGACCGACGTAAAGCAATGCTGCAAGATATTGCAATATTGACCGGTGGTACCGTGATTTCTGAAGAAATTGGTTTAGAGCTTGAAAAAGTTCAACTTGAAGATTTAGGTACGGCTAAGCGTGTGGTTATCACTAAAGATAATACTACTTTGGTTGATGGTGCAGGCGAGCAGTCGGCGATTGAAGGTCGTTGTAACCAAATTCGCGCTCAAGTTGAAGAATCTTCTTCTGATTACGACAAAGAAAAACTACAAGAGCGCTTGGCTAAGTTGAGCGGCGGTGTAGCGGTAATCAAAGTTGGCGCAGCCACTGAAATTGAAATGAAAGAGAAAAAAGCCCGCGTTGAAGATGCATTGCACGCAACGCGCGCAGCGGTTGAAGAGGGTGTTGTCCCTGGCGGCGGTGTGGCATTAGTGCGTGCTGCAGCTAAATTAGCTGACATGACTGGCGACAACGAAGACCAAACTCACGGTATCGTGATGGCCCTTCGCGCGATGGAAGCGCCACTGCGTCAAATCGCAACGAACGCAGGTGCTGAAGCATCGGTCGTGACTAATGCGGTTAAAAATGGCTCAGGTAACTTTGGTTATAACGCGGGTAACGACACCTATGGCGACATGATTGAAATGGGTATCTTAGACCCAACTAAAGTAACGCGCTCTGCACTGCAGTTCGCAGCTTCAATCGCTAGCTTAATGATCACCACTGAAGCGATGGTGGCTGAAGTACCAAAGGAAGACGGCCCTGCAATGCCTGATATGGGCGGCATGGGTGGAATGGGCGGCATGATGTAATCCATCACCAACCATAGCATTGCATAAGCTTGCAATGCGAAAGCTATTAAAGCCTCTAGACTGCATGGTCTAGAGGCTTTTTTAATTGGTTTTGGTTTACGAGTGATGTTGTCTATAAATGGATTTTCTGTACATGCTATCACTCCGAGTTAAAATAGTTTGTTAGTTCGGTGGAGCCAGAAAAAATTGGAAAGGCTATGCCGGTTACATCAATCGAACGTTGCTGGCTCATCGCGGACTTGTGCCTGAACAGAAAAATCGTCTATAGAAAACCAGCAGTAGATATAAGCCCTAAATTGTGTCAAGTCTTATTGTCATCCGCCCAGGCACCTTCTAACACAAACCCAATAGCCTGTTCCATTTTGTTTTCTAGCACAAATGATAGCGATATCTGATCTTAAGTAACAGTATCATAACGTTAATGAATCGTTATACTTTTGTGATGCCTTACGTTCCGAATTTAATTACGCTTGATATTCAATTTACAAAGTAACTAAACGCTTGTGTTGAGCTACCTACTTATCATGTTGGATATACTTAAGGATTATTAAAAATGAAGAAATTGCTTATCATCAGTTCACTAGCATTTGCTGCATCAAGCGCATTCGCTCAAACGAGTAACGTCACATCTTCTTGCAGTAACAATCAATTTGAACTCACTGCAAATTTTGGCGCAGCAGCTAGCTGTTCATATGACGAAAAGCTTAACGTAAATGGTATTGAAACTTTCGAACAAATTGATTTTTCTGGAAACTTAGTTCGCACCATACCTCTTCAGGAAGGTGATGTAGCGAATGTAACAGGCGTCTTTAGATGTTCGACCACAAATGGCAGCTTTAGCGCAACTCGAACAGACCAGACCATCAATGGCTGTAATGGTGTAAGCCAAGTTGGACCAACGCCTGATCCAGAGCCTACTCCAATTCCAGAACCCCCTATCGACGAATTTGATCCAGCGGCTTTGCAAGAGTTTCAGTTAGAGCTTTCTAATTTGCTTGTGTTAGCGTCATCTGAGGTTGATAACTTACGAGCGCGCGCTGACCGATTCGCTGTTCGAAACCCAGGATTTGCAGCACGCATTTTAAGCAGCGGTATTACTCGCTTACAAACTTTAACTGATATACGCCTAAACAGACTTGTGAATGATTTTGCAGACTCAATTGAGCCTACAGAGTTGCTAAGTGCACTTGAGCAGTTCGCTCAAGACTTCGATTCAATCATCGATATTCAGTAATTCTTATGAAGAAAACTACAGGAAATTGAAGGTATACAACTAAGTGTAACCTGTTTTCACTCTATTGGAGTGTATGTGTCTAGAATATCGTGATAGGCGTTACTTAGTCAGGACAATGCTGTGTCATACGCCAAAGTAAAAGTCTCTTTGCATGGTTAAATCATCAACCATAGCATTGCCTAAACTTACAATGTGAAAGCTATTAAAGCCTCTAGACTAAATGGTTTAGAGGCTTTTTTATAGTTGTTGCGTTGCTTATTCAAAGAGGCCCTCATTGCGCCTGTAATTACTAAATTTTGCCTGCAAACTTACTTATGCTAACCGATTTTTTGAAAATAATGAATACGAGATGCTACTGATAACCTTGCACTATTCGGTAGAGGGCAATTTGTCATGTTGAGCGTTAAAAAGTCGTTAAAATTTAATAGAGACTGTTGTTAAGACACGTTGTTGCCTGTAGTTTATATCTGAGATATTAATTGCAAAAAATAAGGATATATTCATGACTAACTTAGCCATTATAGAACAGCTATATCAGGACTTCGCAACCGGTAACGTGCCTGGTGTGATTGCAAATATGCACGAAAGCATGGTTTGGAATGAAGCGGAAAACTTTCCCTATGCAGATGGTAACCCCTATATCGGACCTCAGGCTGTTGTCGAAGGTGTATTTGCGCGCTGTTTGACTGACTGGGAAGGATTTGCTGCGCACATGACCACATTATTTGATGCGGGTGATCATATCATTGCTACGGGTAGATATGCGGGTAAAAATAAAAATAGCGGTCTAGAAATGAATCCTCAAGCCGTGCATGTTTGGACCTTAGAAAACGGTAAAATTGTAAAGTTTCAGCAGCATATAGACACTTTAAACGTGCATAGAGCAATGGGTTAAGCGCCCGCAATGTAAACTAGACGCCTTCAAGCGGACGCATAAATAGCCTTCAATGTGCACTAGCAATAAGCCCTAACCTTCCTTTTAAGGTTGATGCTTTGTCACTTTCTAAAAACTATAGGTAGCAGAAATTCTAAAATTTCGTGGCATTCCTGGCTGGATCCACACATCGGCAAACGAATTTAGGTAATAGGTTTCGTCAAACAGGTTATCGATTTCGCCGCGTACTGAAATGGCTGGAGTAACATCATAGTTCACAAATGCCCTCGCGAGAGTATAGCTTGGTAGCTCAAAGTCAGTACCGAAGAAACCGTTTCTGTCTCCCACGTACAATACGCTCCCGCCGTATTCAAACGCTTTACCGGAAATCTCGGTAGATTTAACTAACTGCACATTGAGCTGATGCTCTGGAATATTCAAAAGCGAGCTACCAGCATCTACAGTAAAACCAAAGTTAGCATCAAAGAACGCATTCTCGGTTTGCGCATCAACATAGGTATAGGACGCCCAAAGATATAGATCGTCGCTCAGTTCGCCATTGATATCAATTTCTATGCCCTGGCTTTGTGCCTCGCCGATGGCGGCACTGGTAAATGCTTCTGGGTCATCAACCACTAGAATATTATCTTGCTGTACTTGGAATACCGTTACTGTGCCGAACAAGTTACCGTCATTTAATACAAACTTTACACCCGCTTCTACTGAAGTGGATTGGTTAGGCTCAAAACCGTTGCCTTCTGCATCGTTGCCAGAAAGTGGACGGAAGTTCTCACCATAAGCAGCATAAAATGATAGTGTATCGGAGCTTTGATACACCACGCCAAACTGCGGGCTAATGCGGCTCTCTGTTTGTGTAGCGATACTGCTTGAACGTCGGTTATTGAGCTCTTGCTCGTAATCGTCATATCTTGCGCCTATTCGGATATCTAATTTATCAGTAATGCTAATTTGGTCTTGGATAAATACACCAACTGACTCTTGAGTTTCCACTCTATCGGTATTTGGGCCAAGCTCGGGAACAGGGAAGGCACCATAGACTGGATTAAAGACGTTAATAAATTGATCGCCGCGTACTCGCAAAAAGATTTGATCATTTTCAAACTTATCGGAATCAAGGCCCATAATGATTCTGTGTTGTAAGCCCCCCAGTTCAAACTCCCCGGTTAATTCGGCACGAAATACTTGATAGCTTGCATCATAATCGCGCGAACGACGAAAGCGATTGATTTCTCCGTCAATCACAGCACCGAAGCCGGTTTCGGTAGCTACACCTTCAAGTGAAGTATCGCGGAAATTGAAGCCCACAAGTGCACTCCAGTCTTGGCTAAAATCATGCATAAACTCAATTTGATGACCCAGCACATCGGCTTGCATCGGGCCATCTCTAGGCTCGCCTAAAAAGCGACTTTCGGGAATAAGACCTAACTCGCCATCTATAGCAATGACCCCTCTGTCAAAGGGGACTTCTTGATGGCTGTATTCTAATTCGTATACTAATTGACTCTGGTCGCTAATTTGCCATGCAATAGAAGGACTCATACCCTGGCGGGTTGTTTCGATGGTGTCTCTGAAGCTTTCTGCATCTTCATAAAAACCAACAAATCGAAGGGCTACGGCATCTGACATTGGCGTGGTGTAATCAACATCCATGCGGTAAGTTGCAAAACTACCTGCAAGCACACGAATTTGTCCTTCGGTGTCAAAGGTAGGGCGTTTGGTAACAAGGTTAACTGTGCCGCCAGGCTCACCCCGACCGAACAAGGCAGCCCGCGGGCCTTTTAGTACTTCTACCGACTCGATGCCAGATAGATCTCGCGCGCCACCAAAGCCTCTACCGGCATTAAATCCATTCACAAGGTAGTTACTTGGTAAGTTTTCATCACCCACAAAGCCACGCACGGCAAAGCTATTCCATAAGCCCCCAAAATTGTTTTGGCGCGCGATGGAGCTTGATAAATCGAGTGCTTGGGACAAGTCTAAGGCGCCAGCAATTTCGAGCAGCTCGCTACTGATAATAAGCTCAGATTGCGGAGTTTCTAAATCAGTGAAATTTCCTCGGTAGGCCTGACGAGCGCCTATTACAATTACTTTTTCAACATCGCTATCTGTTTTAGCAGAACTTGCGCTTTGAGCCTGCACAGCAGTCGATGTCAATATAGGAAGAGTAATTGCACTGGCAACAAAGGCGGCCAAGTAGCGTTTTTTGTATCCGCGGTTATTTTGCATCGAAATTGACCTTGTTTGAAGTTGAATGTTGTTGTTCATAATGGGGTAATTCGTTTAGGAATTTTTTATCAAAATCGCTATTGATGAATAGCCATGGATAATAAAATTCTCTCAGCGACTGATGAAATGCCCTTATTGCTTGTTCGTATTCAAATGCGGCGATGGCGTCGCTCTGAGCGAGGCGTGTCATTTTTCGCTGAATCATCATTGGCGGTGACAATGCTGCCACATAGCTGGCAAGCTCATATTTTCTATAAGACGCGTCACGGTATGCAATAGAAAGGGACGCAGCAGTTTGGTCGCCTACTTGTTGAAATGCGTAATACCATTTCCAGTCAAAACCACCTTCAAATTCGGTGTAAGCTGCATATTCAGGGTGCGTAACAACAAAGGCATCCATGGTAGTTTTTGCGGGTAGGTCCCAAGCGTCGTTAACGGCTTCTCGCTGCGTGAGCAAAATTTCCGCGCCTTTCGGTGATTCGACGCTTCGCTTGATAGCTAAGTCACCTAGAATAGGAATAATAAAGACAAACAGTACCCAAGCGGCAATCAAGCCCGATGCAATTCTTGGTGCACTGCTCGATTTTTTGCCAAAGTAAACGCTTAATCCTGTCCAAAAAATGAAGTAAATTAAACACCAAAGTGATACTGATATGAGCGCGCTCAGGCCAGTGTCGCTCAACACCGCACCGATATAAAAAGGAACTAACAAACAAATAAAAATAGCGAGCAATCGTACAATGATCCGCGCACCCCATAGTGCAAAAGATGAACGCGCAGTGGTCAAAAGCAGATCATGCCTGCCACTAGAGCGTTCGCTGGCTAACAAATCATGAAATAGTAGTATTAAGAACAGAGGAGATAGTGCGCTTATTACAAACGCAAAATCGATTTTACCCGCCTGCGCGAGCTCTGCATTTTGTGCGTCGCTTTCATAAATTTGTCCCTCTAGGGCTAACATCTTGATGCGATGTTTCCACGGGTATATATCTCGGTCGCCCAATGCAGCAAACGCAAGGTTTGAAGGATATGAGTAGGTCAGATGGTAGCTGTAGTAAGCCAGTGATCCTGGGTCGTCATACTTAGCTTGCGCCTCTGCACGGTCTGTTTGATCAGCGATTTTCAGGCGTTCAATGGTTTGCCGTTGATTGTTTACTTCAGAAAGCCCAGTAAAAACAGAAAAACCAGAGACCATAAACGCACAGCATAACAGCACAAGCACGTAGCGTTGAGTAAGCATAAAACGCCATTCTCTTATGATATGTTTGATCATAATGAAGCTCTCCTAGCCAGGTTGGATGAGGCTAAATAAAGCAAGTAAACGAGAAGCCCCGCCCAAAATATGAGTTGAGCAAGTGTGCTTAAACTGCTGAGTAAGCGCACATTTGCAGACTCAGTACTAAATTGGAAGCCCTGAATCATTTGCCAATTTTCAGCGCTGACGCGAGCTTTTGCTGATGCCTCTTCACCGTTATTGCGATTCAGATCGTCGATGTAGCTAAGCTTTTCAATATGGGTTTGATTCAATGATTGTACAAAGTCTAAGCGTAACCTTTCGGTTTCTCGCAAAAAGCGGTGGTGTGTCTCGATACTGGTTCCTGCATTGATCATCGACAAAGTACGAATGGCAATTTGCGGTGAAAACCAGCCAAATGTTCGGGCCACTTGGGTTTGGGCCAGCTCTTTTTGCATCCGCTGCTCAGCAAATCGATTGAGTACCTTACTTAACTCTCCTTCAGATGCTTGTGCAACCGCACCTCGGAAGTTGATAGGCAGTTCCTCAAGGGTATCTACGTTATATTTTTTGAGCAAAGACTGCTTGAGTTGATTAAATGCAGGGTCGTTAGCATTGTGACCATCGCCTAGCTTGCGCAATTCAGCAATTACGGCAAAATCAGTTTCGAGTTTACCAGCAGCGGGGACTGCGATTGACGCACTAGTGCTAGCGATGCGCGGCATTACTATGCAAAGCAATATCCATGCAAAGCTCAGAGCCGTAAAGCTGTTACTATTTTTAGCGGCCAAAGTCGAAAGCAATAGCACGATAAGTGCCCAGATGCTTAAGTAGAGCGCGTACGACATCAAAAAGTAAGCAACAAGCAATATGTTCTCGCCCATCAACCACGCAAATATGCCGGTAATCAAAAGTGGCAGAATTATCAGTAGAACAACCGATATAAGCGCCAAGGCCTTTCCACACAAAAGGGTATAGATAGAGGTGCCCTGAGCGAGTAAAAAGGTAAGAGTTTGTGATTCTTTTTCGCGGGTGATACTGCTGTAGCCAATCAAAATAAGCATTAAGGGAGCGAGCACTTGAACAATAAACGCAGGAGATAAGCTGCCCAACTTAGTTAAACCGGTACTTTGCTTTTGCTCTGCAAACATCGCGCTATTTTGTCGATGGCCTTCCAAAAAGATGGAGTTGCCGGTGTAAGCATCCACCCCCGGATCTAGCATGCTTAATGGCGAAGGCGTTCTAAATGCGTAGTGTCCGTAATGAACCATACGATGTGGGTGCCTATCGGGTTGTTCCATGAAGGTTTGTTCAGAGGTGTTTTGCATACCTTCACGCTCATGCACCAAGGCGCTCATACTAAAACCGGTAACAATCACCGACGATAGAGTGAGTAATACGCCAATCACCAACACCGAAACTGCCAGCTTAGAGCGCAACCAATAGCGCCATTCGTCTTTCAACACCGTCAATACTGGCGATATATTCGATGTGCTTGATTGTTCAATTGGCTTATTCATGGCGCTCACGAGTCACTGGTTTGTCTTTGTGCAAAAGCCGCATGCACAAGCTCGGTGTCAATTCGTTCGTTTTTGGCCGCTTCAAATTCGCCTACCAACTCACCGTTGCGGAGCAAGCCGATTCGATTGGCAACCTGACACGCGCCATACACATCGTGAGTGACCATTAAGATAGTGGCGCCAGATGACGCCAACTCTTTAACGAGTTTATTAAACTCATCGATGGCAACAGGATCTAAACCAGAGGTAGGTTCGTCTAGCAAAAAGATCGGTGCTTCGCGAAGCAATGCAAGCGCGATGGCGGTCTTCTGTCGCATGCCCTTAGAGAAGGTTTGGAGCTGTCGATCCCACGCGTCACTTTGCAATGCGACGCGTTCGAAAGCTTGATCGATATCGGCGTGTGACTTTCTAATCTCGGCAAGGGACAAAAAGTATTCCACGTTTTCTCTGGCGCTTAAATGCGGATACAGCGTAGCGTTTTCCGGCAGGTATGCGGTTCTTCTTCTCACTTGGGTAAGGGATGAGGCAACTTCGAGACCGTCAATAAATATTGCACCACTCGTTGCGGTGTTAAAACCGAGGAAGGTTTTTAGGGTGGTTGATTTGCCCGCGCCGTTGCCCCCAAGCAAAGCATAAATTTCGCCTTCGGCGACGTGGAAGCTCAGAGATTTTAAAATACTTGAATGGTTAATGTTAACGTTTAACGATTTTGCTTCTAAGATGTAGGATTTGTCTTCGCTATTAAGCATATTACTTCCTTGATGCTCTGTTATAGCAGTGATGTTATATTATAACAATATGTGCATTCAAGGTTTATTTAAAATAAATCGCTAATATCTTGGATTACTAATTTGATACCTCCTCGACAACAGATTCATTCACAAAGCTTAGCTCTCGCAAATTTATCAGCGCCTGCCAACTAAGCACTAGCGCTGATGAGCAGGCTGGTACGCCAAGAGCCTCTATTAGCCGCCGAGTACTTTTGGCTGTTTGTAATAAAGCTTTAAACCGTTCGCCGTGCTCATTGAATCGGACTGTGTATTCATTACCGTGCGCAGCCTATCGAGAATAAGCGTATCAATGGTAATAATAAGGCCTGTTACGTAAGTGGCGTATTCTGCCGAAACGCCCTGACTCACGAGTATGTCTTGTAACAATACTACTGAGGCTGACGGAGTCCCTGCAGCCGCAGTGGCAAAAATTAATGACTGCAGACCAACCACTAACATGTCGGTAAAACTGATATCGATGCCATAGGCTTTCATTGTATATAGTGAAAGTAATAACAAACCTACTACCGTGCCGACCATGTTAATGGTTGCACCAATTGTAAAAAACGGAGTGGATTCATCGCCGTCGGCGCCTAATTGATCGCATGCGGTTTTGGTTGCTGGCAGAGTAGCTACTGAACTGGAGGTAGAAAATGCAACCAACGCTTGAGGCAGTACTGCGCGCAATACAAAGCCCACGCCTTTGCCTTGAATAGATGAAGTGACCAATACCATTACTATCCAAATGATTAACATTGAACTGATATAAGGCAGTAATATGGGGAATAAATTAGCTAATGTTTGCACGCCGCCGGGCTTGTTTAGTGCCAAGGTGATGGAGCCGAAAACCGCTAATGGGATGGCAAACTGTAAAAATTTACGGAAGCCTTTAATAAATAAATCTGACATTGCATCTGCAGCTTCACCCATATTTATTTGCTTTAGGGCGGCCCCAAAGATTAAACCTGCGTAGATTGAGATCATCAATGGAGAGGTAATTACGCCGTAGATTTTTAATGCAAACGGCATTTCCAGCATCGAGCCGGAGCCCCCGCCAACCGAAGACGGCGAAGGAAGGATGCTTAAACCTTGAAACGTGTAATAGGCAGCGATAGCAAGCATCATACCCATCAATGAAAAGCTGATAAAAAATGCCAACACGCGAATAAATTTAGCCCCCATACCACCCCGAGAAATGGCGACCGAACTGGCAATACTCATTATGATTAAGGCGTACATTAAAGGTGCTAAAGGAACAAACAGGGCGTCTTTTGCCAGCGCAGCGAAAGACTTTGCTATCGTTACATCACCCATTTTGATATCGGCAACTAAAAAACCTGCGCCGAGAGCCCAAAAGCCGATGGCCAAGCTAGCCGCAATTGCGACTAAGAGTAATAGTGGAACACTGTGGATGCGATTAATCATGAACAACCTCTTGTTTTTATTTTTTTATAGTGGCGTTCTGCTTCAGTGCATTTTGCCCTTATGCTTGAGTTCATTGTTGTAGGTTTCGATCCATTCGTCCAGATCTTTTTATTATTGCTCGAATGGCGAGTTGAGTTCCATTCAACCCAGCAAGCTAATATCAATGGGTGGCAGCCCGTTTTGAAAGGTTAGGAGACTGTTGCTATTTAAAGTTTATCGTATTTTTTGTGCTGTGATTGGTATATTTTTCCCCTACAAATTTTAGTAGCGTACGGTTCCTCTTGCCGGTAACTTGGCCTTGCAGATGATGTTCGGCTATGTCTCTTGAGCGCCCAAAGGGGGCCTATATTTGCTCCAAAAAACATCACTTTAGTGACGCCTTGGTTCCTAAAATTTTAAAAGTAATTTCTAACTTTTTCTTGAGGTTAATCTTTCGACAAGTTCTTCGGCCTGCTGATAATCTATATCATATTCTTTTAGCCAAACCATATGGCTTTCTTTCCCTTTAAATTCGAACAACAAAGCGATGCGGCCCAAATAGGGATAGAATCGTGTCATCTCTATATTATAAAGCTCGTGTATCTCATATCTAAAGGTATTGCCTTTAATCTTAAAAATTATTTTATTATTGTCTATATGAATATATGAAAATCTATCGGTCGTTTGATACTTTCTTATCTTTGCTACAAGCCACCAAAACGCATACAGAGTGCCAGAAACGAACAATATAACTTTTGATAAACTTAAACTTCCCCACCTATCGATAAGCAACCAAATAATAAAAACGCCAACAAAAAAAGTTAGAAATAATTGAGTTTTTAAAAATCGTGTACTAAATCGATATATCACTTCATTATTCAACTTTACCTCTGCTTACCATTTTATACTTGGAATTCACAACTGATTTGGATCATAAAACCCTTTTAAACAAATATTTGCAAATTTAGTGAACGGGATGACCTTACAGAGAGCCTTTGCAGCTATAAGGTAAATTGCCAAATGGTCCTTAGTCACTATCAATAGAAGAACACGATCCTGCGCAATAATCACTAGTTCCATCTATTCTGAGTAAAGCGGCATAGCCTTTCTTGTTTCTCTGGTTCGTCGGCATTGGCAAAATACCTCGACACGAAATGCCTGCATGCAAAGAAAACCCACTTGTATTGGATATCTGATCAAACTCGCCTTCATTGCTAGCCTGTATCGTTTGGAGTGTAAATACTTTCTGGCCTTGCTGAGGTCCCATGGCAATAGGGTGCTTTTAGCTATTATCCGCGCTGTGCAACTGGCACTAATTCAAACGCGTTTAAAGCTAAATACCTATTAGTTCTTTTTAACCGATACTTTACAATGCGCATTGTTATGCGCATAATTAACAAAAGGTTACTTTCAGAGCAATCACATGAATTCACTATACGATGTTAACGCGCAAAAAAAACCAACTAATCTGAGCGTAAATAGCGATTTATTGAGACGTTCCAAAAGCCTAAATATTAATTTGTCAGCAACATTGGAGCAGGCTCTTAATGATAAATTAAAAGAAATTGAAGCTGCTAAATGGAAACAAGAGAATAAACTCGCGATAGAAAAGTATAATCAATATGTTTCAGAAAACGGATGTTTTGGCGACGAGTATAGGACGTTTTAATGCCGCAATTTGATGTATATAAAAATAATAACAAAAATACAAAAACCGATTTTCCATATTTAGTAGACATTCAACACCAAATAATAAGTGATTTAGCTACGCGCTTAGTTATTCCAATGGGTAAATTCGACACTTTTTCTGATAAAAATATTAAGCGACTGACACCATTTATTGCATTTGACGACCAGCAATACTTGTTACTAACTCCGCAGTTGACGTCAATTCCCGCTCATTTATTGAAAGATTCTGTTGGTACAATTGAAATGCAAAGAGACCTTGTAATAAATGCTCTAGATTTTGCAATTACAGGTATCTAAGAGTTGCTCAAGGGCTGCGATTAACGTTTACTTGTCTCTCAATCTCAGAGATAAAAACTTCATTGATAGTAAAAATGACAGCTGACATTTAGAAAATATCTATATCGGCTTGCGTGGGCTTTGCGGTTATTCCAGCAATTTAATAGCTTTCGAAAGGCTAAGTGCTAAGGTATCATCTTCCGCATAGAACGGATGTGTGCATCCGCTTCCCAAATGACAATTCCAAGCTAAAGAATGCAAAAAGCCATATTAAACTCTTTAATCAATAATACCCTTAAATATTTAATGGGCTTTGAATTTTAGCTTACAGAAAATTAAAGTGTTCATTATCCATCTGCATCAGTGACTTGGTCGACGATACTGCTGCGCGTTTGTGCGCTGTCGCTCGGGGCAGCAAACGGTCAAAGTAAAATTCTGCGGTTTGTATTTTTGATGTATAAAATTCTGTTGATTCCTCGCCTTCACCACTTTCGAGCAGTGCCGCTGACTTTTCTGCCTGCAGCGCCCAAAAATAAGCCATCATTACGTACCCAGAATACATCAGGTAATCCACTGACGCAGAGCCCACTAGCTCTCGGTTTTTTGATGCGCCGAGCATGATCCGCAAGGTCATAATATTCCATTCAGCGGCGCGCTTACTTAAGCTACGAGCCATGCTACCTATAGGGCCACGAGACAATAAATGGGGTTTGGCGAATGACAGCATGACTTTGCTAAAATCGCGAACCGACTTGCCTTTGTTTGTCAGCAGCACTTTGCGCCCCAATAAATCTAAGCTTTGAATACCGGTGGTGCCCTCATAGAGCGTGGCTATTCTGGCGTCCCGTGCGATTTGTTCCATGCCATGTTCATGAATATAGCCATGACCACCAAAAATCTGGATCCCTAAGTTGGCAGACTCTAAGCCTAACTCAGTGATAAAACCTTTCAAAATTGGAGTATAAAATCCAAGCTCATCATCATAGGCTTGCTGTTTTTGTGTATCACCTTCAACAGTGGCGTTGAACATTTTGTCGGCGATTTTGGCGGCATGAAAAATCATCGCTCTGCCCCCCTCTGCTATGGCGCGCTGCGTTAACAGCATGCGTCGCACATCTGGGTGCCAAATTATCGCGTCAGCAGCACAGTTAGGCTGCTTTTTACCAGAGAGTGCGCGCATTGACTGACGATCTTTGGCATAAGCAAGCGCGCCTTGGAATGAAGCTTCTGCATGGCAGACACCTTGCAAGGCGGTGCCAATTCTGGCGGTATTCATAAAGGTGAACATTGCTTCTAAGCCTCTATTTTCTTGGCCTATTAAGTAGCCGGTTGCGCCATCAAAATTTAAAACCGATGTCGCCGAGGCGCGAATTCCCATCTTGTGTTCAATTGAACCACAGTGCACGGCATTCCTTTCGCCCATCCTTCCATCACCGTCGATATTGACTTTAGGGACGATGAACAATGAGATACCTTTGATACCCTTTGGTGCGCCAGGAATGCGTGCCAACACAATATGGATAATGTTTTCGGCTAAGTCATGTTCGCCAGCAGAGATGAATATTTTGGTGCCTGTCAATCGGTAGCTATCGTCGCTCTCATTCAGCTCAGCTTTGGTTTTTATTTGGGCCAGATCGGTGCCGCACTGAGGCTCGGTAAGGCACATCGTGCCGCTCCATTCGCCACTCACCAGTGGCGCCATAAATTGCTTCTTTTGAAGTGCAGAGCCGTATTCTAATATAGTGTTGATGCAACCCATGCTCAGCCCTGGATACATAGCAAATGACCAGTTGGCACTGCCGATGACTTCTGCCTTTATAACATTGATAGAGGTGGGGAGATTCTGACCGCCAAACTCTTCAGGAAACGACAAGCCCTGCCATCCTCCAGCAACATACTCTTGATACGCTTCTTTGAATCCTGCTGGCGTTGTCACCACGCCATCGTCAAAGTGACAGCCTTCTTTGTCTCCCGATAAATTGATTGGTGCCAGAACTTGTTCACCTAGGCTGGCAATCCCTTCTAAGATCGCGTCGATCATTTCAGGTGTGGCATCCGCACCATTCGACAAAGATTCATAATGAGGAAAATAATCCAGTACGTCTCTCATTAAAAATTTGATGTCTCTTAAAGGTGCTTTATATGCTGGCATGCGGTTTACCTTTTTGTAAAAGTTAGCGTGGTCGAACTGAGCAACGATTATAATTGACCTAAGCTTAAATAAGGGGTTAAATGCCATCAATAAGGGTGTCAAATACCATCATAATTCTACTGCACAAGTATCTTTTTCCAGAGCGGGTATGCATTCATATTATATAAAAACCTTAACTAACGTGCTCAAAGCAAGGCAAGCCGACGTTACCCCATTGTTTAATAACTCAGGCATTCAACAAGATGATCTGACAAAAGAACTCAGTTTGACAGCTCAACAGCTTGATACTATTTCTACCAATGCCATTAAAATGAGTCACGATCCCCAGCTTGGTTTGCAGCTTGGTGCGAGCATGGATATTTCATCTCAAGGTATTTTTGGCTATGCGATTATTACCAGCACCACTATTGGCGACGCGCTTAAGCTAATGGTGCGCTATAACAAAGCCTTGATGCCCAGTGTGGATGTAAAGATGCTGTCACGAGCAGGGCGTGTTGAGGTGCTTATCAAAGCGCCGCATTTACCCAGTAGTTTAGAACGGTTTTACATTGAGCTGCTGTATGCGGCCATCATGCGAAGTGGCAGAACCTTGATCCCAAAAGGCAGAACCTCGGTGCATGTCGAGTTTGATTATGATGCACCATACGATAAAACCCCTTATCAACAGCTGTTTGGTGCAAAAGTAAAATTTAACGGGGCGCGCAGTGTACTGAGTTTTGATGAAGCAGGCTTAGACCTTGGTATTGCAACGGCCAACCTAGTAGCAAGAGATATTTTCAGAAGACAGTGCGATCGCTTGCTGTCTCGCGGCACGCGCACAGGAATGGTAAGTGAAAGAGTGCAAGAAGTGCTCTTGCAGTCGGGTACCGAGTTCCCAAACAGTGGGCAGGTTGCCAAGCAGTTGCATATGAGTGAAAGCACTTTACAGCGACGATTAGCAGCAGAGGGTCATAAGTTTCAAGCACTGCTCGACCAACTCAGAAATAGTCTTGCTCACGAATATTTAACCGGCACTCAATTAAGTATCAATGAAATAGCCGCGCTGCTAGGCTTCAGCGATGCAGCCAATTTTCGCCGGGCTTTTAAGCGGTGGAATAACCGTACTCCTATCGCGGTGCGCAGCAGTAAGACTTAATTAGCGAGTAATAATTATCGGCGCTACAAGGAAAAGTGTATCTACTTTACAGTGCACAATTATCTTCCTCCAACACCTTCTCACCGATATCATCAACACTCAGCGACGTATCGTCCACAGATTGTTCTAACATATCGAATGCTTCTTGAAAGTAAACAGCAAGAGGCTCTAAGCGGGTGATATTGCTGTCACAACACACGATGCCGATATTCGCGGTGTTGTTGTAAGTAAATATGGTGATATTTATCCCTCCGCCTGGCGTCATGGTTGAAATTGGATAGCTGGAAAGTAGCTTTGCATCTTTAAAGAATAAAGTACTCGGCGGACCGGGCATGTTAGATACTAAAATATTGCCGATTGGTCTGACCCAATCTGAAATGTGCAAGACTTCAAACAGGGTTGAAAACGACTGTATGAGCAATGTGTAATAGCTGAAAGCTGATGGATGAGAGGCTTTTGCCGCTTTTTTTACGACGCGATGATTTTCAATAATTTGTCGTAATCTGAGATAAGGGTCTTTCTCACCAAAGGCGAGTTGCACCGGTACAATCGCTATCTTATTGCCGGCAGTGATTTCCCCCGGCTTGCGCAGATTGATTGGCATATTGGTGTAAAGCGCTTTTTTAAAACTGTGACCATAGTCTTTCAAAAAACGATGAGTGCCAATATCAAAAGCACAGAGCAATATTTCATTGGCTGATGCTCGTAAGCGCTTACTGAGTGTTTGTACTCTTACAAAGTCGATATCTAAGGTTGCGACCACTCGGCCTTTTTTGACCTGGCCGGTAAGCATCGTTTTTGTGCCTGAAAACGGCACCGGCATGTAGTCTTGATTAATTCTGAACAGCTTGAGTAGCAATCGAAATAAAATCCATACAAGATCTTTTATAGTAATTACGAAGCCCCATACGCCCAGTAATATTTGCTTAAATATACTTTGTTTACTTCGCTCGCGAGGCGGGTTAGCCGAAGCCCAGACCGGGACGAAATCGTGCCCATTGGCTTGTTCAGAGTATCCTTTAAGAAACATGCGCACCAGCGACGCGCCATCCCCGCACATATGATGTACTTTTATATAAACGGCAAACCCTTGATTGGTTTTATCTTTGATCACGTGGTATTGCCAAAGCGGCTTGTCTCGGTCTAGCCAGGTTTCATGAAGCTTGGCCACAAATGAGTGCAAGGCGGATTTGTCTTTAATATCATCGAGCTCGTGCATTTGAACATGGTAATGCATATCTATTTGCTTGATGGGCGTTAATTTAATTGGATACCTTAAGAAGGAACTTACTTTGCAATCGAAGGGAGAAACGGCGTGACTAAAACTTTGTAGTTCTAAAAATAGCTTTTCGACATAATCGCCGGGCGCGTCTTGCGGGATTTCGAGTACTTGTAATGCGGCTACATGTTTAGGGTTCGCTTGAGACTCAGTTATCCAGAACATCCTGTCTAGAAATGAAATCTTTTTGCTCACGAATATATCCCTAATAAAATATTGTCTACACCTTTGCCTCCAGAGTAGTATCATTCGATATTACAAGCAATTGAAAATAAAGCGTAGCGGAGAGTAGAAGCGTGATAAGAGTACTGTTCAATAAGAAAGGAGGCGTAGGCAAATCTAGTCTAACTGTCAACTTGGCGGCTATCTCAGCCAGTAAAGGCTTTCGAACGCTAGTGTTAGACTTAGACACGCAATGCAACAGCACCGCCTATTTGGACGCCCTAAGCGTGGCGAAAGATAGTACCATCGCAGACCTTTTTGAGCAGACTATTACCTTTCATTTGCGCCGTCGACCGGCAATAGAATATTGTCAGCCCACGCAAGTAGAGAATTTGTTTATTATTCCAGGCTCACCTGCATTAACTGAGTTAGAGAGTGAATTACATAGCCGCCATAAAATATACAAACTGCGTGAAGCACTCGAATCGTTAAGTGACGAATTTGATCACATTTATATTGATACTGCGCCTGCGCTGAATTTTTATAGCTTGTCGGCGTTGATTGCGGCAGACCGCTGTCTCATTCCCATAGATTGTGACGACTTTGCCAGACAAGGCCTATATAGTCTTCAACAAAAAATTGCCGAAATTAAAGAGGACCATAATCCTAAATTGGAAATAGAAGGGATTATCGCTAATCAGTTCATGGGTAATGCGAATCTGCCTAAGCAAATAATTGATGAGTTAATCGACGAAGGCTATCCGGTGTTAGGTGAATATATCAGTCAGTCGGTGAAAATGCGCGAATCGCATCAAGCGAAAAAACCGCTGATCACTATGGCGCCAAAGCATAAGTTAACGGTCTCTCTGGTGGCTATTTTCAATTTATTAGAGCATGGAAAAGGCGCGAAATGAATAGCTGACTTTGCCCAATCAGTCTTGAAATAAGATCTCCGGAATGGCTTTTAGTTTTTTTTCGAGCCAAGTAATTTAACTTAACGAAAGGAAATACAATGCGTAAGCTATATACCATTTTAATTATGACTGCTGTTGTCACCGCATTGTTGTCGGGATGCAGTGCACTTGTGAGTGACGGCCAGCAAAGGGTTACGGCTTCAAGCAGTTTGGTCGATTTTTTATACCCAAAAGGTGAAGATAGACAGGCGAAAACGCCTCAAATACCAGTATTACAACTGCCACTTAATGTAGGTATTGCCTTTATACCTTCAGAAGGATACTTGCGTGCAGGTCCTACTCAGGCGGAACAAATTGCATTATTGGAAAAAGTTAAAACGCAATTCGCAAAATACGAATATATTAATCGGATAGACGTCATTCCAAGCACTTATTTAAAAAACGGAGAGGGATTTAGTACCCTTGATCAGGTAGCGCGTTTGTATAACGTTGATGTGATGGCCTTGGTATCGTACGACCAATTAGCGCGTAACAACGATAACAATGCGGCATTACTGTATTGGACAATTGTTGGGATGTAGGTTGTTCCTGCAACAGATACAAACGTGCAGACTTTTGTCGACACCGCTGTGTTTGATGTTAAAAGCCGAAGCTTACTATTCAGAGCGCCAGGCTTGAGTAAAACAAAAGACCGCAGCACTGCAATTAGCGTTGATAAAGTGACTGATGAACAAACCGCGCTCGGTTTTTCGCTTGCTGTAGATGATATGGTTGTAAATTTAGAGTCAGAATTAGCGCGTTTCGAAACCAGAGTAAAAGAAGAAAAAATCGCAACAGTTGAGCATAAAGATGGTTACTCAGGTGGTGCATCTTTGTGGCTAGTGATCCTCGCATTAGGCGGTGTTTGCTTAAGACGGTTTACGAATGAAAATGCCTAACACGCCAAAGCCGCTGATTATTGTCAGTAGCTAGCTGCCATTAGCTCGTTTGCTAAGGTTTAGCGCACTTTAGTTTCCAAGATTATAAGCTCAATGCCACACATGTATTTTGACCGAGTAAACGTAAAAACACGTGTTTAACGATCAATCTGTTAGTGTTTTTAGTAAAAAGATTATCGTTCAGTTTTAAAGTGTTTTATATGATAAAGGCTCTAGCGGTAATCATGCTGTGTGTAAGCATAATATTTCATTCAAGCTCGCGCGCTGATTATGCGCTTGGATGTAAAGATCCTGCGTATCATCAATACATAGAACAGCGTTTTGCTCACTTTGAATCAAAGAATCAACGATTACTTATTGATACTTTAAATGATTATCAACGAAGCTTGGCAAATAGCGATAATCCCTATCAGGTTATCGGTGATTTAAGTAGACATCTGAGATATAGCGCGCAATTTGAACCTATCGATGTGGTTAACGCTAAGATTGAGCGCATTTTTGAGCATGCCGATGATCTGACCGCAGAGCAACACATAGCCGGCTTGGTGCTCGATAGCTTTAGCAGTGAAACCCATGCGGTCGGTATAGCTCGAGCGTGGATTGCATATAGACAGGGCGAGCACGAACTCGCTTTTGACGAGTTATTGAAATCGATTGAGGTAAGCGGCTCAGCGGTACTTAGCTCGTTTGGTCCAGACTTTGATTTAGTGCGTCAAATGTATGCCGATGGCCACGATGCTCCTGTGCTTGCCTACATCGACAAAAGCGAACAATTTTGGACCGGCAGACGTCCTGACGGTATGCGCTATGTGTGGCGTGAAATGATAAAAGCAGAGTGTAGAATACAATTTGATTCGGTTGACACCATGAAAGCTCTCGAGCTTGGTCTGCGGGTTATTGATGTGAGCAAAGACTATGGGCTGAGTCGTTGACTATATTTATTAGGATGTAAGCTCGCTGTGACTTCGTATTGAGGCACAAAACTCCTCAGGAGGTTTTATCAGAGCAGCGCGTCCAATGGATGCCTTTTACATAAACACCAAGTACAACTGCAAGAATCCCGCTCCCATTCCAAGCAAGGCGCCGGTGACAATTAATTTCCATTCATCGGCCTCATAAGCGGGGCGCAATACGCCTTCAAATTCCTCAGGCGTTAACGCTCTCATGCGCTCACACAGGTCATCGCCTATGCCTAAAGCCTTGTCTGAATACTCGAATGCATAAGGCAGGTATTTGTCGGAATCTTCAAAGATGCGCTTGCTTGCGAGCTCTTTCATTTTGTAGAAGGACTCAGAGCCAACGCCTACCGCAAAGTATGGCTGTGCAAAGGCGATGTAGCGCTCAATGGCGTCGTTAACATGCAATTCCATGAGTTCTAACAATTGGTCGGACCCAGAGCCATGCAAAGCGAATTCAGTGATATTTGCCGATGTCATAAGCTTCGCTTCAATAATGTCAGCATAAACGCGCGATACATCGTGTTGACGCTTCAGAAACATGCCCTGAATAGTAAAGCCTAAAACTTTTATCGGTTGCTTCGGTTCAAATATAATTTTTAGGGCGATCCAGTTTGTTAAATAACCCACTAATAGGCCGCCTAAGGGCAATACCCACCACTGCGGCATATATATCCACACGACCATGGTCGGCAAGCCAAACAACAAGCCAAACCAAAACCCAGAGCGCTCAATAAAGGGGTATTCTTTTTCACCCGATTTAAGAAAAATTTCATTGATTAGCTCGGGGGTTTCCACCAGTTTGTTAACGACTAGCTCTTTGATATCGACAATTTCAGTGACATTGTGCTGGAAGTCATTAACTACTTTGTTAACAACATTTGGAATATCGGCTTCTATTCGCGCATACACAAGGTTTTTGCCCTGTACTGGCAGCGAAGCCCAAAGCTGCGGGGCGCATTCGCGCATTACTTCGTTGACGATTCTTTTTAATACTTGTTTTAGCCGCCGCTCAATCGCCACGGTGAGTAATTTAGGATCAATTCGTGCAGCAAGCTCTTCGATGCTAAGAAGTTTGCCTAAGACCAGTTCGACAGCAATTTCAGCCATTTCTTGACGTTTAGCGGGGATCAGCCCCTGCCAGCCAAAAATAGGTCTGATGCCAACAAACTCAATAGGATAAAACATCATCTTTAATGCAAAGTAATTTGTGCACCAGCCCACAATCGCGCTGATCAGTGGGATAGACAATAAGCTTAGCGTTGCAAAATTAAAAACTAAATCCATAAATTAGGGATGCGCCGGTTATAAATACATTGTGAGTGCCCAGTCATGAGCTATCAGGCTACCATCGGAATCAGGATGGTCAACATAAACCACCGATATTATTTAATTTAGGTGGAGTATTCTAATTATTTACGCTTAAATTTGAGTATTACCGAAGAAAGAGAAGAAAAATATGGCCAATAAAAGACTTTCTGAATTAGAGAATGTCATGAATACTGCTGATTCTTATGCCGAATATAAGGAAGCCGCCCAAGCTCATGATGAGCTCTCGGGTGCGTCACAGTGGAAAGCGAAAGATGCATGCAAAGATTACGACTACCGTGCCATCCGCAAGCGCGTGCAGCGGATAAAAGAAGCTAAATCGAGAAACGATGCCCCCGGTTTGATGTATATTTTACATGAGGGCCTCCACGGTAATCTTGGCAATATTGCAACATCGTCGCTCAATGGTCATGCCAAAATTGGCACAAAGCATTTAATCGAAGAATTTATTACCGAGGTCTGCGAATCCTTAGATTTCATCTATCAGGCCGACGAAAATGAAATCGATTTTTTCGAAAAACTCTCCTTTTTTGATGAAACTGCACATGCATTTGGACGCAGCTGTTTGATGCTAAGCGGCGGCGCTGGTCTGGGCTTCTTTCATGGTGGCGTAATCAAATCGCTAGTAGAGCATGACTTGCTCCCTGAGGTGATTTCTGGTGCAAGCGCAGGCTCCATCATTGCGGGTTTGGTTGGCACAAGAACCAACGAAGAACTAAAAACCATGCTGACGCCCGACGCAATTTACGACCAATTTAAGACTTGGCGTATTTGGAATGGCTTTAACAAGAATGGTCTGTTTGACAGCACCAACCTTGAAAACGCACTCATCGAATTATTTGATTTAATGACTTTTGAAGAGGCCTATAAAAAGACGGGGCGGCATGTAACGATCACCGTTTCGGCCGCGGATCTGCATCAATTTTCGCGTCTGTTAAACGCCAAGACTTCACCGAATGCCATCATTTCGCAGGCCGTTAGGGCCTCTTGCGCAATTCCGATTGTCTTTTCAGCGGTGCAGTTAAAAGCTAAGAATCAGCAGGGTGAAATTGTTCCTTATATTCCCAACCGCCGATTTGCAGATGGCTCTATCATGGCTGATTTACCGTTTAAACGCCTGGCTCGCCTATATGGTGTGAACCACAGCATCGTGAGCCAAACTAACCCTATATCTACCTTGTTTCGGACCCGTGACAAACGCGACGCCACAGGTTTGGTAGGTCTGAGCTTACGCCATGTTGCTAAAATTGTGAAAATTAACAGTATCTACGCCTTTGATGTGCTTGAGAGCGCAATTAGCCATAGAGCGACAAAACTAGGGATCCATAAGGTCCGCTCTGTTATTGAGCAGCAATATGTAGGGGATATTAATATTTTGCCTGATCCTACTCTGGCTAATCTGCTTCATATCGTGTCTAACCCGAGCAAGAAAAGTTTGGAAGAATTATTCAAGCACGGAGAGCGCTCATCTTGGCCGCAACTAGATTTGATTAAACGCAACACGATGATCAGTAAAACTTTGCGCAGTTATCTAAAGCGCTTAAAAGAACGAGAAGCGCTATTGTTAGGAAAACACCATGGACTGAAGGTCGTAAATAGTTGAGACCTTTTTTACTAACAAGCATGCGCATAATGTTTGCGAACATAGCGAGACGTGATGACTGATAAAATAATTAAAATTGCCGATGATTTTTGGAATATCCGCGGCGAGTTTAGAGTCTTTGGTGTATTAAATATCGGTACACAAGCGTCTTTAGTGAAACGCCATAACGGCAAGTTTGTGTTATTAGATGCTTACACTTTGCAAGGTGACGTTAAGCAGCGGGTAGATGAACTAACCAACAATGGCCTTGATATTGAGGCGATCATTAATCTGCACCCGTTTCATACCATACATGTCGAAAGGACGCATGCAGACTATCCGCACGCGAAGTTGTATGGCACGCAGCGTCATATGGATAAGTTTCCAAACCTGCCGTGGCAAGCTGAACTGAGCAATTCTGCTGAGTTTGCGAGTTTGTTTGCTGAAGATTTTGAGTTTTCAGTGCCGCGCGGCGTTGATTTTATTTCTAAGAATGAGCATTTGCATTTTTCGTCGGTACTCGCTTACCATCTGGCGTCAAAAACGATACATGTTGATGATACCCTGATGTTTCTAAAACTGCCGGGTGTGTTGGGTGCTTTGAAACGTCCTGAAGTAGCGTTTCATATGACGCTTTCGAAAACCTTAGAGCGCCGCCAAGGTGCTGCGGATGACTTCAGGCTCTGGGTCGCCGAAATTGCTGAGCAGTGGCAAGATGCGCAAGTGCTATGCGCAGCTCATTCAAATACATTGACGGTTAAAAACCAATCGCCATCAATTGCAGCGATGATCATGACTGCCCTGCAGCGTGCAGAAAAAACCCTGCAGAACCACGAAAAGAAATTTGCTTAAGATGGTTAACTTCAGTTATTCCAAGCTTAAATCTAGCCACGAGGGGCCTTGGCTAATTCTCGACCTTGTGATGCTGAGTTTGCTATTTGTTAACTTGATTTGGCTGTTATTTGACGGTTTGTTTGCTACTCAAGGTTTTAAAGCCATTTTAGCCTCAATGTCGCCAGATATTGTGACGGCTTATGCACCCATTCATGATAATTTTATCCTCTATGATTTGGCGTTTATTGCGGTTTTTTTAGCAGAGTTTTGCGTGCGTTGGGTGGCGGCGGTTGTTCGCAAAACCTATATGCGCTGGTATTTCTTTCCGTTTATTCATTGGTATGATTTGGTGGGCTGTATTCCGCTGGGCGGCGCGAGAATATTCCGCTTTTTACGCATATTTTCAATTTTATACCGTTTACAAAAATATGAAATTATCGACTTACGCAACACTGCAGTATATCGCTTTGTTATCTTTTATTACGATGTATTTGTAGAGGAGCTAAGTGATCGTATTGTCGTAAAAGTCCTGTCTGATGCACAAAAAGATATTGCGGCTGGCTCACCCTTAATCGAAGATATTGGTCAACAGGTTATCGCCACACGCCTGCCGATTTTAACGCAATGGCTGTCATCGGTAATGGTGCATGTTGGCGAATCCATCGAGCATAATCAAGATGCTGAATCTGTGCGTAACCACGTCAAGAAAAGTGTGGGTAAAGCGGTGCGCAGCAACTCACAGGTTTCGTCTCTAAAACTCGTGCCAGTGCTAGGCCGCACGATTGAAAATACGCTAGAGCAATCGATTACCGATATCGTGACACAGTCGATTATCAATTTACTAAAAGATATCACACCAGAGAAAATTGATGACTTTGTTGAGCATGGCTTAGGGCGTTTCTCTAGCGAAGATCATGTGCTCGATCAAGAAGTACTATTGATTGTGAATGAGTGTTTAGAGCTCGTTAAGCAGCATGTGTCCCAACAGCGTTGGAAAGAATCTTTTGACGCGAAATAGCGCGTTGAGTCGATGCAAACCGGGTAACTGACGAATTCGAATTTAAGCCACTGAGTTTAATTAAAACTTAAACCGTAACAGCCCATCTTCAACGGCGACTTCCTTTCCGTATAAGCAAAAAAGTTGCTCTTCAAAGTTTGCCGGATCTAACTCATAGCGCAGTGCATCGGTTTTGGCAAAATCATTCACCAAGGTTTCTATTTGTGGCCTGTGGTAGTCAAACACTCGCTGTTTGCTGCCAGATAAATAGAGCTTTAAGTAATTGGAAGCGACATCTGATACGCCGCCAGTCATCAAGCCAAACGCAGATTTCACTGTGCCACTTAGCAAGTTTTGTAAAGGTCTTGGAAATAATAGCGAAAGCAGATCACGACTGTCTTCAATAATGGCATATTCATCGTTTACCAGTTGCATGTCTGCAACTAACACTTTGTCTACTGACACTGTATTAGTTGCAGGCTCATAAATAGGGTGAGCTTCAAGTTTTACAATTAAATGTGCTCGGTATATTGGTGAGCCCACCGGTCCGATAATGATGCTGCCAAGTATCTCGATGTTAATGACATTGCAGTTTTTAGGCATGCTGATTTGCGCCTCTAGTAAGGTGAGGTCGCCCTTACCTACCGGCACATCTATTTTAAACCCTATCGGAAGATATTTGTCGATGATTTCTTTTAGTTCGGCACTAGAGTACTCAGCATGCTTTAGCTTGCCGAATTTAATCATTAATTTGGCAGCAAATAATCGCAGTTTTAAACGCCATTCTGGCTTCATAGCAAACATTCTAAGGTTACAGCACTGCTAGCATTGTGAAGCTCCGGTATTTTTAGTCAAGGGTGTAAAGCATTCTGAGATAAAATTCACATAGTTTGATAAGTTTTCTGAACAGAAAAGTAACAATTTGCTGACTTTTTTGATATTGTCACTGGTAAGACATCTGATGAGTTGAGGGCGCTTATATTCGCTGTTAATTCATCCTTACCAAGTCATTAGCAAGCACTGGCAGTGATGTGCATTACGGTGGCAGTATTAAAATTAGGCAGTGAACACTATTCATGCAAACATTATCTCAAAACCAGTTTGATTTTATCATCGTCGGCGGCGGCTCCGCGGGTGCTACCTTGGCGGCTAGGTTATCTGAAAATCTACAGCATTCTGTCTGCTTAATCGAAGCTGGTACAAAAGATAAAAATCCACTGATACATATTCCTTTTGGTTTGTCCCTGTTGTCTAGAGTGAAGGGGATTGGTTGGGGATATGCTACTGCTCCGCAAACCCATTTGAACAACAGAGAGCTGCATTGGCCGAGAGGTAAGACTTTAGGAGGGTCTAGCTCTGTCAATGCGATGATTTATATTAGAGGCGTTAAGGAAGATTACGAAAACTGGCAATCACAAGGTGCAGACGGTTGGGGCTGGGATTCAGTGCTACCTTATTTCTTAAAGTCAGAAAATCAACAGCGGGGTGCTAGCGCAGACCATGGTGCAAGTGGCCCACTGAGTGTTAGCGATTTGCGCCATAAAGATGTGCTTTCACAAACCTTTGTTGAAGCAGCCGCAGAGGTAGGCGAAAAAACCGTTGATGACTTCAACAGTGTTCAAAGAGAAGGCCTAGGATTTTACCAGGTAACCCAGCGTGATGGGCAAAGATGCTCCTCTGCCAAAGCCTATTTAACAGATGCTTTATTGAGACCTAACTTGACCGTTATTACTCAAGCCTTAGTTGAAAAAGTGATAATAGAAGGCAGGGTGGCAACAGGTGTAAATGTATCTATAGGCGGGCAATCTCAGACCCTAAGTGCAAACAAAGAAGTCATTTTATCAAGCGGCGCAATCAATAGCCCTCAAGTGTTGATGTTGTCGGGTATTGGCCCAAAACAACATTTGAGCGAGCATGGCATTGAGTGCAAGGTTGACCTTCCCGGTGTCGGGCAAAATTTACAAGACCATCTCGATGTATTGGTTCAGCATCGCTGCAAAGCCAGAGAAGGATATGCGGTCGCGTTTAGTGCTTTACCAAGATACGTAAAGGCAGCTTATCAGTATTTGTTTAAGCGCAAGGGAATACTGTCCTCTAATATTGCAGAGGCGGGAGGGTTTGTAAAAACTCAGTATGCGAAAGACATCCCCGACATCCAATATCATTTTTTACCGGCTATTTTACTCGATCATGGACGCAAAACTGCCTTTGGGTATGGCTATGGCCTGCACGTATGCTGTTTGTATCCAAAAAGCCGAGGCAGCATCACATTAAAATCGCCTGATCCTAAGGTTCCAGCGCAAATTGATCCTAAATATCTTGAGCACGAAGACGACCGCAAAGTGATGATTGCTGGCCTCAGAAAAGCACGCAAAATTTTAAGCGCAAAGGGATTTGAACAATATCAATCTCGAGAGATTGGCCCTGGCCCTGAAGTACAAAGTGACGAACAAATACTGGAGTTTATTAAGCAGCGTTCGGAAACTATTTATCATCCCATCGGCACATGCAAAATGGGCAAGATTGAAGATGCCACGACAGTGGTTGATTCACAATTGAGAGTCAAAGGTGTAGAGCGCCTGAGGGTTATCGATGCTTCGGTAATGCCAAGTTTGGTTGGTGGCAATACCAACGCGCCGACCATAATGATTGCTGAGCGAGCCGCTGATTTAATTAAACAACAGTATGCTGATTAAGACATATTGCTGCAGTGGCGTTGCATTGCAGATTTAGGTTTGCTGCGGATTAAATATCTCGATAAGGGTCAACGCAGCAAAATGTTCGGTACATGTTGAATATGTTTACTCCAACTCGCCAGAATCTAATTTAGCGAATAAAATTGAAAAAGCCGTCTTGCTATGCATACACTAAGGCATCCCAACTTTAGTGTATTGAGCGAAATATCATGTCAAACAAATTAAACGCGTTGGATCTGGCGTTTTTGTCTTTGGAAAAGCAAAGCACGCCGGTCAATGTGGCCAGCTTGGCTATCTTTGAAATTCCAAAAAACTACAAAGGCAATTTCCCCAAAGATTTATTAACGAAGCTTGAGAGCCAGCCACCAGGTGCACCGTTTAATCAGAAGCTAAGCTCAGTGCGCAGCGCCGCATTACCGAGTTGGGAAATTGATGAAAATTTTGATATTCACTATCATGTGCGCCACTCGGCGTTGCCAAAACCCGGCAAAATGGAGGATTTACTTGAGTTAGCATCGCGTCTGCATAGCCGACTGCTAGATCGCGAGCGGCCTTTGTGGGAATTCCATTTGATTGAGGGTGTAGAAAACAATCAATTCGCTTTGTATATGAAAATGCATCATGCTGCGATAGACGGCATGGGCGGAATTGAGCTGATGGAAAACTGTTTGAGCTTGGTTGCACAAGATGAAGTGAAAGCACCTTGGGTCGGGGTTCCAAAGTACCAAAAAATGGCCACACAAGAGTCTTTAGGCTTAAAAGAAAAAACCACCAAATTTGTCGAGAAAGTAAGTTCTAGCAGTAAGATGGTCCAAGACTTATCGAAGATGTTTATGGGGCAAGGTCTTAAAGCGGTAGGGATTGATAAAAATACCTCCCCAGTGCCGTTTAGTGCGCCAAAATCTTTGTTTAATGTGCCAATTACCGGTGCTCGCCGCTTTGCCGTTAAAAATCTCTCCCTGGCAGAATTAAAAGCACTAGGGAAGCAAGCCAACGCGACGGTAAACGATATTGTGCTGGCGCTTTGTTCCGGCGCACTGAGAAAATATATGATGGATAAAGGCGCGCTACCCAAAAAATCGTTGATTGCTTCAGTGCCGGTTTCTGTGCGGCAAGTGAATCGCAGCGGTAATCAAATTACCTACGTAATTGCTAATTTAGCAACCAACGAACCCGACACCATGACTCGTCTTAATTTGATTGGCCAGTCGACTCAAGATGCCAAAAGTGAACTGGTAAACGTCTCTACCGATGCCGCTACGAACTTTGCAGTAATGGCCCAAGGGGTTGTGGCAGTTCTGAATCAGTTGAACTTATCGAGCATTACTCCACCGGCGGCGAACGTCACGATTTCAAATGTACCAGGACCGCGTCAGCCTCTTTACTTTGGCCAAGCTAAGCTTAAAGCTACCTATCCTTTGTCGGTATTAATTGACGGTCAATCGCTAAACATCACCGTGGTTAGCTATTGTGATTCTATCGGTTTTGGCTTAATGGCGTGTCGAGATACCATTGGGGATGTGCAAGTCATTGCGGATTATATTGAAGAGGCTATTGAGGGAATTAAAGGTGGAATTTATTTACGCGATTTAATGCTCGAGCAAAAAAACGCTAAGTAATTTACAGCGAATGGGGTCTGTAGGCCCCTAAATTTAAGGTGATCGCAAATTAAAAAAAATAAATTAAAAATAATATGTAATTAGTATGCGATTTCTAATTTATATCTCTAGTATTCATCCTATCAAGGCAAAACTATTTTATTTAACAATTACAGGATGAACATTATGACTAACATTGACAGAATTAAAGAAACAGCGACTACTGCAGAAGAGATGGCTCGTAAAGTATGGTTAGCTGGCTTAGGCGCTTACGGTAAGGGCTATGAAGAATTAACAGGTCGCATCGAAGCACTTTCAACTGATTCAAACAAATTCTTTGATGAGCTAGTAGCAAAAGGCGAAAAGCTTGAAGCTGAAGGTAAAGTCAAAGTAGGCGAAGTGAAAAACGACGTTGTTGCGAAGACTGATTTTGAATCACGCATTCAATCAGTGCGCGGTAAGCTTGGTTTGAACAATCAAGACAACGATCAAAAAATTGAAGAGCTAAGCGCTAAAATTGACGCATTGACCGCAGCAGTGGCTAAATTATCAGCTGCGCCGGCAACTAAAGCGTAAGTTTTACTGCATTTAGCACAAAAAGAGAGTCTTATGACTCTCTTTTTTTGTCTCCGTATTAGTGAAAAACCGCGTTGCATAGCCCTCAAATGCTGACGGTACTCCAACTCATATACAGCTTGTTTAGGTCTCTGCCAATTGTTAATAAATTGTTGATATAATTTCCCATGGTTTTTAGGTAGACTCAGATAAGGTTTTTAACTTAATAAAAATAATAAGTCTGCTGCTGTGCCTTACCTAAGGTTATTGCTTAAAGTCGACTGTTTGGAGGCACAGTGGAAAAAATCTGGTTAAAGAATTACGACCCTCGGGTTCCCGCAGAAATCAACCCTCAACGTTATTCATCGATAGTCGATATTTTTGAGCAGTCTATTGCAAACTATTCGGCTAACGTTAGCTATATCAATATGGGGAAAAGCATCACCTTTGCTGAGCTAGATGGGCTTTCACGAGATTTTGCCGCATATTTACAACATTCAGGGTTAAAAAAAGGCGATGCGATTGCGATTATGATGCCCAACCTGATCCAGTATCCTGTTGCGCTGTTTGGTATTCTGCGCGCCGGTATGACAGTTGTGAATGTAAACCCTCTTTATACGCCAAGAGAGCTGCAGCACCAGTTAATCGACTCAAATGCAAAAGCCATTGTGATCATTGAAAACTTTGCCTGTACTTTGAGTGAGGTGATCAAAAATACGGCCATTGAAACGGTGTTGCTAACATCGCTTGGGGATATGCTGTCGCCGCTCAAAAAATTAGTAACGAATTTTGCCGTTAAACATATTAAAAAAATGGTTCCGGCCTACGACTTGCCTTCTGCGAGAACATTCTTAGGAGCATTAAAGCAAGGCCGCAAGCTTAGCTATGAGCGCCCTGAAATTACCGGTGAGGATCTCGCGTTTTTGCAATACACAGGGGGCACTACAGGTCTCTCCAAAGGCGCTATGCTCAGCCACCAAAACATTGTTGCAAACTTAGAGCAAACTTCCACCATATTAGAAGGCTTCGTTGAACCTGGCAAAGAGCTAGTTGTTACCGCTTTACCGCTCTATCATATTTTTGCATTGCAAGGTAACTGCTTGACTTATATGAAGTTTGGCAGCCCTAATTTATTGATCACCAACCCTAGAGACATGCCCGGTTTTGTGGCTGAGTTAGCCAAGTATCCTTTTACCGTCATAACCGGGGTAAATACCTTGTTTAACGGTTTATTGAACACCCCAGGATTTTCGGATTTAGATTTCAGCAAATTAAAGTTTGCTTTAGGCGGCGGGGCTGCAGTGCAGCGACCGGTTGCCGAGCGCTGGCAGCAAACAACAGGGCTTGTGTTATTAGAGGGTTATGGCTTAACCGAGTGTTGCCCAACCGTAACGGTAAATCCGCCGCAGTTAAAAGCCTATAAAGGCTCTATAGGCATGCCTGTACCATCTACTGAGATTAAACTGGTCGACGACAGCGGTAACGAAGTTGCCATGGGTGAAGCCGGTGAAATGCTGGTGAGAGGCCCGCAGGTCATGAAAGGGTATCTCAATCGTCCAGATGCTACCGACGAAATGATTGTAGACGGTTGGTTAGCAACCGGCGACATTGCTACCTGTGACGAGGACGGTTATTTTTATATCGTGGATCGCAAAAAAGATATGATTTTGGTATCTGGCTTTAATGTGTTTCCAAACGAAATTGAAGAGGTTGCGGCAATGCACGAACACGTGCTTGAGGCCGCTGCAATTGGCATACCTCACGAGTCTTCAGGCGAAATTGTCAAATTAGTCGTGGTGCGTAAAAGCGAAGAGTTGACGCCAGAGCTGTTAATTGAGCACTGTCGCATACACCTAACCGCTTATAAAATTCCTCGAAAAGTAGAGTTTATAGACGAGCTTCCAAAGAGTAATGTTGGCAAAATTTTACGTCGAGAACTAAGAGACAAATAGCACTAGTTAGCGTCGCCCTTAGCACAATGATGAGGGTGATTTAAATAATCAGTAAACGAGCCATGCGTGTGCGCATTTCAAGGGAGAAAAAATGGAAGAATTATCGGGTTTAGATGCTTCCTTCTTGTATCTAGAAACACCAAAAGTGCCTATGCATATAGGCGGTGTTGCGATTATTGAAGGCTCATTAAAGTTTGATGATTTTCGTCAATTTATTCAAGAAAGGCTGCATACCGTTGATAAGCTCACGCAAAAATTGGTCACGGTGCCCATGAGTTTAGATCGGCCCTATTGGGTGGATGATCCCGATTTTGATTTAAACCAGCATTTGCACCGCACCTCTCTGCCTCGCCCAGGTGGATGGAAAGAGCTACGCTATTTGGCGTCGCGTTTGTTCTCTCAACAGCTTGATCGGGACCGACCCCTATGGGAATTTATCTTTGTAGAAGGCTTAGATTCGATCCCTCAAGTTCCAAAAGGCTCCGTAGCCCTTATCAGTAAGGTCCATCATGCGGGCTTTGACGGAAAGTCGGGCGCAGACCTAATGACAATGCTTTACGACGTCTCGCCGACACCCCGCAAAGTTCCGCCGCCGCCTGATAAAGTGGTCGAAGAAATACCAGGTGCAGTTGGCCTTATGGCAAAAAGTGCATATAACTTTATTACCCGTCCGACAAAGCTGCCGGGTTTATTGTGGGATACGGGAAAATCCACCTTGAAAGCCGGGTATTTAACCCGCAGCCCCGGTGTAACGCTACCAACCTTGCCATTCAGGGCGCCAAAGACGCGTTTTAATGACACGGTTGAAGCAGCACGAGTATGGAATTCTGCAATATTGGACATTGGCCGAGTTAAGGCCTTACGGCAGGTGGTAAAAGGCGCGACATTAAACGATGTGATCCTTGCTATTTGCGCCGGTGCGCTGCGTCGATATTTACTCGAAAAAGACGAATTACCAGACAAACCGTTAGTGGCCATGGTGCCGGTTTCAACAAGAACCGATGAAGAAAAAAACGCCATGGGCAATCAGGTGTCAGCGATGTACGTGCAGTTAGCTACTGATCTTGAAGATCCAATTAAGCGCTTAGAAAAAATCCATCAAAATACGGTGATTGGTAAGCTGTATCAAGACGCCATTGATGCGAAAAGTTTAATGGGTTACGCCGAGTTAATTCCATTTGGATTAGCCGGTGTGGCTGCGCGATTTTATTCTCGTGCGGCGGTCGCGAAGCGGCATAATCCGTTTTTTAATGTTGTGATTACCAATGTGCCGGGCCCACAAATTCCTTTGCATATGGCCGGACATAAATTAATTGTGAATATGGGCACAGCGCCAATCTTCGATGGGATGGGCCTGATTATGCCCATTTGTAGTTACAACGGTACGATTTCAATTAGCCCAACTAGTGCGGTCAACTTAATGCCAGATTTAGACAGTTTCACTCGATATATTCGTGAAAGCGCTAACGAATTGGAACAAGCAGCACAAAAAAAATTCAACGAAACCGACGTTCTCAAAAAGTTTTTAGAGCAAGATTAACTCATCTTTTAGGAAGTACTATGAGTGTAGATGCACCAATATTAGAGTTACCAAAACCATCTTTGTTTAACATGATGACAGAGGGGCGAGGCCTTTTTGAATTAGGCGTAACGGGCATGTTAATGCCTTATTTGTCGTTAGCACCAAAAGGCGATAACCATCCGGTTATGGTGTTGCCGGGCTTTATGGCCAGTGATGTCAGCACTAAACCTTTACGTGCATTTTTAAAATTTAAAGGATATTGCACCTATGGTTGGGGTCTTGGAAGAAACTTAGGCACTGAAATTGTGGGTGGCGCTCATGTATTAAGTGATGCACTAATCGATCGTGTTATTACACTGTCGTTGAAGCACGACAGAAAAGTCAGCTTAGTAGGCTGGAGTTTAGGCGGTATATTAGCCAGAGAGCTCGCTCGCTTGCTGCCGGATCATGTACGCCAAGTGATTACCCTTGGAAGCCCGTTCAATGGCCCAGGCGGCTCAGCACCGATGGTGTCAAAATTATTCGATATGATTAACGGAGACATCGTTACCACCAACCCACAGGTATTGACTAACATGTTAAAACCGCCTCCCGTGCCTTCATCTGCCATTTATTCTCGCAGCGATGGCGTAGCCCATTGGAAGGCCTGCACAAACATGCAGATTAACCCTGAGGATCAGGCTGAAAATATTGAGGTGCGAGGTAGTCATTTAGGGCTTGGACATAATCATGAAGTCATTTGGATTGTTGCAAATAGATTGTCGCAAAGTGAAGGCACATGGGAGCCCTATCAAAAGAAATCGCAGAAGCATGAGTAAACTATTTTCTAACAGTAAAACCAAAAAATAAGGTCAATTTAAAGAATGACGAATGATGTAAGCCACCATGTGGCTCAGCAAGTAGAAGCGAATGGTTTACAGATAACTTATGATAGTTTTGGTGAGCTGGACAACCCGGTTATTGTTTTAATTATGGGCTTGGGTACCCAGATGATCCATTGGAACGATGATTTCTGCCAATTATTAGCGCGCAAAAACTTCAGGGTCATTCGCTTTGATAACCGTGATATTGGAAAAAGCAGCTGGCTGACAGATTACCCAGTGCCCAGCGTATGGCATTTTATCGGCAATGCCTTGTTCAACAAAAAGGTTAACGCACCCTACTTGCTTGATGATATGGCAGATGACACCTTGGCCTTAATGGATGCATTAGACATTGACCGCGCGCATTTGGTAGGTGCTTCAATGGGCGGAATGATAGCGCAGTGTGTCGCTTTAAAATGTCCTGAAAGAGTGAGCAGTCTGACTTCAATTATGTCAACTACAGGCAATCGGTCTTTACCAAAAGCGAAGACAAAGGTAAGCGCTAAGCTGCTAAAGCCCCTTGCTAAAGATGTTGAAGCTTATGTTGCGCAAAGTTTAGATGTTTGGAAAGTACTGCATGGTGAGCATTATTCATTTGACAAAGTTCGAGTTGAAAAAGTCTTACGTGAATCACGTGAGCGCGGATTTAACCCAGAGGGCGTTGCTCGCCAATTAAGTGCGATTATTGATTCACCCGACCGAACTGAAGCGCTTAAGAAGCTACAAGTACCTAGCTTAGTGATTCATGGCGATGCTGATGTATTGGTGCCTGTTGAGTGCGGTATTGCCACTGCTGAAGCGATACCAAATGCGACCTTAAAGATACTCAAGGGCATGGGGCACACCCTGCCGATGCAGTTGTGGCCGCAAATAGTCGATGATATTTGCCAAGTTGCAAAAGCAGGCAAAGGATAAACTAATCTTTGTCTTCAGTTCTTTTTGGTTGCTGAGGCCAACTTGAGCCAATTTTCTCTGCCTCTTCTCGATAAAAATGACGAAGCCCATCGCTGATGATTCTTGGTGCGACTGTGTAGTGGTTTTCGTCTGAGTATATTTTGCTATGTAATTGCAGGCCAGTGTAATTTCTTAATGATAGGCGTTCAATAAAACGTGCAGTCCCACTTAAAATGCCACCCACATTTAGGAACCACTCGTTACCTTCTGCACCTCCAGCTCCAACATAAAGTTGAGTGGGGAGCTCGCTATTTTCTCGCGCGTATGCTGCTTCTAGTTTGAAAACAGAGTCGTCTACATTTGCCATAGCCGGTGAGCCAATTATCATACGATCAAATGCGCTAGGACGTGAAAACAATGTATAGCCTGCAAGCAATCCCCCAAGAGAGTGACCATGCAAAATGTGATCATCTGCAAAACGCAGTTCTTGTGCGAGCTCAAGGCGTAGTTCGTCTGCCAAAAATGCTAGAAAATCTGCCGCCCGATGCGGATATTCTGGAAGTGGAACCGCCTCCTTAAAAACTTGAGAATGTAGCCCAGGGGCAGCAAAGCCCTCTCCTGGCGGCGAGAATTCAATGATTCTTCGCCCAACGCCAGCTAGGCCTGCTTCCGAAGGGCTTCCGACACCAATTACAATCAGCTCTGGTATAAAGTTACCCGCTACCAGTAAATCAACAGTAGCGATAGCTGTGCGCGTCATAAGAGGGTCGTCTAACACCCATAAAACAGGATAAGACTTGTCTGGCAACTGTTTATAAGAGGCGGGTAATGCAATGGTTACAGCATGTGGGTATTCAAATTGTGATGATTGATAAAGACGTGTATCCAGTATTTCCATGTTGGCTCTTGCGTTTGGTACATAGGCCAATTGTGGGTTGGCAATAGTGATAGATGGAGATAACACAGCAAGCAGGAATAATGTAAAAGTGTTTTTGAATAGTGATTTCATGTGAAAACCAGCCTTAAACAATGAGAAAAGTTTCATTCAGTTCCATGATATTTTGTTTAATACAAATTCAAAATATACCATCTCCAAGAACATTTGAGATTTCACAAATGTAAGCATTTGTTACGCTTAACATCAAGTCTAATTGATTATTTTTTCTGTAGGTCAATATGCAAAAATGCACCTGCAAAACTGTTCAGCATTTTCCCAAAGAAGCTCTCAGAACTACTATTAGTGAAAGGCGAGTTGTCTAAAGGTAATACGCCTTTGATTAACCCGACCATGCAACCGTATGCCAAGGTACTCAAATAAGCTCGTATTGATACGACACTACTATTGCATTTGACTATCATTGGTCCATGTAAAATACACGCTTATTTAAAGCGTGCAAATATACCGTTTACGCCGCGTACCATCCATCTTGGGTAGTGGGTTGCCCATTGCACCAAAACTTTATTTGCCAATTTGTCTAAAAACACAACGTCGCCTTTCATACATGCTTTATAGGCTTGGCTAGTAAGTTCAATCGGATCGGCTTTGAGGAAACTAGGAATATATTTTTCAAATCCTTCAGCGTGATCAAGCATTTTAGTATTGGTCATACCGGGGCACACGCAGGTAACGCTTACGCCGGTTCCTCTTAGCTCTTCGGCAATGCCCTCTGTAAATGACAATACAAAGGCTTTACTGGCGCCATAAGTCGCAAAATTTGGTGTTGGCATAAAACTAGCGATAGACCCTACATTCAGAATTTTACCCTTGCCGCGTATGATCATAGGACCAATAAATTCATAGGTCATGTTTACTAAGCTTTGAATATTGAGCTGGATCAGGCGATTTAAACCATCTATATCGCAATGGTGAAGTTTTTCAACTTGCATCATACCCGCGTTATTTACCAAGATGTCGATTTGGAGCCCGGCTTTTTTGATGTCTTCAAAAAGTATTTTGGCGGCATCAACTGGAATCAGATCAACTGGAAATACGTGTACTTCAATCGCAAATTTTGTTTTGAGCTCTAAGGCTAATTCTTGCAGTTTTAGGCCGTTTCTCGCCACGAGGACTAAATCATGACCGTTCTTAGCGAAGGTTTCTGCAAAGCTTCTGCCAATCCCTTCAGATGCGCCGGTGATCATTACTGTTTTATATTTTTGCATTGTCTAGCCTTGTAATCTTAATGACTGCGAATTGTGTGTGCTTTTTACGTGAAAAAACGGGCCTATTGGCCCGTTTTATGTGTACATTTATCTGGCTGTAGTGACTTACATCTAACTACAGTTTACTCACCTTTACTAGTGTCAGCGTCTTTTTTCGCTTCAACTGCAGGCGTGCTTGCTGCTTTAGGCGCTTTTGTTCCAGCTGTTTTAGGCGCAGCCGCAGCTTTCGGAGCAGTTGCTGCTGATGCTTTAGGCTTTGTTGCTACCTTAGGTGCTGCTTTAGTTGCTGTTTTTGGCTTCGCTGCGGCTTTAGGTGCCAATTTTGCAGTGCTCTTAGGCGCTACTTCAGCTTTAGGCTTGGCGGCTGCTTTACGCTTTGCAGGAGCCTTCGGTTTTGCAGCATCGGCATTGCGTTTTTCAATCAAGGCAACCACGACAGTAGTGAGCTGATCAACTTTGGTCGTTAACAACGCTAACTTTTCTTCGTCAGAAGAATCCGAGCCCATACCTAACAAGCTCTTACCTTTTGCCTGTAGTGCATCTTTGGTCTCATTAATCTTAGACTGGATTTCTTCGCCGCGCGAAACTAACTCGCTGTAAAGGCTGTTTGATTTTTCTTGTGCAGCATCAATTGATTTTGCAAGTGCTTCTTTGCTGTTATCAATAGAGCCTAAGCCTGCTAACCATGTATTGCGAGCCATATTTTCTAAGGTTTCTTTAGTTGACATGTTTGTGTCTCCTGTATATTGCGTTTTGCGTATAACCCAGTGATGAGGGTACTCGCTAGAATGTCGATTAAGAAAGTTTGCTAACCGCTTGAGTTAAGGCATCAACTTTTTGTGTCAATTCGTCAATCTTGGTTTCAGTTTCTGAATTATCAAGACCAAGCTTTTTGCGTACTTCTTCTACACGTTTTTCTACGGTCGTTTTTTCTTTGATTTTAACTTTAGTGTCTGCTTCTAGCTTTTGGCCTTTAGACACTAACTCTTCAAACAAACGAGTCGTTTCCGTGTTAAGCTTTTCATACTGGCTTTGTATTTCTTCAAAACTTTTTCCGTATGCGCCTAAACCAGCCAACCAAATTTTGCGAGCAATTTCTTCTGCAGTTTCTTTGGTGTTGTTTATTCTTTCTAAATTCGTCATATGTACTCTCCAAAATGGTAAATAAGCTTGGGGCGATTGCCTGATGGTGCGAATATAGACAAATCGATTAGAAAGCGCATACTAAAAACACAGAAAAATTCGTTTATTTAAATTTTGTTTGTTATTCCGATGTTGGGGTGACGTGTATTGGAGCCTGTGGACCTTGAAGACCGCTGACAAAATATTATTAATTAGTCTCGATTTATTTAATAGCCAAGGCGAGCGCAATATCACTAGTGTCGATATCGCCAACGAATTAGATATCAGCCCAGGCAACCTCTATTACCATTACAAAGGCAAAGACGACATTATAAATGCCTTAGTCGATAGATATGTGGCGAAGATAAATGATATTCCCCAGTCCTCAGGCAACAATGAAGATTTTTATAAATATTTATTCTATTGTTTGGATACGATGTATTTGTTTCGATTTCTTTTTCAGAACATCGCTGAGATTTCAGCACAATATCCAGCCATCAATACAAAACTTCACCGATTGGCCAAATTTCAGCGCCAGTATTTGCGCAAGTGCTTGTGTGAGCAACAGCAGGACGGCACCTTAATTGGAAAAGACGCCGATATTGATTTATTGCTCGATATTATTAGTTTAACGATGTTTCAGAGTTTGAATTATTATCAAATGCAGGGGCTTTCATTGAGCAACCCAGATATCGTCTATAGAACCTTGATGACTATTTACTTCAGTTTGCAGCCTTACTATCAAGAAAACAGTCAAACCGCCAAAATAAAATCGGCGATCATCAATAAGACCCTTATTAGGCCTGACTCAGCGTAGTAGAAAAGTTAGGAGAATAGCGCCCAAAATTGTATTGTGACGCAATAAGAGGTGTGCTCTGGATTAAGGTAGCTCCAAATCAGGTATTTCGGGCAGTGGGTTTTCATTATCTGTGCTGGCGGCAAACAGTGCTTGCATCATCTGCCTTTCTTTATTCACTATCGGATCGATAAAGTCGTGCACATTGCCTAGTTTTTTGAACGCTTTGAATCCCGTTTCTAAAAATTCGTGCAAGCTTTGCACGCCAGCAACTTTCGCTGGTTTTCGAGACAACATTAAGATTGCTGAAATACCTGAGATTTTGACTACTTGCGCCAAATCGAGCCCAAGCATTTCTAACAGACTAATTTGTTCTTCTCGTTTTGACTGGTTATTAGATTGCCGATAGCATGCAAAGTAACTATCACGGTTGAGCGGTTGATTTTTTAGCTCGTGCAAAAGTGTCATATCAAGTTCAAGTGAAAGGCAATTTAGCCTGAGCGCAGCCTCCAGCGAGAGCATGGCTTTATCGGGTATTATTTTGGCCATTTTGGGTACAACACGTGCGAGCTCTTTGTCACGCTGACTAAAGTCCTTTGGGCCATATATTTCATCAACGAAAAACTTCATTGCAGGTTTAAAGCGCTTTGATTCCCATAAATCTTGATGGCTTACCAACAGTCGTTTTGTTTGCCATGCTTGTAACTGTCGAACATTGTGACTCAAATTCTGTTGAGCGATGTGTTGGTGCATTCGTTCGGTTTCTTGCAGGTGAAGTATAATGTTATCTAGCGTTTTCGACATAGTAAGTATTTACATTGTATTTTTGTGAGTTAAAAAAGCCCGGAAAATACCGGGCTAATACAGCTTAATTCTTTTTAGCGGTTTCGACCCATTTGGTCATGGCTGCTTACCCAATGCCCCGCAATAACTGCGCAGCCCAAAGAGATATCTCCGGCAAGTACCGTGGCCGCCACAATTTCAGCAAACTTGTTTGCTTTACCTTTACCTACACATCCGAGCATTTGTAAACACTCATTTTGCGTAGGTAAACCAGTACCGCCACCAAAGGTTGCGACAATAAGTGACGGTAGCGTGACCGACATATACAAATCGCCATTATCAAGCAATTGATGAGAAAGCATACCGGCGTGAGATTCAACCACATTGGCTTCATCTTGCCCGGTTGCGATGTACACTGAGGCAATTCCGTTAGCGGAGTGCGGTCCATTATAAGCCGCACCGGCCATTAGCGCGCCGGTATTTGCTAAGGTTGTTGCACCGGCAAGCATTTTGGTATCGACTTTCATGACTTTGGCGAGGACATCTTTTTTCAATATAATTTCAGCAATTACACGCTTACCGCGAGAATGAAGCATATTCAAATGTGAGTGCTTCTTGTCGGTGTCCATATTGCCCGAGAGCATATAAAAACACGGAATGGGGGAATTAGCCTTGATCCATTCGCAGGCAACTAAGGTTGCTTTACCAACCATGTTTTGACCCGCAGCATCGCCGGTGGTGTAGTTAAAGCGTAAGTACTTGGTTTTTGAAACCGACCACTGTTGAATGTGCTCCAATTTGCCAACACGGGTAGTGGTTTCTGAAACGGCTTTTATTTGGTCAAAGTTCTCTTCTACCCAAATCCCAAAGTCCCGGGCTTGTCGGGCATCGTCAAAAATGAAGGCTGGAGCGCGTTGCATCCATCCCTCAACGACAGTCGTTTTAACGCCGCCGCATTCATTTATTACGCGCATGCCTCTGCTATAACTGGCCACCAAAGTACCTTCAGTGGTTGCCATAGGCACATAAAAATGACCTTGAGCATGTTCACCATCAATATGCACCGGACCGGCAACACCAACAGGCATCTGTACAATACCGATAAAATTTTCTACGTTGCCAGGTAAGACGCTGGTATCAATGCTGTATTGTCCAGTATGCACCAAATCTGCGCCGGTTTTTTCTTTAATGAAATCTCTGCGAATTTTGGCCATTTCATCGGTATGGTCGTTTTCTGCGTTGCGTGGAATGCGCATATCGTTGCTCATTTTATTTGGTCCTATATTGTGGTTTTTGTCTTGATCCATTTAAAGCAAGACATCCGCTTCGTTCTTAACGAGTCATTAATATACACAGTTAAGTTGAAGTAAAACAATGAAAATAACAAATATTTAACAAGTTCTCTATCAATATATTTATATATCCTGCGACCCTCATTTAGGATAGCCTGAGCACAAATGTTGCTACTTGCTGAGCACCGCAGGCGTCTCGCCATATGCATTTAGACTTAGCTCTAGCAAATCTTTGTATGCATCGGTCATATGCTGCGCCAATTCGTGGATATCGGGCATCAGCTTTTGACATGAAATTATTCCAAAATCGAGCCAGCCGTTGTAACTCTGTAAAGTAATATTCAGTGCCATGCCGTGATAGGGAATGGAGACTGGGTATATGCTCACTTGCTTCGCTCCCGCAAAGTATAAAGTCACATTCGGCCCCGGTACGTTTGAGATCAATACGTTGGCAAAAGGCGGCAAAGAGTTTGCGACTCTGGCTCGGGTCAATGTTGAAGCAATGCTGCTAACCAGCCAAGGTGCGCCTATCGATGGAAAATCGGTCGGTACTATCGACTTTACGTCTGACATAAGCGTTTTCGCATGCGTCGACGAGATGTTGATTGCTTTTAATCGGGCGAGGGGATCTTTTACTGTCGTTGCCAGGCTCATGCGCACGATGGATACTTGATTACTAAGTTCGGTATTGCCCTCAGGACGCACGCTCACCGGTATTGCGGCTAGCATGGGGTCTTCTAAACTGAAGCCTTCGTCTGCAAAATAGCGCAGCATACCTTCGCCTGATATCGCCATTACCACGTCGTTAAGACTGACATTGTTCAGTTTCGCAATCTTTTTAGAATCGGCATGCGGAACCGAAAAACGGGCAAAACTGCGCTGATTGGTGATCGTCGCGTTAAGTGGTGTTTTAGGCGCCAGCCAATTCATTCTCTCGGCTTTGCTGCCATCTGGATTAATGCTAGGTTTAAGCATGCTGTAGGCTTTTTTAGACCACTTCGGCAAATTTTTGGTTAATTTGACCGATTGACTAATGTTATGCATCACGCCTGATGCGGCTAATTCGGCGATGCCATAGTTATCACCTTTACTGGACTCTCTGCGACGCATTCGTTTTTTAGGTTCGCGCGGCACGGCCGTTACGTCCATGATTGCTTCCATTAGAACTTGTCCACCCATGCCGTCGAGTGCTGCGTGGTGCATTTTTGAGTACAGTCCAACGTAGCGTGTGCCCTCAGGTAAATCTTTAGGTACAGGCAAGCCATCGAGTATATGCATTTCCCATAGCGGGCGGCTACGATCAAGCAAGCTTGAGTGTAATCTTGCAATCAGCTTATCGACAGTGTTGCGGGTCGCGGGTGGCGGCACAATCACGTGCCTGATGTGATATTCAATATCAATGTCTTCATCCAATACCCAAATAGGATTGGCGATATCAAAGGGCATATTCACAAGCTTTCTTTGGAAGATGGCGGCCATGTGCATGCGCTCTTGAATATGCGTTCGCACATCGAGCATGAAATCTCCCGAATAATCGGCAGGTAATTCTAAAATGGCAAGACTGCCAACATGCATGGGTGTCTCGGGCGATTCCAAATGTAAAAAGGCTGCGTCTGAGCCGCTTAGGTGATCCATTCCGGTACTCTTTGGGTTGTTGCACTGCGGTTTAGCGGGTGCACTTTGCGATAGGCTTCTACAAACACTGTGTTCAAGCATGCAAAGTAAAATTTACGATGCCACCAAAATAACGCTAATCGATATGTAAAGCAACCATTGGCCCAAGAGCTGTGCCATAGAAAAATAGAGAGCGCGATGCGGAGGGTTTTTTCCTAATGGCTCAATTGTAAAATGTGACGACAATTATATGTATCAATGCCGGTAAGCGGATAAATACTGCCATCGACAAGAAGATCTTGTCGTATTTAGGCAATTAAAGATAAGCCATCACCGCCAACAACAGCGCATTTCTGAATGAGGCTATAGGACAGACAGTGATATTTGCTAATTTTTTCTAGTATTCATAAATGAATAAACACAAAGCTATCTTCAAATTTAGCTGTCACAAAGGCTAGTCAATAGTGGCAGTTGACCTGATAGTCAAACCACTTATTTCCTGTTTGCCCGCATGAACTTATTGCCCTGCCTTGAAATTGTATCTGAATTATTGAGGCATTATCCTCCAATAAAAATCCTCCAATAAAAATCCTTCAATAAAAATTCGCTAATAAAACCGAATTAATAGTACGGTTTTAGCCCTTTCTATCTCTCATACGAATGTAGAATATAATTCCAAAAAGCAATATCGCGACAGGGATGAGGGCCAAAATAGGTTGGCCAGACATGGCTAGTTCACCTGCTTTGAATACCCCAAAAACGGCTGTTTTATTACGTTACGAAGACTGGCACCGATTTAAGCCAAATCCAAAATATCCCTACACTTATAAAACCTATTCGTTCAATTTTGAGACATGCCAATAATGAGGTATTTACAATTTGTATTACTTATCGGCAGAAAGCGTTTGCGCAATAATCTTCCAAACTTGGGGGTTAACGCCCAAACCCAAGTGTGAGCTCTTTACTTCGATATTTTTAGCGTGTTTGTTGTAAATATCGACAGATGCTTGCCAGCCAACGACACCGTCAGTTTTGCTATAAATTGAGGTGACTGCTTGTGTAAATCCAATGCTGTTGCGCAGGTGCACATCAATTTCAAAGGCGTCTATGTCGATATCATTGGCGGCTACATATCGTTTGCCTATGGAGGTGAATTTTGGCCCGCCAATGATTGGGGAGCCTAGGGTAATGACTTCTCTAACAGTGTTAGGAAATAACCTAGCGGCCTCACGCGTGATTATTCCGCCTAAACTCCAGCCGATTAAGGTAACTTTTTGTCCATCTAAGGCAGCTTGGATTGACTCAGCCCTCGCACCAAGCCGGAGCATATCGGTATTCACTCTGCCTTTATTGCGACCCATTTCAGAGTAATACACGCTGTAACCCAAATAACTTAGATAGCTGCCTAAAGGGCGCATCGACGTGTCGCTAGCCATATAACCAGGCACTAATAGAATCGGCCTACCGTCGCCTTTAGGAGCTTTTGATAGCGCATGAACACATAAGCCTAGAGAGGCAAATTCTAATGGTGCCCTAGCCTCAAGCAATATGCTTAGCAAACTGGGTTTTTCACATTGCGGTGGGGCGCTATTTAGTGTTTTCAAATCGTTCTCTCTTTGGCTTACTATTTTTACTCTCTTAAGCACGCTAAGATCAATGATGAGGATGATGTTGCTATTAGCTTATGTATGCTCGCCAATCTTAAATGGTGGCGCGAATTACTTTGCCCCAACTGTCGGATGATAACGGGCCAGACAGCGACAACTCAGTCTTATTGTGAAGGCTTAACTCAACCAGCAAAATACTGGAACTCTTAGCAGCACAACAATCCGAAAACATAAACGACATCCCTCTACACCAATGTGTTGATAGCAGCGCAATATTACCCTGCGGTTTGCGGTACTCGCATTTAATCTACAAGTAACACATCTGTTTTATAAAATGGTGTTTTGTCCATCGCTATCGGATATATGACAGGATCACCCGCGCACCACTGCCAGCAATTACGGCAATATTCTCGCTATTCATACCCAATAAATTCAGTTCAGTTTCCGAATCTTCATTCGAAAAGGTGTATACAGGTCCATCCATGCGTTGCTTCCTTGTCTAGTGCATATTATTACTCGCAATAAATAATTACTTGCAATAAAAAGTCTTAAGTTAGTTTCTTAAGTTAGTTAAGGTGACGGGCAATTTTGATTACGAGTTCACCAAAAATAAAATTAATAATCGTGCATATGGCTAAACCGATATGATCAATCTGATCAAAAATGAATAGTAGGGTTGCGAATAATATTGCTAATAGTAAGACACTGCCGTGTAGTCGTAAAAAAGTTGATACCATTGTGGTTATATCCTTAGTTAAAGACTACTTCCTAAAACGAAGGTAGTCAGATTAATTACTTCCCGGCAATTGACATTGCAATGCCGCTTGAGAAAAGCGATGCGCCAAAAGCTGCAAGTGCAACAGATGTGCGGATTCCTGGTACAAACAGTAAACCAGTAAAGAAGATCGAACTCGCTAATGCACCGCCATATCTGGCATCGTTTGAAACACTTCCACTAGAGACAAGTTCTATTTCGTCTTGTGTTAATTCATTTCTATCAATCATTGTAATATCCTTATAAAGTAAATTAGCTAATACATTTTAGCTAATAAGAAAATACCGCTTTATGTCACTTAACTAAACTTTACTTAAATACTATTTTTTGGTCTGCGTATCTGGTTTAACCAATCATGCGTGCCCAATTTTCCTATTAAATACTCCAATATTTCTCAACAGCGCAATCAATGGTGCTAAGCGCCCGGTAACCGCATCTATTTTTCCACCTTAAATTTGTTATCCTATTTTTCTTGGGCATGCAAAATGAATATCCCTCGATGACTAGCCATCTGAAAACAAGCAGGTCTAACGTTAAACGCGAGCCAGCAATATGCTAGTTAGAAATCATTACATTACAAGCACGCATATTCCAATAACATTCTGTTTAGCACTTATGTTACCGTCGTTTTATCTATATTCAGCCGAACAGTCTGATAGACTGCTCAAATAGGACGTTTTCATATATTATTTACTGATAGGCGCGGTAATTGCGACTCTACCTAAGGACACACCATGACTGTAAAAGTAACTATTGATTTAACGCGGAATTTTACTGTTGCTGCTGATATTGAAACGGTATTTTCTCTTTTATCTGATGTTCCGGCATCCGCAGCAAACTTTCCAAAAGTGCATGCGATAACCGAGTTGTCAGAAAACGTGTATAAGTGGGAGATGGAAAAGGTCAATTTAGGGGCAAGTTCAGTACAAACAAGCTATGCATGCCAATATATAGCCGACAGCACCGCAAAAACCGTAACCTGGACGCCTATTAAAGGCGAGGGAAATGGCATTGTATCGGGTCAGTGGGCCTTGGCTGAGCAGGCGAATGGCACCGATGTTGCCTTTACAACCAAAGCAGAGCTTACGCTACCTCTACCTGGGCTGCTGAAATTAGCCATTAGCCCCGTGGTCAAAATGGAATTTTCGGGCATGGTCGACACATATTTGGGCAATATCAAACGCGTATTGGCATAGCCCTTTGCACGATTTCGATTTTTAGCAGAATTTTTCGCAATACCTTACGCAATACCTTACAAGGATTCATTCATGCAGCAATACGACATTATATTATTTGGCGCGACCAGCTTCGTCGGAGAGATTTTAACTGGCTACATGCTTGAAAAATATCCAGTGGGTGGTGACCTAACATGGGCCATTGCTGGTCGCTCAGAAAGTAAGTTGTCAACGCTGAAAGCCTCTTTTGGCAGCGCGGCAGAGGCGCTCACCGCTATTGTTGCCGATACCAGCGACCAAGCAAGTGTTGATGCAATGGTCGGCTCAACAAAAGTGATCATTTCTACCGTTGGTCCTTACGCCTTATATGGTGAGCCGGTGGTTAAATCATGTGTCACGCAGGGCACTGATTATTGTGATTTGACGGGTGAGCCCCAATGGATTAAAAAAATGGTCGACCGGTATGAAGATGCCGCTAAAATCTCTGGCGCACGTATTGTACACAGCTGTGGTTTTGACTCCATACCCTCAGATTTGGGCGTGTACTTCTTGCAAGAAATTGCCAAGGAACGCTTTGGTCAATATTGTTCGACCGTTAAAATGCGCGTAAAAACTATGAAAGGCGCTGCTTCTGGGGGCACAGTAGCCAGCATGATGAATATGATCAAAGAGGCAACCAAAGATAGAGAGTTACGCAAACTCCTAGTAAACCCTTATGCGCTTTGCCCGCCTGATCATCCCTTTAAAACCAAGCAAATTGACTTAAAAACCCCTGCCTATGATAACGATATGCAGGCGTGGGTCGCCCCGTTTGTAATGGCGGCGATTAACATTCGGATCGTGCACCGTACAAACTCCTTGTTGGCAAATCAATATGGCGAAGACTTTCGTTATGATGAAGCCATGATCACCGGCAAAAGTATATTGGGAGGCGTTGGTGCAACTGCGTTTTCTGCGGGAATGGGTGGTTTTATGCTGGCAGCCGCTATTCCTCCTAGCCGTTGGTTGATGGAAAAAACTATACTGCCGAAGCCAGGTGAAGGGCCTAGTCCTAAAGCGCAGTTAGCCGGTTATTACGATTTACGTTTTGTTGGCAAAACTCACGATGGACAAACCATACGTTGTAAAGTCAACGGCGACCGTGATCCAGGCTATGGCTCGACGGCTAAAATGCTTGGCGAATCGGCAGTTTGTTTGGTTAAAGATATTAGTAAAACGGACAAAGCCGGCGGCTTTTGGACACCGGCGAGTGTTTTTGGCCATACGATCATAGAGCGCTTAGAGGCCAACGCAGGCTTGAGTTTTTCAGAAGAGTGAAGTGCAGATTATACTGCCGCATTGCTTGCGGCAGTATGAATGTTTAGTAGACGCAAACGCCGACTATTGGCGCTTCAAAGAACGATAACCATATTGTACAACAGACACAATTTTGCCCGTTGCATCGCGCTCGAAGCTAATTGGCTCAGCCAAGGTACCATCCGCACGCTGTTTGCGAAAAGTGTCGCCCTCATCGTGTACCCATGTTTGTATATTTCCAGTAACATCATCATCAAAAATGTTAATAGAAAACAGCCCATTTTCATTCACACCAATATAGCTATCATCGTCATAATTAGGCACGTAGTAAATACCTTTTGAAGTCTTGCAAAGAAATGCATGGTGTGGCGTACGTTCGTTGTTCGGGGGGGGATTAAAGTTACATTGCACATAGATTCAGGTAAAAACAGTAAGCAAGTTTTCTATCAGAATGCTTGTTTCGTTAAGACAGGTCCTGAACTACAGCTTACTCACTGAGAATAAGCTGGGCCTTCAAGGTCTCAATACTATTTGCCTAATGTGCTGACTGTTGACGGGCAGTATCGCTTAATAAAATCATTATGATCAGGCCATGACTGAACTCTCTTTTTAACTGCGCCGCTAATGGTGTCTAAGAAGCGTTTTAGCTCATCATCTTCCATCATATCCACAATTGGATGATATTGCTCTGGCATGAGGCCTTGGCCCATCATTACCTGTATCCAAGAAGTTTCACCAAATAGCTCCTCGTCTTTTTTAAATACCTGCCCGCTTTCTTTAAAAAGCTTCATGCGGTGTTTCAGAGAGTCTGGCACATCCATATTTTTGCAGTAACGCCAAAACGGAGTGTCGGCGCGCTCGGTTAAGTGATAATGCAGAATAATAAAATCTTTTATATTTTCGGCTTCTTCTTTTGTTTGCGCGTTATATTCCTCTACATCCGATTTATTTATCCCTTGAGAGGGGAACATCTGCAATAAGCGCACAATGGCACGCTGAAATAGGTGAATACCGGTGGACTCTAATGGCTCAATAAAACCCGACGATAGGCCCATCGCAATACAGTTTTTGTTCCAGTACTTTCTGCGCTGACCGGTTTTAAATTTGATTACCCTCGGTTCGTTGAGACGCTCGCCGTCAATATTGTTAAGTAAAATTTGGGTGGCTTCGTCATCAGACAGGTATTTACTACAAAATACTAGGCCATTTCCGGTGCGGTTTTGCAGCGGAATGCGCCACTGCCAACCAGCATCTCTAGCGATGGCTCGGGTATAGGGAATTGGAGCGCTAACGGTTTTGGTTTGCACTGCTATTGCGCTGTCGCAAGGCAGCAAATGGCTCCAGTCGTCATAGCCGGTATGTAAAGCTTCTTCAATTAACAAGCCTCTGAAGCCTGTACAGTCAATAAATAAGTCACCGTCTACCACCTCGCCGGAAGCTAGTGTCAGTGAATCAATAAAACCACTTTCGTCATCTAAGTTAACCTTGGAGATTTTGCCTTCAAGCCTTTTACCGCCATACTTTGCGGCAAGGTTTCTTAGATATTTAGCGTAAAGGCCGGCATCTAGATGATAAGCATGGTTTAGTTCTTGTCCTTGCTGTACGGCAAATCTGCCTTGTCTTGCACCTAAATGCTCAGGCACATAATCGCCAAGTTCAGAAGCAATCCCGCGCTGTTTGCCTTTTAACCAAAAATGCTGAAAGCCGGCGGCCCAGCAACCTTGGCCTAAAAAGCCGAAAGAATGCAAGTAGTCTTGTTTAACATCACGCCAGTTTTCAAACGCAATGCCGAGTTTAAAGGTGGCGTTGGTGGCCGCCATAAACTCTTGTTCGTTAATACCCAAGAGCTGATGAAAAATATGTAGGGTCGGGATGGTGGCTTCACCCACGCCCACGGTAGGAATGTCGTCAGATTCAATCAGCACGACCTCAAGATGTTTACCGATCAGCTTTGAAAATGCAGCTGCCGCCATCCACCCGGCAGTTCCACCACCTGCTATCACTACCTTTTTAATTTTTCTGTCTTGTTTGTTCAAAATACAACCTCAGTACTCATCGTGCCTGCAAGCGAATCATCAAACTTACTTTAGGCTCATTGTTTTAACCTATTTAACAGGTAGGCTCTTAGTTTTCTTGCAGCCATTTCATCAAGTGGTTTTGACAATATTCCTTTTGCTTCGTCAGGAATATAATCCATATCGTTATCGTCATGATCAAATACATAGTGGTCAAAATGCGCTTTCCATGCCTGTCGTTGCTCTTTAGATAAATCACGTAAACTGAGCATCGCCAGCATTAATGCATTATTGGGACTTCCCATAAAAGCTGGGCTATCTCGCCACCAGTGGGTAACCAATACATTAAAGGCCTCAAAGCTCTGTACATGATGCCACCACATGCCGGGTAAAAATAGTGCGTCTCCGGGTTCGAGTTCAGCGACTTGAGCAGAGGCTAACGCTTCTTTGAATTTTGGGAATTTTTCAAAGTCTGGCGCATCAAAATCAACTACGCTGATGTCTTGTCCGCCGGGCGCGAAGCCCATTGGGCCTACATACAAATTGGCGACTTGCTCAGGCGGAAATAATGTGAATTTTCGTCGTCCTACAGCGCAGCACGCTAAGTTATTCGGAAAGTCGTAGTGTGCGGCTATTTTACTGCGGTTGCCTATCCATATAGTGGTGAGTGGATGAAGATGGTCTATTGACGCATTATTTTGCGCAGTGTAGCCCGGTAAACATCCATTTATCTCTGTTGAACCTACATACACTGTTGGCGGCGCAGGATCGTTAACATGAGAAAGAAGTTTGTCTAAGACCTCGTTCAAATTTACTTTGGCGCTACTAAAATTGAAACCCGTCATATTGCTGTCGTAAAACACTCGACCTTTATTTTCAGGCTCACTAAAACTTACATTGACAGGATTGCCTGAATAAAAACCGCGCAGATAATCGGCCGCCTTAGTTGCAGACTCTTTACCTGCTGACACTATGGGCCAATCGTTAGCAAAGCCTCTAAGAATCAGGGGCTGGCTTGAGTTGAAGACAAAATCAGGAATGTCACCAGGTTTGCAGTGATTAATTTCTTTTACTTTTTTGTCTATTGTTAACACCAGAATCCCCTTAGCCTATGCTTTACAACGCTACAGACCAAGCTGCTGGTTTTTGCGATTCAACAAGCCGCGGATATTAGACTGTGACGCTATCGCCATGTAGATGGCCTGCAAGTAACCTCTGGCGTGCAAAGAGGCAAGGGTTTGTGCGTCTAACTCATTTAGTTTCTCTTCGCATATGGTGTAAAACCCGCTCATTTGGTGCTTGCTCGCGTCGTTTAGCTCTAAATCTAAGGTGAAGGGCTCAAGCAGCTCATGCTCAAGCAACAAGTCGATAAACGTTTTGCTATCAACTATGCCGTGATGGATCGCCTCGAGCATATCGGCGATTGCGTCTAAATAGGGTGTATTGCTACCGAACTCCAAGAACAAAGCTTCACCGTGTTCTAGATTAACTCTAGGGTGGTCCATATCGATGTGCAGTACGCGCTGCTCTTTTTGTTGTCCGTCTTCATTTACGGTTTGCTTGCCAATCAAAAATGGTTGACGAGCAACAGTAAGCGGAATATAGGCCGCATCCCATTTTCCATTTTGTAAAAACAAGTTCTCTTGGTCTTGAAAACCAAACATGGCGACTGCAAAAAACTGCCCGGTATTTGGGTCTTTGTTAAAGAAAATTGGATAATAGGCTTGTGCACTTCTAAACTCTGCAGGAAAAGTTAGGCTATACCATAAGTTGTCACCGTATTTGGGCGAGCGCTCGGTGATCACTTTTACATCTTTATGGTCGATACTGTTGAGTAATACGTTGTTTGCCATCTTGTCCTAATTTCCTTGTTGTTGAACGTTTTCTTTTGCCTTAAAGCCAAGTCATCGTTAAATCTTAGGTAAACCAAATTGTTTTATTTTGTTGAGTAAGTCTCGATTGGTCGGTAAGGTCGCCAAAAGGTGTTTAGTGTGTTTCGCGTTATCATTAAATAGGCGTTCGGCTCTTTTAGTCAAATCTAGCCGTTTCTTGCGAGGCTCCTCCGTTACAAAGCCCATCCCATACAAGATATATTGATAACTCGCCGAAGGAAACATTTCTTCGGTATGTGTTGCGTCGTAATAGTACGGTGCTTGAGTCTTCCATAGGGTTAGTTGCTCTTGCAGGCTCTCAGGCAGTTGTGAATTGTCACTGATGTCTCGCCAGTAGTCAGAATCACTTCTCTTACTTAATACATAGTGTAATTTAAGAAAATCGACGATATTTTGCCAGCGATGCAAGAATTTAGAGTTAAAACGTTTTGCCACAATATCCATCGCTAGACGATTGGCTGGTAGTTGTTCACTGACCATTTTCGCAGAGAGCTCTATTAAGGCTAAGGCAGTGGCCTCTAGGGGCTCTATAAAACCTGCTGATAAACCAATAGCTACACAGTTTTTATGCCAAAACTTTTCACGGTGGCCCGGATCAAAACTGATTTTTCTAATAGCAATGTTGTGTGCTTCTTTGTCGCCCATGATGGGGGCGATGTAGGCACGCAGCTCTTGTTCGGCGCTTTCGTCGCTAATATATGCGCTAGAGTAGGCATAGCCGACTCCTCTGCGTGAGGGCAGTGCGATATCCCATATCCATCCAGCGCTTTGTGCCGTTGCGCAAGTAAACGAGCCTATCGGGCTGTCGGGGCTTTGATGGGGCACATGAACAGCGAGTGCAGAGTCGTTAAATAAAACATGTTTTTGACTAACAAAAGGAATGCCAAAATGCTTGCCCAGCAATAGAGACGATGTGCCGGTGCAATCTATAAACAAATCGCCTGAGATGTCGCCATGGCTTTTACTCGATATAGAATCAATGTCGCCATTCTCGGCACTATTGACCTTTGTTACGTGGTCAACAATATGTTTGACCCCAAGCTTTTGTATGCAGTGGTTTTTTAAAAGCGTAGCAAACTTACCGGCGTCGAGGTGATAGCCGTAGTTGGCGTTAAAATCATATTCGGCCGTAGAAATTTGTTTAGGCGCCAGGTCGCGTTCACCCAAGTGGCTCTGCGTGCATACCGCATCAGCAAAACTTATTTGGTCTCGGTATGCTTGCCAAAATGGCGCAAGATTCGTTTCGTTAAAGCCATGGGGTAAAGTGTAAGGATGGTAGTAATATTCGTTGGTATTGGTGTGCCAATTTGTGAATTTTGAGCCCTGCTTGAAACTTGCGTCGCACGCTAGCAAAAACTCAGTTTCGGAAATTCCCATTTTTTTCAAGGTGGTGCGCATTGACGGCCAAGTGCCTTCACCCACGCCAATGGTCGGTACATCTGCCGATTCAATTAAGGTGACTTCAAGGTTGTTTTGTGACGTTAAATCTTGATCTGCGGCATGCTCCGCGGCAATGATGCCAGCGCTTAGCCATCCTGCAGAGCCACCGCCAACAATGACAATTTTTTTCAAGGGTTTTTGCATGGTTTTACCCGACCTCAAGCACGTTTCAAAAAGGGTCTAGCGTTTGCATCAGACGATACCATAAAACAACACTTTTGATGACTCTTGTAAGCAGTATTAAACGACTGTGCAGATACTACCGATCAAAGAAGCTGTGTAAATTTAATGAAACAGTTCACAAGCACTAGGCGCTTTTGGAAAAATGCGGTAATTGTTAGATTGTTAGATATAAAAAAGCCGCATCAAATAACGGGAATATTTGATGCGGCTAGTATCGTCTTACTTATCACATACCGCAGTGATTAGAAAGAGTAACGTACGCCTAAACCCCAACGAGCGCCTTGCTGAATAGCGGCAAGTACCTGATTAGAGTTACGACCCACTACGCGAAGATTTTCTTCAGTGATGTTGATACCGTTAAGGAAGACGCTTAGACCTTCAACTTGCGGAATATCGTAGCTCACTGTTAAATCGATTTGCGCATACTCTTCGATATAACGAGGACCAGGACCTGCTGAACCATCTTGCACTAGCGATACAATGTACTTACTCCGCCAGTTGTAAGCGGCACGAACAGATAGTCCATCTTTTTCGTAGAATGCGACAAGGTTCGCCGAGTCACTGATACCTAGCTCAGCTAACTGAGGCGTAAGTAAAAAGTCGTCGTGTTGGTTGTCAGTGTCGGTAACGGTGTAGTTAATAATACCACCGAAGCCGCTTTCACCGAACAAATGCTGCACAGCAAATTCGAAACCTGAGTAACCAGTGCTGCCTTCGACGTTTTGTGGTGTTTCAATTTTGAAATTCAACAAATTGTCTGTTAATGGATTACCAGCAATTACAATGTTGCCATTGTCCATATAAACGTTAGGGTCAGTTGCACCATAGGTGGCAAAGATATACTCACGCTGCAATTGCAGGTTGTCGCCGATTGGGTCGCCGTTTATATCTAAAGCGAGTGCTGCTTCTTCTGCATAAGGACCATCTGCCGGATTAAATATACCGTTGGTGAAGTCTTCTGGAAGCGTTAAGATGTCGTTTTCTACATCTTTGGTGAAGTAACCAAACGACACGTAGCTGCCTTCGTCGTAATACCACTCAGCTGACAGGTCAATGTTTGTTGACTCAAGTGGCAATAGGCCTGGGTTACCAGTAGAACCGATACCGCCGTCCACTCGAGCACCCGCGTTAACGTTAAGACCACCGATCATTTGACCGTATCTTGGACGTCCAATGGTTTCACTGTATGCAAAGCGCAATACAACATCATCATGCGGGAACAAGTTAAAGTTGAAGCTCGGTAATACGTGGTCGTAGCTAGCATCTCTTGTTCCGTAAGTTCTGCTAGGCCTGTTTACCAAACCTACCTCTGTTACGCCAACCCAAAGTGCTGAAGGCACAAAATCAGGAACAGCTGAAGTAGCAGTTACATCGGTTTTTTCATAACGCACACCGAGGTGGAAATCGTAGTACATATCACCAAACTCACCTTCATAATTGTACTGAAGGTAAATTGCCGCCATTTCTTCTTTAGTGTACTGGTCTCTGTCTGAGGCATAATCGCTTGATGGGCAGAATGAGTTTCCGCAATCGCCGACTTGTGCAGATTGAACGCCCAAATTAGCTGCAGCAATGTCTCTAACACCCTCAAAATCAAACTCAAAGTAATTAGCTAATATTTCAACTTCGCCGGTATAACCGTCAAAATTACCGCCGCTCATGTTGTCGAATCGGTCAGCAACACTGACGCTGGTGAACTGGTCTGAACTAAACAATCCTGTAGGACCCTCACCACCCCAGTTGTTACGGATGATTCCCTTGCTGCGTGCGCGGTTTTGAGAGTGCGTTAGCGCAATACCAAAATCAATAGTACCTGCATCTTCAAGGATATATTCACCGTGAAACTGTGATTGTGAGATGTGTGATTCATTTAGGTTATTAGTAAATACACTACCGGTAACCTGAAAATCTTCGGCGGTCGCTGTGCTAGCACCTACGATTGACAATACCGGTCTTTCGCCTGTGAAGTCAGTTGCCGTTGATTGGCGAACAAGCGCACGAAGTTGTATTTCGTTAGCTGAGCCAAGCGGGCTGTTAGGCATTGCTTCCGCGCTTGATTCGTGGTGATCAAAGCTAAACGAAAGGTTGTCTGAATATTCATACTCAAGATTTAGGCCTATTGAATCGCTGCCTTCTTTCACACTAAACGCTGAAGCACCAATTGCAAGATCTGCAGGGCCTGTAGGAGTATTGTGTAGCTCTGAGTAAATCAATGGTGAAACGTTTGGACCGTCAGACCATATGTTGATGGTGTCACCATAGGTGTACCAAGCAGAAATGATGTTGTTCTGCGTATCATTTTGCTTACTGACATAAGTGTAATCTAGCGTAGCGGTAAGATTATCCATCGGTCTGTATTGTAAGGTAAGCTGCGCATTCGTTCTTTTACGCTGCTGTTCTTCAAAGCGGTAAGAGGTATTTTGAGGAACTGAAAAGATGTCGTTTTCGCCATAGCGATTAGTTTGTGTCTCATCGTCAGGAACACCCGGGCCCGTAGATAGAGTGCCAGGAAAACTTCTGAAGAAGTTTACGTTCGCCTGTTGGCTGCCGCTGTCACGCTCTGAATAACTGGCTGAAAGTGCAACACCAAATTTACCATCATCGCTAGTAATTGAATACAAGCCAGATATTTGAGGAGTGGCGCCGTTAATTTGTGATGTCGCATCATCCCAAGCTTCTACTGCAAACGTACCTTGCTGACCAGGACTATTAAGCGGTCTGTGCGTCAGAATATTGATTGTTGCACCAATACCACCAGTCGGGACGTCTGCTTTCGAAGTTTTGTAAACTTCTACACCGCTCACGCCTTCTGCTGCAAGATTTGAGAAATCGAAGTTACGCTCACCTGTGGTGGTTGGCATTTGACGACCGTTTAGTGTTACTAGGTTACGATCCGGACCAAAACCACGAGCACTTACCTGCGCGCCTTCACCGTTAGTACGTTCAATCGATATGCCCGTAATACGCTGTAAAGATTCCGCAAGGTTGGTATCAGGGAATTTACCAATTTCTTCAGCGTTGATTGCATCGACAATACCACTTGAAGAGCGTTTGATGTCCATAGACTTGATCATACTGCCGCGGATACCTGTTACTTCGATGATCTCAGTATCGGCTGCATTATCTGTTGCTTCTTGAGCAACAACCGGCGCCATTAAACTAGCTCCGAGTATCAGCGACAGGCTGGCCGCTAGTGGGGTTTTGTTAAATCTTTTAGTATTCATGTGTGTCCTTAATACTCTTCTTTTATGTGGTAAATCTAAAACGTTACAAGGTTGTCGTGCCAGTGCTTGAGCCTAATTAAAGACTGGACACTTTTATGGCTTACTACACGCCAACTTGCTTCCCTTATTGAGTCTCTACCATATTAAAATGTTTGGAAAACATTCCAATGCAACATATTTGTTTAAATTGTAACGCAAACGTTAACAAACTAATGATGAATGCGTTTAAGCGGTTCCTTTAAGCGTCAGAGTGGGTAAAAAATATACTGCCACTCATCTCTTAAATAGCTCTAGGTATGAGAAAGGGACTGACGAAAACGCCGCCAATCCCTTTGGCAAATAATGCCCCTATTTACTCACCCTCAACCAACATTACGCTAACGTCATCAAGGTAAACGTTACCGATGCCAACGCCCATGTCGAATAGTACACGGCTGCCAACACCACCAATGCCAACTGCTACAATATCAGTGGTAAACGTTTGCCATTCAGTTGTTAAACTTACCGTTTCAGAGATATTAGTGAAGTCTCCGCCGTTTAGGCCTAAGCCTGCCACGATAGTGCGCGCTTGAGATGCTCTTGCTCTATAAGAGAAGCGATACGTTTCACCCTCGATAATATCGAACACTTGGCTTTGGTTAATATCAAACACGTTATCGGTGGCTACATTCACAATTGCTTCGAACACGCTATTGCCGTCTTCCATAATGACTGACCCAACGTCTGCTCTCCAGCTAGCTAAGCCATCGTCAAACCCGCCATTTGTCAACAATTGACCAGCAGGAGCGTCGCCGCCTTTTACTTTAACGCTGACGTCGTCCAGATAAACATTACCTACACCAACACCCATATCGAACAATACGCGACTGCCAACACCGCCGATACCTACTGCAACGACTTCGGTGGTAAAGGTCTGCCATTCTGTGGTCAAGCTTACGGTTTCAGAGATATTGGTGAAGTCTCCGCCGTTTAGACCTAGGCCTGCGATGATAGTGCGTGCTTCAGATGCTCTTGCTCTGTATGTGAACACGTAAGTTTCACCTTCGACAATATCAAATATCTGGCTTTGATTGATGTCGAATACATTGTCAGATGCACTAGTGATGATTGCTTCAAATACGCTGTTGCCGTCTTCAACTATTACAGAGCCGACATCTGGTCTCCAGCTAGCAAGGCCATCTTCAAAATCACCATTAGTAAGCAGCTCAGCACCATTATCTACTGGAGGAGGTGGTGGAGCACCGTCTTTTACTTTTACGCTGACATCGTCAATGAAAATGTCACCTATACCAACACCCATGTCGAACAATACACGACTGCCAACGCCGCCGATGCCAATGGCCTCGACTTCGGTCGTAAAGGTTTGCCATTCTGTAGTCAAGCTTACGGTTTCAGAGATATTAGTGAAGTCACCTCCGTTAAGCCCTAAACCTGCAATCATGGTTCGTGCTTGCGAAGCTTTTGCTCGGAAAGAAAACACATAGGTTTCGCCTTCTTCTATATCAAAGATTTGGCTTTGGTTTATATCGAACACGTTACCGGACGCTGCGGCAATTTCAACGAAAAATACGTTGTCGCCATCGTCCATAACAACCGAACCAATATCCGCTTTCCAACTGGCAAGACCATTTTCGAAGTCACCGTTCGTTAGTAGCTCTGGACCGTTTGGATCGGTACCACCATCACCACCGCCAGGATTGCCGCTGATCACGCTTACTAGCTTAAAGTTATCGATAAGATAAGACGCGCCTGCTGCATCGCTGTAGCTAGGGAAAACCATGAACAAGTCTATTGCGCTGGCGTTTAACGAGCTGCCAGAAATCAAACTAGAGAGTGGGAAGGTATAGGTCTGCCAAGTGTTTAGTTGTGGAGCAGCATGCCCTTCAAGGCTAGAAGAAAGTCTCACTTCTGCAAAGCTCGCGCCGCTGCCGGCTTCAAGTTTTAAGAACCAAGCGTTAACCGGAACCGTCGTAGGTACAAGCAGTTGCAGCTCAAAAGTCAATTGACCATTTGCAACGAAACCAGATGCATCAAACGGCATACCGCCAACCGCGCCACCTGATTCGCGAGCCGTGAAGCCTGCAACACTTTCTTTAGTTAATGTGAATTTTGTAGCTTGGTCACGCTCTGGATCGCCATCTACTGTAACTAATTCGAATGGGCCACCGTTGTCAGTCCAAGCTTGCCATTCAGGCAATATCATGTTTTCAAATACGGTCAGTTCGGTAGTGATAACGTCAGGACCGGTAACCGAGATAGTGAAGCTCTGACTAACCGTCTCTTCGCCGTCACTTACCGTTAATTCAACCGGATAGTTACCAGGAATATCGGGCGTACCAGATAAGATGCCGGTAGATGTATCAAACATCCCCCAAGCCGGCAAAGTGACTGACGCAAAGTCTAAATCATCAAAGTTGCCGTCGGTTGCAGTTATAGTGTAAGAATACGAACTATCTACTGCACCCATAAGCAAGGGTGAACTCGTGATAACGGGAGCAACATTGTTTGGCAGTGCTGCAACTACTACAACGGTAAATGTCTGCGTGGTGGTATCGGTACCGTCTGAAACGGAAACCGTCACCTCATTATCACCGACGTCAGCAGCTGTAGGCGTGCCGCTTACCGCACCAGTCGCAGGGTCTATGGATAACCAAGTTGATGTACTTAATGAATAACTAAGTGAATCGGCATCAAGATCGGTAGCCGTTAGCGTGTAAATATACGGTTGACCTTCATTTGCCCCAGTAGTTGGCATACTCAATATTTGAGGAGCACTGTTAACCGGTGGCGGAGGAGGAGGTGGGGCTAAGTCATCGGTGTTACATGCAGACATACCGAAAACCAATCCGGTAATGAGCACTAGTCTTTTTAGCTTGAATGGTTGTGTACTAACTTTCATTGTTCTTCCCTATAAAACTTTTTTTGGCCTTTGGAAACTGGTCACGCAGAGTACTGAATCAGCGATAAGTTAACATGAATTTACGGCATCTTTACTTAATTTTCACAATCGTAATATTAAAAGGGTAAGGTATTGTGAACAACATAAACTAGACTAAGTGAACTTTTTAGCCGTTCAAATGAACTTAGTAGAAATAAAAGCCTGCCCAAAATAGATTCAACGGCAACTTTAAATACTCTGCTGAACAGATAAATAAACGTCTTATAAGATTTGTGTGTAATTTGGGAGTCAATAGTTGAACTTGTTAGTGTGTATAATTCAGGTACCTTTTCAGCCCGTTCAGCCTTATTTTTTCTCTGCAAATGTAAAAAAAATGCTATCAAACATTGCCTTATTTTAGTGCGCTAGATAGAGTGCTCTCCACGTTAAGATCAAATCGAAGCAAGTTAGGCATGTAATCGTTCCTGCCGGCCGAAAATGACTGAATTGAGATAAAGGAGACATCTGATGAAGCTAACATTGTTTATTCGTCTGTTTTTTATGTTGGCAGGTATACTGCTCATACCAATGCAAACCATGGCACAAGACGCGCAGAATAACGCAAATCCTTGTGTGTCGACTGATGCAAATCTGGGGGATTCGGCTTTTTGGGCAAATACCTCGCTTAATTTATTTTCCGAACAAAAATATGTAGAAGCCGTCGCCAATGTTGACGCCTGTTTTAATCAATGGGCATCTGGTGCGGTAACGCTTCAACAAAAATTCAATGGTGAAAAAGCAAAAGCGCCGCCATTGGGTGACTTTAGTCCGTCTGAAAAAAGAAAAATTCAAGAAAACTATCTCTTAAACGATGTCGCAACAGCGCTTTGGGTAAAGGCTAGATCGCTGGAAGAGCTCGATGAAATAGAATTGGCTAAAAAAGTGTATTCCAACTGCATCTATTTGTCCCATGGTCGCGCGTGGGACCCAAGTGGATGGTTTTGGAGCCCTTCTGAAGACTGCATTAAAAGAGGTCGAAAACTCTTGGAATAGTGCGTTTTCGACTGCGTAACTAAAAATACGCCCTAAAACGAGAGGAAGCGTTTTAGCCTCGAATAAAGCGCTACACCCTATAAAAACCCCCGAACGTTAATAGAACCTTCGGGGGTTTTTATAGTTAGCACTGCTGAACGCTGTTTCTTATCCATCACATCAGGTTATTTAGTTTGCTTCAGCCACAAACCCATCCCAGCCTCTCATGTATTTGATAAACTTAGCGCTTAGCCCTTCGTTTGACAGATGCGCCTCGGTAACCGGCAGCGCGATAGGTTCAAAATCAGGATTGGCTATAACTCTTTTTGGAAAGTCATGGTGCAAAATTGCGGCTCGCCCAATAGTCACAAAATCTACCCCTTGGTTTAGCAGTGCATGCACGTCTTTCCCAGAGTTTATTTTGCCAGCTACGGTGAGCTTTACATCTTTGTAATCAATGTCTAAAAAATGCGCGAGTAAGCTTTTATGCTGCTGCGTTTCATCATGCGCTTGCTTGAACACATCCCACAGGGATAAATCTAAAAAGTCGATGTCGTGTTCGTTTATCAATATTTCGCATAGCGCTTTGACTTCGCTTAACTGCATACCAAAACGCTCTGGTGAGAGGCGCACGCCCAATAAGAAATCGTTGCCACAGGTACTGCGAATTCCGTCTACTATTTCTAGCAATAGCCTTGCTCTGTTGCGCAAGCTACCGCCATAGCGGTCTTGTCGCTGGTTAATTTCGGCGCTGATAAACTGCGTCAAAATATAGCCATGCGCACCATGCACCTCGGCGCCGTCATAGCCACATGCCTTTGCCCTAACAGCTGCGGCAATAAAGTCATCACGAAGCTGCTCTACTTCCGATAATGTGAGGCCTCGAGCATTATGCTTCTGAATGTCTGAAGCAGACACCGGCTGCTGACCAATTTCATCTTCAGGGGAGCGCATGCCAGCATGATGCAGTTGGATAAGCGCTAGGCTGTTATTTGCCTTGATGGTTGAGGCTAGGCGTGTATGACCTTCAATATGCGCATCTGCATAAATACCTAATTGCCCAGGGAAGCCTTTGCCAACAAACTGCACATGAGAAGCACAAGTCATCGTTAAACCAAAGCCACCCTCTGCGCGCATGGTTAGCCAGCGATATTCATCGTCTGATAATGTGCCGTCGTCGTGGCTTTGGGTATTGGTTAAGGGGGCTAACATGAAGCGGTTGGGCATAGCAATGCCGTTTTTAAACCTTATTGAAGCGCTAGAATCTGACATTTTTATTGGGGCATCCTGTTTTTATGTTGTTCTTGTGTTTGCGTGTCATTAATAATCATACTCGCTGGTGCTCATGATCAAAGCGGTGGTAGCCTCGAAAAAAGTATTGGTCACTCTATGCTCAGGGTGCTTTTACCTAGATTAGTCTGTTTAGTTGTGCTGCTTACGCTATTTTTCAATGCTGAGTAAAAAATGCTTAAACTAAAAAAGCAAATGCCCACAGCGGCATCACTACAAATGCGAGTATGGTTTGTAAAGTAATAATAGAAGCCATAGCCTCTTCATCCCCGCCTAGCTGCCGTGCAAGAATATAGGCACTCGACGCGGTAGGCGAAATAAAAGCAATCAGCAATACGCCAGTGACGATTGTCGACAATCCGAGGATGCTGCACAATGCAATGACTAAGGCCGGTTTGAGCAGAAATTGCATAATGCTGGCATTGATGATTGCTTTAGAGTGGCCTACTACCAGTCGTGGTTTTAAAGCGGCGCCTACCGCCATTAAACCAATTGGTAAAGCCGCTCGACCCAATACTTCGAGAATATCAGCGCTCACGCCGGGTAAACCAATTCCCGATAAACTTAAGCTCCACCCCACAACACAGCCAATGATCAGTGGATTCAGCAAAATTTGTTTAATAAAGGCTTTGCCGCTAGAGGCTGCATTACTGCCAAAAAATACGAACACCCCCACACATAAAAAGTTAACTAACACAATCATAAAGCCAGCACTAATGGCGGCTAAACCTAAACCCTCTTTGCCGTAAAATGCCGCTGAAATAGAAAACGCGATGTAGGTGTTAAAGCGAATGCCGCCCTGAAATACCGAGGTGAAGGTCTTGGCCGTCATTGTTGGCTGCACTTTGTACAATAATAGCAGCGCCGCGGTGGCTAGGACCAATACGATAAACACAATTAAGAACATGTCTTGCCACGGCGTGCCGTGAATATTTTGCCTGCCGATATTTTGAATCAGCAAGGCCGGAAACATCACGTAGTAGGTAAGCTTTTCGATGCCGGACCATACGTCTTTGCTGATAAAATTGATGCGCTTTAAACCATAGCCAATAAATATCAATACGAGCACCGGCACCAGCGCAATAATAAAATGGCTCATAGCGTTTTAGACTCAAGCGAAGCTTTCTGGCGCAGAAAATCATTGGCTGCATCTGATAAACATCTTTTTGATAAATAGTTTCTGCCGTTTGCGTGATGCAGCATCCAACCCTGTGCTGTGCCTTCAACTTGCGTAACATCTTCCCAGAGTATTTTGCTTTCTACCGAATCGGACGAACTGCTCACGCCTTCGTTATCGATGGTTAAGGTAAGCGTCTCATTTGCCGCGCGGCTGATCATTTGTCTGGCTAACCACCAAGGTTTCTTAAAATAAACGCTGAGAGCTTCGACTATGCCTAAAACAATAACAAACCATGCCGCATAGCCGCTAAGTTCGGTAAGCAATAATAGGGCGATACCGAATAAGGCCAATCCGATGGATTTTAAATAAGCCGTCTTAGGATTGTTCGTCGTTACAGACTCATCAAAAGTCTCACTAAAGTGACTTTTGTCTAATACGTAGGTGGTCGAATAATGAAAGGGCGTGGTCATTGCAAACTATGAATGCGTTAAAACCCATAGTGTAACCAGAAGTGACATCCTTAAACAGTGGTTTTAATGAATTGATATTCCTCTAGTGAGGTAAATAGTTGCTATGCTTTGACACAAACGAAAGTGGCGTTGCCAGAGTGCTTATCCCACTCAATTAATTTCGTGTAGTCATGCTCAAAAATTAAGACATCAAAGTACGGTCGTAACAAGTCATGTAACTGTTCAAAACTAAAGGCCACCATCGAATGGGTGTCTTGCCAAACTTGCCGCTCGTCGTTTTGAGTTTTTTGAATGCGAATAGAAAGCGACTGCTGCTCTGCGTTGGCCATGTAATGCCATGCCGAGGCAAATACAAACTCGCTATTGTCATGTTGTACGCTGTGGTGCTCAAATCTATGATTGCAAATAGTATCTTTGTCCACTGCGTTAAAGCAAAACATCCCGCCCTTATTAAGCCCTCGGTGCACGCTTTGAATACAGCTTTTTAGGTCAGCAATGCTTTGGCAGTAATGCAGCGAATAGAGAAAACAGGTAATTAAGTCGACCGGTTCATCGAGGATGAAGTTTGTCATATTAGCTAAAACGAAATGTGCAGAGCCACAGCGCTCTTTCGCAATATCGAGCATCCCCTGATGAATATCTAGGCCCCTGCAGTCATATCCGTTGTCAATAAAACACTTAATATGCTGACCAGTGCCGCATGCTAAATCAAGGTGGAGTTTACTTGAATTACCGAGTAAATGATGCGCGCGCATTGCCCATTCACTCTGCCGGCGATAGTCGATGTCACTGCACATTAAATCGTAATATTTAGATAAATCGGTGTATAGAGCGTTAGGCACGACTATTGAGGCAACCTTAACATACGCACATCATTGCCGCTGGGTGCTTCATGGGCGCGCAAATTAAACTCCGGTAGTATTGCTAAGATATGATCAAAAATGTCCGATTGAATACCTTCATATTGACCCCAGTCGGTGGTGTTGGTAAAGGCATAAATTTGCACGGGCAAACCCTGGCTGCCAGGCTCTAATTGCCTAACCATCAGCGTCATACCTTGATGAATGCTCGGGTGTTGTTTCAGCAGTGCCAGTAAGTAGTGCCTAAATGTCCCTATATTGGTTAAGCGTCTGCCATTTAGCGTAATGCTCATATCGGCTTTTTTCTCGCTGTTGTCTTTTTCAATTACCGATACTTTATCGGTAATATATTGACTTAATAAGTCGGCTTTTTTTAGCCTGTTGAGCTGTTCATGACTCAAAAACGAGATGCTGCTCATTTCAATATGTACGCTTCGTTTAATTCTTCTGCCACCGGCCTCGGCCATGCCGCGCCAGTTTTTAAACGAATCAGAAATTAATGCATAGGTGGGAATAGTGGTAATGGTTTTATCCCAATTTCGCACTTTGACAGTCGTTAGCGCGATATCAATGACTTCGCCATCAGCCCCATATTTAGGCATCTCAAGCCAATCGCCTACCGCCAGCATATTGTTAGCTGAAAGCTGAATGCCGGCCACTAATCCTAATATTGCATCTCTAAATACCAACAGCAGCACGGCTGAAAGTGCGCCAAGGCCGCTGAATAAAATCAATGGTGACTTGTTCATCAGCATCGCCGTAGCAAGGATTACGGTGAGCACGCTGGCGACTAATTTAATGGTTTGTAAGAGGCCTCGAAGCGGAAAGGACGCTTTGCTTGAGCGCTTGTCCGAAATCGCCTGAAAGATATCTAGCAGGGTAAACAAAGAAAGCAGTGCGAACAAAATAATCCATTGGTCGGTCATTACTTCAATTACGCGCAAAAATATTACGCCATCAGGCACCCATAACTTCGCCTGCAGCTGGACGATTAAGGCTTGTATCATGAACGAAACGCGGGTGGCTAACTTAAGCCGTAAAAGTGACGTGCGGCTTGGGGTTTGAGCATTGCTGCCTTCGCCGTAGCGCTTGTTTAAGACTTGTTTAAAAAATCCACGAACAAGAAAATGCAGCAGCACTGCCGATATGCTGATCCACACTAATACAACTGCGTCATACCATAAAAATGGATTACCCGGCAGATGCTGCGTGAACCATTCCAGCAGTAGCTCTCTGAACTGTGCTCTTGTTTCGTTCATTTGCTTCATTTCTCCACTTTTGCATTATTACAATGCCTTCAAGCTATGATGTTTGCTCTGCCAATACTGAACAAAGCCCACCAAACCTAGCGCTAAGCATTGTCATTTGTTGACCATGCTTATGTTAGCACTACTGCGCTGATGTTAGGTTAAGTTCGCAATAAATCAATGCTCTTGACTCGTTTATATTTAGGTTAGCAAAAGTATGACTAAAACGTGTCTTTTAGTAAGTTCAGCATATCTTCAACCGATAGTTTAGTTACTGCCTCATTGCCGGCTAACAGTGTGTCAGCTAAATCACGTTTATGCTGATGCAGTGCCACGATTTTTTCTTCAATGGTATTTTGGGTAATTAAGCGATAAATGGTAACTGGGCGTATTTGACCCATGCGGTGCGCGCGATCGGAAGCTTGGTCTTCTACGGCAGGATTCCACCATGGATCCATGTGAATAACGTAATCAGCGGCAGTTAAATTGAGGCCAAAGCCGCCAGCTTTTAAACTGATTAAGAATACATCACCTTCACCATTTTGAAAGGCATTTACGCGTTTTTGTCGGTCTTTTTGCGGCGTTGAGCCATCTAAGTATTGGTAGTTAAAACCCTTGGCTTCAAGATGTTGCTTGATTAATTGAAGGTGTCCTACAAACTGGCTAAAAATTAACGCTTTATGTTTATTTAGCTTTAGTTCGTCTAATAATTCATCCAGTGCAGCGAGTTTGGCGCTTGGGATATCACTTTCTGTGATCACGAGTTTTGGGTGACAGCATGCTTGACGCAGTTTCACTAATTCTGCCAGCATGCGGATGCGTTGCTCACCAGCATTTGCCTGTTTACCGCTTTGGCTAATATTGTCGATCGCGTTAAGTCTTAGTGCCTCATAAAATGCCAGCTCTTTGCTACTCATTTCAACAGGGATCGTGATTTCGGTGCGCGGGGGCAATTCTGTGAGCACTTGATTTTTCATGCGGCGAAGTATAAAAGGCTGGATAAGTGCTTTGAGGCCCTGACTGGCCTTGCGAGCGGCGAGCGGGTCTTCTTTTGCATTTTCCATTGGCGCAGAGAATCGCTGAGCAAAACGTTTAACATTGCCCAACAGTCCAGGGTTAATAAAACGAAATAGACTCCATAGTTCAGTTAGGTCATTTTCGATGGGCGTACCGGTGGTGATCATTTTAAAGTCGCCCCTTAGTGCATAGGCGGCTTTGGTGCGTTTCGCTAAGGGGTTTTTCAGAGCTTGAGCTTCGTCGGCAACAATGGTGTGCCAATGCACTTGGCTAAGTAGCTCGCTTTCTCTTTGCAGTAGGCCATAGCTAATGATCACGCAATCAAATTCACTTAATTCATTGAGTAAGACTTCGCGCTGTATAGTGGTGCTTGAGTCAGCAAACAATTTGATATTTAGGGTAGGGGTAAATTTTAAGGCTTCTTGCTGCCAATTAAAGCAAACGGAGGTGGGTGCAATCACTAAACTCGGGCCTTTATTCGCTCTTGCTAGCAAGATGGCTAGCGCTTGTAAGGTCTTGCCTAAGCCCATATCGTCGGCTAAACATGCTCCAGCGCCCCAATGCGCCAGCCGCATGCCCCAGTCAAAACCGGCTAATTGGTAGTCTCTGAGTTGAGCCTGAAAAGTAGAAGGTAGCTTTGGCTCAATAGTGTTTGCTTCGTGCATTCGTGCGCTCTGCTCATCCCAGGCGTGCAGGGTTTTCATACGCATGCCAGCGGTGGCCTCTTCGACTTGCAGGGTCGCCAGAGGGTGAAACTTACCGTCATCGGTGACTTGATTAATTAGGTCAAGCTTATGGCGTAACTCATCCGAGAGCGCCAGTATTTGTTCGCTGCCCAATTCAATAAAGCGACCATTACTGGTTTTGACTAACTCAAGAAGTTTGCGAAGCTCCAGTACTTGGTCGTTATTGACTTGCAAATTACCGGTAATATCGAACCATTCACTTTTTTTGGTGAGGGCTAACTGCAAATGCTGGCTTTCGAGCTTTTTACTTAAGCTTATTTTCTTACCCTTTGGCCAGCGCAGAACCAAGTTGATAGCAGCTTGACTAATGGCCGCTTCCAGTTGCTCTAGCGCGCCGAGAGCGGTATGCCAATCGTCTAGCGCTAGGGTATTGCCTGACATTTGCAAAAATGCCGGACAAGCTTGGTCAAGCTGATCTAATAAAGCCTGCTCGCGCATTAAGTCTCGCTGGGTTGCCACTCGCTTGCCGTTAATATCCGTGCTTAAGCTGGCATTGCCTAGCCCTGGAATAAACGCTGGACCTCTCTCGCCAAAAGGCATTACTACACAGGTAAAGGCTAGCCCCGTTTTAGTCGGCTCGATGTTTACCATTAAATTTGCATCGCAGTCTAGGGTTTCTAAGCCTGTGTCGAGCTCTGCAATGTCCGACTGAATATTCAAAAATGGCGCAATGGCGGAGATACCGTCTAAGGCTTTTTGTTTTGCAGTGATGGGGATCAGCAAGCCGTCTTCGCCAATAATTTGCGCAACTTTAATATGTTCGGGCGAAAACACCGTGAGCTGATATTGCTGATGTGACACACATTTTAGCGAGTAAGGGCTTTGTTTTTTGTAAGTGCTAAGATTCTCCTGAAGATTGCCGCTTATGTCCTCGGGTAAGTCAGCAATGCTCAGGCATAGCTGGTCTCCTTGCTGGCTAACAATCAGTTCAGGCTCGCGTTTGACCAGTTCAATAGGCTGACTCAAATCCTCAGCAAGATACAAATTATCAATGCCTACTGCTGCGCTTAATGCGCTCAAACCCTGCAGGGAATATTCTGTTTTTGCATAGTAGCCCCAACCTTGTTGGGCATGAATACTGCGGCAAATTAGCTTGTCGCTATCGCTCAAATAATCAAAAAGATCGGTTTCGGTCTTAAGCCGCTTTAGCGACACGATTCGGCCTTTACTCCAACCTGACTTACTGAGCTTTTGTTCTCGCCCTTGGATATTGTATTCATAGCTGTCGCTAAGCTCCCAAATCAGTCGAATAGGTTTTAATGGCTTTTGTGGCAGTACTTCGGGTACTTGTTCTGTACTCGGGTTAAGCGCAATAAGTTTGTCTAAAGCGATGTCCCACTGGGATTTGGTTTTTATCAGTAACGTGATATCAATAAGATGTGCGGGCAAGCTCTGCCTATCTTGCTGTGAACGGCCGCTAAAACTGACCGCCAGTTGTTCGCTGAATTGAGTGAACAAGGCATAGCCAAGCTGCTCAAATTTGCCTTGGCGCTGCAGCGCTAATTCAGCATGCTCAGAAAATTGGCTTTTATTACACCAAACCTGCGCCAGCAAATAGTTAAAATAGTCGAGCTGATGACACAAAAAATCCATATTTTCAGTGACGCTGTTATATTTGATATGGCTAGTGTATTCGCTAGCGGTCGAGAGGCTATGAATGCTTTTTATCAGGCCATGTGCGAGTGAAGAAAATTCATGATTAAGGGTGCGATCGCCTATTTCAAACTCGGCTTGCTGCAAAGCGTTATGAAAATAGCTGACATCACTTTGATTCGCCTGCACCATCAGCGCGAGTTTATAAAAATATCCAAGTAACCCTGGTAAATACTGTTTTTTACGTCGACTGAATTTATTTTTGGCGGCAAGTGCTTTTTCGTAGCTTTGTAAAGCGTCTTCGTTTTGACCAGTCAAAAAGCAGTAAGCGCCCTTCAATTGTAGGCCATAGCAACTATTATCCTGAGGCCTTTGAATACGCTCAAAATCGTTAAAGCGCATTTGATATAAGTACTGCTCAGCTAACAGATGATTGCATTCGATGTTGTATTGCTCAGTGTTAGGGTCGGGGTGCGCGGCGCATACTTGCTCTAGTATGTGAATCGGATAGTCGCAGCGTATTCCCTGCCTTTGAAATACGCGAATAAGCGTGGCTAAAGCTTGGTATTGAACAAACGAAGGTAGGGCTAAATACTGTTCTAAAGAAAACGGCACAAAGAAGATTTCAACTAAAATTTGGTTTTGAGCATGATCAATAATTTGCGGGTTTTTATTGCATGCTAAGCTTGCTGCAAATTGTTCCATTAGGTGTAAATAGTAAAAGTCTCGAATCAGCCGACGCCTGTCTACGTCCTTTTTTTGCCAGCTATAGCTATTAACAACCGGCACTATCTCTTCTGCGGCAAGCAATATCGCGAGCAACTTGCCTGACGGTGCCTGCATTTGTTGAACTATGCCTGAGTTTGCTTGCGCCTTGCTTTGCAAATGAGCCTCATGCTTGGCTGAAACGTCGTCGCCTGAGCGTGAGAACATGCCCGACTCGTTAGGCATATTATCAATTTCAAGGACCAAGCGATTGGCTAAAAGCGCATTGATTTGTATGCCCTCTCGATTGGGTATAATAAATGACTGTTTGGCCAGGGATTCTCTTTGTTCCACTGATAAGCGGTAGTGTTTTTTCTCGCCAGTCAAAAAGCCACTTTCGACTAGCGCGTTTACTACTTGATCTAACTTGGTAATGCCAATAGGTTTATATATGACCGCTAAAATACTCAGTACACATTGCTCACAATCGTTCAATTGTAAAAAAGCATGGTGCAAAGTGTCGATGTGTTGTTGGCTGTCAGAGTGGATTAAAGCAGCAAGCTGCATATAGATAGCTTTCTCATTGCATATTTTTGATGAAGCGAAACTACCAAATATGATGCAAGTACACAATCTATCCTGAGCATCCTTGTTCAAAATATGCATTCATCAAACGAGATTATTACTGCTGAATACCCAATGATTGTCACATGTTAATAAAATGTTATGCTCGTATTTCTCTTTAATGCTGTTTAATTTCAATAAGATTTGAGCAGAACATTCATAAAAGGACTTCTGCATGTGCGGAATTTTTGCAGCAATGACAAGCAAGGGGCTAGCCCCGGGGCTCTGCGAAGCAGCGCTTAAGTCACTTCACCATCGGGGCCCTGATGGCGCGAACAGCTGGACTTCCAGCAATGGTAAATGGGTGCTTGGGCACACTCGACTGTCGATTATTGGCTTAAACAACGGTGAACAACCCATGGCAAGCCCGGATGGTGCCATTCATAGTGTGGTTAATGGTGAGTTTTACGGATATCGTGACATCCGCGATAAATTACGCAATGAAGGCTATCGCTTTGCCACCGACAGCGACAGCGAAATTGTACTGCATTTGTATCATCAACAGGGTATGCAGGCCGCTGCAAAATTGCGCGGAGAATTTGCGGTAATTATTGCAGATGAGCGAGAGCAAATGATGATTGCTATACGTGACCGTTTTGGGATCAAGCCGCTTTACTATGCAGCGATTAATGGCAATGTGTATTTTGCTTCAGAAATAAAAGCCTTGCTCGCTTTAGGTGTGCCCGCAAAATGGGATCTAGAAGGTGCCACGGGTGGCCTTGGCCGTTCACATGAAAGCACCGAATTTGCGGGTGTCTATGCTATTCCTCAAGGTAGCTATGCAGTGGCTAAAGATGGTGTGGTTCGCATTTATACCTATTGGGATTGGGAAATTCCCACAGTCGCACAAATGCGAGAGGACACTCGAAGTGAACAAGAAGTGGTCGAAGAATTCCGAGCCGCGCTCAAAGACTCCGTTCAGCAAAGGCTAGTGGCGGATGTTGAAGTAGCCTCTTATCTTAGCGGTGGGATTGACTCTTGTGCGGTGTTGGGTCTCGCTCAGCAATGCATGGACAAACCCATCCGCGCCTTTACCCTGACTTTTGATAATCCCCTTTTTGATGAAGCTGCAATTGCCGAGGCAACGGCTAAGCATGTAGGAGCAAGCTACCATCCTATTGCCATTACTGGTCGAGATATCGCAGATGCCTATGCCGATGCTATTTGGCATTCTGAAACGCAAATGTTCAACGGGCATGGTGTGGCTAAATTTTTGCTCAGTCAAGCTGTCGAAAAAGCTGGTATTAAGGTGGTTTTTACCGGTGAGGGCGCTGATGAAATGTTAGGCGGGTATCCGTTTTTTAGAACTGATGCGGTTAACAACAATCCTGATTTGAGTGACAGTGAAAAAGCGGCATTCTTGGATGAAATGTTTGGTTCAAACGAAGCAACACGCTCATTTGTGATGCCGGCTCTTGCAAAAGGAGACGAAATGCAAGCGATCCAGCGCCGCTTAGGTTGGTCTCCTGCAACGCTTAATGTAGCCATGGTAATGAAAAACAGCGCCTCGGGATTTTTAACAGATGAGGTATATGCGCAGATGCAAGGACGCTTCTCAGTGGCAACAGGTCTAGACCGTTTGCCGATTGCACAGAGGGTTACCGGTCGTGATCATCTTAATCAGTCACTTTATATTTACGCAAAAACCGTATTGCCAAACTTTATTCTGAATTATCTAGGTGATCGCATGGAGATGGCTCATTCAATTGAGGGAAGGGTACCATTTCTTGATCATAAGCTAGCAGAAGTCGCGGCCCGTATACCGGTGAACATGAAGGTGAAAGGTATTCGTGAAAAGCATGTCTTGCGTGAAGCTGCCAAAGATGTGTTATTGCCGGAGGTATATAATCGTCAAAAGCATCCATTTACCACGCCACCTTCGCGAGATAAACATGACCCTATGTTGGCATTTTATCATGATACCTTTGCCTCTCAGGCAGCAAAAGACCAGCCAATTTACAATATGGATAAGGCCAATCAAGCCCTCGCGAATTTGTTTAACTGCCCTGATGAAAAACGTATTGCCGTTGAAGCCGGTTTGCAGCGGATCGCTAGCGTTATCATTATGCAGGACCGCTTCGCTATGACCTGAGTCTTTATGAACTTTCAGCAGGCCATGTTTATCATGCTTACAGAAAATACGTGTTCGCTCGCACAGAAAGTAGGATACAATATGCGCGTGAATTCCACTTACTTACAAAAAAAAGGATTATTTATGTTAGTTTCAAAAACTAAAATTGCACTACTATTGTTGTCTACATTACTTTTCACAGCTGCTTGTTCAGAGACCAAAGAAGAGTCAGTTGAAGAAGCAAAACAAGAAATGATGACCGAGCTAGAAAAAGCTGGTGAAGAGTCATCTGATATGCTTTCTGAAGGCAAAGACGCGATGTCTGAAATGGCTGCTGACGCAAAAGATTCTGCTTCAGAAATGTTTGAAGACGCAAAAGATTCAGCTAGCGAAATGGCTGAAGCTTCTTCAGAAAAAGCGAGCGAGTTAAAAGATAGCGCAGCTGAAAAAGTTAAAATGGCATGTATCGAAGCCAAGAAAGCGACTGGCGGTAACGTAGCCGATTGCGAATAATTGCCATACATTGCTGAATAACTTGCCGATGGGCAACTGACAAAGGCAAGCAAACTATTTAAGTAGTAGAAAGAGCAGATTTATCTGCTCTTTTTTTTGCCCATATCGCCCGCAAGTTACCTGAGTGTGTAGCTGTGGATGTCTGTAAATTGTAAAAGATTATTGGCGCAGAATGTTACTGATTGTGCAGCAAAGGCAAGGCTTAAAAAACGAATGTGCTAGCATCTTGGCATTATCGCTGTTTGGACTTACTCGTTGTGAATGATAAATAGCAAATGAATGTGTAAATTGTTGAGGAAACCATTGGATGATTGTAGATTCTGAAATGATCGGTCGCGCACAAAGCTCCCTTCGAACAAGCTTTATCGCTGATGCTTTGGCGATGCCGGTGCACTGGTATTATCGCACAATGGATATACAGCGGGCGTTTGACGGAGGTATTCAGAAGTTTGAAGCAGCACCTCAATTCCATCCTTCGTCTATTATGTCCTTGCACTCAACGAGCAGCGGCGGTCGACAGTCATCACGTAACGCACCAGCGCCTAAAATTGTGGGAGAGGTTATTTTAAAAGGCAAAGCGCAACATTGGGACGTACCCAATGTTCACTATCATCAAGGAATGGCGGCAGGCGAAAATACCTTAAATGCGCAGTGTACGCGCGTTTTGATGCGCTCGATGATTGCTAATGAGCATGCTTATGACAAAGAAGCATTTGTGGCCGACTACATTGCATTTATGACCGCTGGCACACCTTTGCATAACGACACCTATGCCGAATCTTACCATCGCGGTTTCTTTGCTAATTATGTGCAGGGCCGCGCACCGCTAAAATGTGCCATGAAGACTCATGACACCGCGTCTATTGGTGGTTTGGTTACGCTAGCACCCTTAGTTTTTCGCTTGAAGCTGAGCGGCGCAGATATAAGCGACATTCAGGTAAGCTGTCGCGAGCATATTGCATTGACACACCCTGATGAAGAATTAATGCGAGTCAGTGATCGCTACGTTATTTTGTTGTGCTCTTTGATGGATAACCCTGACGAAGACAACTTAAAAATACTGTTGGCGGCGGCGGGCAAACAGCATAAAAGCTTTGATGTTGCAGGATTGGTTAAACGAGACTTGCCCGATCAGCAAGTAGTAGGGCACATTTTCTCATCGGCTTGCTATATTTCAGATTCCTGGCCGGTTGTGCTTTATTTAGCCTATAAATACCGAAACGAGCCATTTAAAGGACTGTTAGCAAACACCAACTTAGGCGGTGACAATGTTCATCGAGGCATGGTGCTTGGCGCAATATTCGGTTTGCTGACTAACGATATCGCTAGTCAGTGGTTTGAAAAGCTTGTGGAGCATGAGGCTATTGGTAATGAAATTGACGCACTTATCAGCGCGGCAATCTCTCCCAAATAGTGACTTCAGACAGTGTGTGTTGAAACTTATGTTGGGTCTCACGGATCACAAAAGGTAGTTTTTGTGGTTCTGAGATCAGTTTGAACTCTCCTGAAAGCTGGTCTTTTAGACCGTCTAAGGTCGTGTAATTTTCACCATCCTTTTTAAAGCCACCAATCCATTCTTCTTTTGGCGTGTGCTCTTCGAGCCAAGTATAAGGTGAGGCAATGACAAGTAGGCCGCCATCATTAATACGCTCCCCAATACTCTGTAAAAATTTTGAGGGTTGATACAGCCTATCGATGAGATTCGCGGCTAACACTAAATCGTAGCCGCTAAACTCTGGCTTGAGATTGCAGGCATCGCCCTGATGAAAAGACACACGCTGAGCGGTTTTTTCAAGCCCTAAAGTCTCGAGGCTGCGAGTGTGATAACTGACGAGCTCACCCTCTTCAGGGCGGGCATATCTTACAAAGCCCTGAGAGGCCATTTCAACGCCAAGGCGGATAAAGTTGCTAGAAAAATCGATACCGTCTACCGCATCAAATGTATCGGCTAATTCAAAGCTTGCACGTCCGCAGGCGCATCCTAGGTCTAGGGCTTTGCTGGTATTTAAGTCTTGTTTAGCTGACAGGGCTAGCCCTACAAGTGCTTTTGGAAAATTCTCTACCGAGTGCCAATTATCACCAAAGTGAAACTCTGCATATTGGGCAAGCAACTGGTCGCTTTCATAATAAGCCATAGTGTGTGTAGCCTTGTGTTCTGCGCAGACGTATCGAAACCCCGCGTGCTGAAAAAAGTGAGGTCTAAACGCATATCGCGCGCTTAGACGTGTTTCATTGCCGGTTGAGATCCAAGACCCGCCTTTAATGAGCTTGTGCTCGCCGTCAAAAGTAGGGGTGGTAAAATCGTCGTATATGGGATGTACTTTGAAATCATCAAAGGGGTAAATAGGCGTTTCAGTCCATTGCCAGACGTTACCCACGACATCAAACCACTGACCGTGTTGAAACTGAGTCACCGGCGATGCCGAGGCATAGTGGTCTAAATGCAAATTGGCATTGGCAGGCTCTTCACTGAGCTCTGATATACCTGCAACTGCGCATAAGCGATACCACTCGTCTTCGGTGGGCATGCGTATGGATTTATCAGTGTGTTCTGATTTCCATTGGCAAAATGCCTTTGCTTCATGATAGTTGACCTCTGCCGGCCAATCCCAAGGCATGGGTATTTCTTGAGTCATCACCCGCAAGTGCCATGCATCATTGTGTAAGCACCAAAAGCTCGGATGCTGCGCCTGACTGTATTCTCGCCAAGCGAACCCTTCGTCACTCCAGTATTTTGCCTGCTGGTATCCACCGGCCTCTACAAAACCCAGAAACTCCTGATTACTTACCAAATATTGACTAGCCTGAAACTCTTTGACAAGTGCTTGGTGGGTTCCATACTCGTTATCCCAGCCATAGCGGTCGGCGTCAAAGGCTTTTCCTAATTTAACATCACCGGCTGGAACGGTGATTAACGCGTTTTCCGGCGCAGTATGGCTGACGGTGCAAGCTGACCACTGCGGGTGGCTTTTCACCTTTGAGATATCGAGTTGACGAATCAATACCGAAGAGGTTTCAAGGTGAATACGCTCATGCTCAATTCCCATAATGATGGGCCACCAAGGGCTTTCCCAGTCAATCGGGAGACTCAATTCAATGCTGTTGATGAGCGCCAGAACAATGGCCCTGACTTCATTACGGTAACTCAATACTTCATTCACCGTTGGCCATTCAAAGTCATCGTCGTTAATGGTGTCCCAGCTCATTTCATCAACGCCCACCGCAAAGCAAGACTCAAATGCTGGATTGACGCGCTGATTGATCATTTTTGCGAGGATCAACTTGTTGATAAAGAATGTCGCGGTATGCCCAAGGTAGAATATTAGCGGGTGGCGCAGGCTTATAGACTGCTTGTAAAAGCCGTCTTCACTGGCAATACATTGAAACAAATGCGTGTAGGTGTCAAAGGTATTGATAAAATAACGGGCTATTTCTTTGCGTTTTTCAGCAAGGTCGCCACTGCGTAAATCTGGGGTTCTGTGTTGCGCTATCGTTGTTGCCGAATTGCTTGTTGATTCTAGGGCGTGTGAGCCTAGCGAAAAAGGTACCATGTTTTAAAACATTCCTTATTTACAGCATTTATTTGTACTATATTTAGTAAATCGTTAAATCGTTAAATCGTTCATTGTAGCAAGCACAGGCGATTAATATTTACAGCATTCTAATAGGCGCTTGCGGATCGCCTTTGTTATTAGATAGACCTGAACAGGGCTTCTAATATTTCAAAGGGCTCCGTTATGAAGTAGTGGCCAAAATAAGTCAATGTTATTGGTGCATTTGACAGAGTCTAACTGGCTGGTAATATTTCCAGTGCCTTTTTACTACGTGAAATGTATTTTGTCATTATCCTCCAATGAGTTCCAATCTTTATTAATAAACGTGCTTCAGACATTTCGTTCGCAGTTTATAGTCGGTATCAGTGAATTCGAACTGATTAGGGCGCTGCAGTCGCCGCCGTTCCTATTATTTGACAACAAAGCTCTACAAGATCCACTGGTACTGTTTCAGACGCATTTTGTATTGTTTCATAGCCTTTATCACTTGCGGCAACGATGGAGAGCGCAAAACGTCGGTGAATTGGATATCGGACTTACTCAAATTGTGCTAAAACCCACCTTAAAATCAGCAGCCAATATAATACAGACAAAAGACCCGCTTGCTGACTACTATCTGGATTGGACCAATTTTTCTCAGACAGATGCAGACGATGTGGAGAATTTGTTAAACAGTTTTTGGGAAAAGATGGCGGGGACGGATTTAGGGGCTGCGCTCAGCGAAACTGAAATTGAAGCAGCTTGTCGTACCATGGAAATGCCATCGCTGGATAATGTTGATGTGTTGACGCTTAAACATGCATATCGGCGGCTGCAGCATCAAAATCATCCGGATAAGGGCGGCAACATTGAGAAATCCCAAGCGATACTGCAAGCTTATACGCAACTATATAAACATCTGAGTAAAGGGCATTAGGCGTTGATTTTGCCTTCACTAAGTCGAAGACTCATTACTAAATTATAGGACCGATTGATGATAACAATTTTAAAATGGCTAGGCGTGCTTGCTATGTGTTTAATGATTGCTGCCGGCATCGCTTGGTGGGCGATTGGCCCAGACTGGCGTGCTCTGTTGTTAGATCCACCTCAAGACGCCAACGTTTTATTTTGGTCACAGAGCCAGCGAGATGTTGGCTTTAAGATGACCGATAAGTTGCCGCAACTGATCAAGTCTAATGTTATCGAGCCAAGTCACACACCTCGAGATTTACCGATAGGAGCGCCACTTCCATTAGCCACCAATATGGACCTTTTCTTTGAACAGCAGAATTTGGCTGGTGCATTAATATTGCATAAGGGGCAAATTCGATTCGAACGCTATGGCATTGGGCATTCACCTGATAAGCGCTGGACCAGTTTTTCGGTGGCAAAATCGCTTACCTCAAGTTTAGTGGGCATGGCTTTAAAAGACGGCTACATAGGTAGTCTGGATGATAAAGTGTCACAATATATTGAGGGCTTAAAAGGTTCAGCCTATGACGACGTGACCATTCGCCAGTTGTTAACCATGACCTCGGGCGTAAAGTGGAATGAAGACTATTCAGATCCGCAGTCTGATGTAGCAAAATTTAATAATCATATCGCCAGCGACGGTTTACCCTCTATCGTGAGCTATATGCGTAAACTGCCCAGGGCGCACCCAGCGGGTCAACAATGGCACTATTCTACCGGAGAAACAAACCTCATTGGAATCTTGGTGGGGGAATCGACGGGTCGCCCTCTTGCGCAATATTTAAGCGAAAAAATATGGCAGCCCTTTGGTATGGCAGATAAAGCCAGCTGGCTATTGAGTTCCGACGGTTTGGCCATTTCAGGGTGTTGCATACAGGCCAGCCTGAGAGATTTTGCTCGCTACGGCTTGTTTGTATTAGAAGATGGCAAGATAAACGGCAGCGCGACCTTACCGGATGGCTGGATGGCAATGGCCACAAGTAAGCAAACCGACATTGGCCGCGAAGGCAGAGGATATGGGTTTCAGTGGTGGACTTTCGATGATGGCAGCTTTACTGCGCGCGGTATTTTTGGGCAAACCATTTTTATCGACCCCAAACGACAACTTGTTGTGGCCTTTAACGGCAACTGGAAAAACGCTACCGAGCCTGAGCTAAACAAGGCGCGTTTTGAGTTTATTGATGAGGTTCGATTACTGCTTGATGAAGAAGCGAAGTGAGCCGAGCCGGAGATAACCGAATATAACCAAGCACTCCAAAATCTTGTATACTCGCGTTCAATTTTACTTTGGGGTTTTGTGTCTTGAAAAAAGCAGTGTTAATAATAATGGCTTTGAGTATCTCTGCTTGTGTAGTGGTCCCGCAAACTGACTACTCGCAAAAATATAAATGTGAACTATCGAGCGATAAGAAAGTGTTAAAACTGGTGAATCTTTTGGAAAACGATACAAGTTTTTATGCTTGGACCGATGAAACCTTAGCACTCATTTCAGTACCTACATCTGCGATTCTGTCTGCTAGCTATGTGTTGGTAAATAATGTTTATCATATCGGTGAGCGAACGATTAAGTGCGGTTAGCGCAACGCAGTCGAGTAGTATGCATATTTACACCTAAAGGACAGTTTCAGCCGCTAATCTGATTTTGTATGCTTTGCGTTATCTTGAATATATTTGATTAGGGAATATCAGATGACAGCAAAGCAGGGATTTGCTCGCCCCCAATTGGGTTTGACGCTTGTAGAAATACTCATTGGATTGGCATTACTGAGTATAGTGTTTGGGTTCGCCGCACCAAGCGCGGTGAGTATAATTGACAAGCATCGCATTACTGCGCAGGTTAATTATATGAGCAGCGTACTGCAATATACCCGTCATCACGCTGTCGACCAGCACATAATCGCGGCACTTTGTCCGTCGGACGATTTACGTACCTGCAATGTGAACGATTGGAATTTGCCCAAAATGCTGTTTGCCGATCACAACCACAATGGTATGCGCGATCAAAATGAAGCCCTTATCCACGCCACGCCAAAGATGCCTAGTGGTGTATTTATGCGTGGGCCAAATAAGATTGTGCGTTTTTACGAAGATGGCACCATTGGCACGCCCACCACGATTTTGATTTGTCCGCAGCGTGCCCAGCAAACATTGAACCGAGCCTTATTTATCAGCCTGCAAGGCCGTGTGCGCCCTAGTCAAGATACGAACCAAGACGAAATTCATGAGCGAGGAAATAAGCAAGCCTTGGTATGCGTCTAATTAAGCTCATTTTGAGCCATTCAATTTATTACCTCCCTGCGTAATTTGGCGGCATCTTTTGGATGCCGTTTTTTTTGTCTTTTACAGAACCCGAACGCAAAGGATCCGATTTCTATCTTTTGGGTCTATGTTTAGTCGGCTAAAAACGCTATTGTTTTACTCTGCACTGAGTAGCTGCAAGTCAGTGCAAATATCTCAGCGCAATGAACTTAATAAAAGGAGACAGGATGCAATATCTTCACAGCATGATCAGAGTTAAAGATTTGGACAAAACCCTACACTTTTTTTGTGAACTGTTAGGCTTAGTAGAGCTCAATCGTTACGACAGTGAAAAAGGGCGGTTTACCCTCGTATTTTTGAGTGCACCTGAAGATATCGAGTTAGCCGAACAGCGCAAAGCGCCTTTGCTTGAACTGACTTACAATTGGGACAATACCGAAGACTATGATGGCGGTCGAAATTTTGGGCATTTGGCTTATCGCGTAGAAAATATTTATACCTTGTGCCAAGCACTTATGGACGGCGGTGTAGACATTTTACGCCCTCCTCGTGACGGGCACATGGCCTTTGTTAAGTCGCCCGATGGTATTTCCATCGAGTTGTTGCAAGCGGGAGAGTCTCTCGCTGCGCAGGAGCCTTGGTTGTCGATGGAAAATAAAGGCAGTTGGTAATGATGTGTTGATATTCCAAAGGCTAGGCAAATTCAGTATTACCGTATCTCTGCTGTAGATGAGATGCTGTTCATGTAAAAGGCAAATAGAAAATGTGCCTTTTTTAGCTCATGTCAGTAAACAACTTAGTCAATATTATTAAAAGAGGCTACATGCCAATCACCCAACATACTGCCTCATCCTTCAGCAAAGCAGTTTTTTGTACAATTGTCTTAGCGTTCAGCTCTATTTCACTTGCTCAACAAACCGATTCTCCAGACCGTAACCTGACTGGTTTTGAAGCCGGAGATGAAGCACAGCCGCTGTGGGAATTTGGTGCGGGTGGCGGGTTTGTTGAAGTGCCAAATTATCCCGCATCAAGCGAACGTAACTTCGTTGCATTGGCAGCGCCGTATGTCATTTACCGGGGAGACGTGTTTCGAATCGGCGGTGGCGGCGGAGCTCGCGCGGTGGTAGTAGAAGACAGCACCTTTGAGCTCGACATTTCTGTGGGCGGCGCATTTTCTGCTGACAGTGACGATAATACCGCTCGTGAAGGCATGCCTGAATTAGATTTATTGCTCGAAATTGGCCCGCAGTTACTGTATCGAATGAAAGATTTTGAGTTTGATAGTGGCGGAGAAGGTCGTCTCAATCTGCGTTTACAGGCCAGAGCTGTATTTTCTACAGATATAAAACGTATTGATCACCGAGGCTACGTTTTTGAACCTGAATTGTCTTATCAGCAGCGCGGTACCTTGTTTCCTGATACGGCGCTTAACTTATCGTTCAGTGCAGTGTTTGCAACAGAGGATTTACAAGATTATTTTTACGAGGTCGATGATGAGTTTGTTACCGCTAATCGTAACGCTTTTGACGCAACGGGCGGCTACTTAGGCTCGCAGCTATCTGCGGGTTTGTCGTTTCCAATATTTGAGAATATGAGGGGCTTTTTAGGCGGCAGCGCAAGATTTCATGCGGGTGCAGCCAATGAAGACAGTCCTTTGTTTGAAAAAGATATCACTTACAGCATTGGCGTTGGCTTTGTGTGGCGAATGTATGAATCAGAGGCGATTGCTAGCTGGTAGAGGCTAGGCGCACAAGCAAGTAATGCACTTGCACAATATCTTTAAATTTGAGCTAACAAAAATACGTTTTTGAGCGATAACCTATACATCAGAAACGTTAATTGGAGGCCAGATGTATACCCTTTCGCAAGTGCAGATAGATATGGCACGAAATTCAACGGATGACTTTAATTTATTCCACGATCAATTTCGTTGGGGCTGGATAAAGCAAAACCCGTTTACAGGCCCCATTGCACTTGGTTTCCAACTAGGTTGTTTAATTGAAACCCATATTCCCAAAAACAGCCCGCATGTTACCGTAGATATGCTCAGGTTCAGCAGTTTTGAACTAAAATTTGCAAATTGCGTGATGGTTGGAGACAAAATAGATGTCGAGTTTAAGAAGGGTCGTCTATCTAAAAACGAAAATGGCAAGCAGTTTTCTACTCGTGTGTGTTTAAAAGCGAATGGAAAACCCGCAATGATAGGGTTTAAGCGTGACGGTGAATACCCAACGCTAAATTTGGATTTACCTGAAATCTTAGTGTCGCAGCTCAAAGATTTGCCGGATAGAAGTTTTGTGTTGGACAATCAATATTTTTTAAAACGCAAATGGATGATTGTTGGTAACGCTAAAAACTTTTTGTTAAGCGCCTTTGCCGATCAGACGGTTTTTATCGACGAGTTTGCAAATAAAGTCACCTTTCCACAAATGTACCCACTGTCTTTATTGTCATCAGCCATGCTGGAGAGAGCGCAGGCAGCCAATTATGATTTGGTGCAAAACCCATTAATATATACATCCCAGCATCTCAGCATAGATAAGGTTCAATTAAAAGAAATGCGTAGCAATGATGCCTTAAATATATTGGTCAAACAGCCGCAGTATTTACCCGGCGGCATTCAGCGCTTTGACTGTTTTGGTTTTGTTAATCAGCAAACCCCATTGTTTATGGCGCAAGTTGATTTAATATCTGTAAGTGATATGAAGGTCAAATAACCACTCAAACATGCATCAGTAATTACCCCTACAAACCCTCTACACCTAACATTTTATCGTTTTTGAACACTCCCGCTTGCTGCGAGGCAAGTAGCAAGTTTTCAGTTGTGCTCATCAATTCTTGAGCCGAAGAGCCGCCAGCCGGAGCCGCAATGGTATAAGCGATCGTGCATCGCATGTTTTCAACTGAAGTTTGATGTGTCGACATCGCATTTGGTGTTTTTAACTGTTGCATGATCTGCGCTGACTTCATATTAGCACCCTGTGGACCGCAGTCAGATAACAGCAGCCCAAAGGTATTTTCGTTAACTGAGGCCAGCAAATCACCAGGTCGAGCGCCTACTTTGCACAGATTGTCGGCAATTCTGGCGGAGATGGCATAATATTCGTCCCTATTAATGCCTCCCTTTAAACTCGGTAAATTGTCTACGCGAATGAGTAGTAGCGATAGATGATGCCAATAGCGTGCACAGCGAGCCCATTCTTGTTTCAGCACGTCTTTGAACTTCGCTGCATTGGGCAAATGTGTCAGGGGATCGATATAGATCAAGGATTCTAAGCGCATCGTTTTATGGTATTGGGTGATATGGCGTTTAAGTCGAGCAAGCAATTCTGAAATATGTGCATGTTTTACAATACAGTCGGCAGCGCCGCTTGAGAATGCTTGTGAGTGAAGATTGGGATTTGAATTGAGGCTGAGCAATATAACCGGCACGTCCTGAAAGTATCGGTTTTCTTTGATGCGATGGCAAAACGCTAATGCATCCTCGGTTTGTTTATCTGCGTCGATTAAAATGGCATCTGGGAGCGGTGATCTATTAACGGCTTCCCATGCGCTATCTAAGGATGGCATTAAAATAAGTTCATAGTATTCGCCAAGCAGGGCTGCATAGCTATCTGCAGACTGCTCCGCGCTATCAACTACCATCAAGCGATGTTTTTCTCGTCCAGCTTTTGCATCCCGCATTCGATTTCCCTTAGTTTAGCGCTCATAGCTTGCTAAAGCATACAGATGTTAATCAAATCCATCAAAATTTTACATAATATTTACACAGTTCGCAGGCAATGCTTGGAATCGAAACAATACATCAAAATATTTATTTCACTTAAAAGTTTACTTTTAATATCAGTTCGAGTGGTAACTTCATATTGTATCGCTATAATACGCACCTAAATTAAAGCCTCATACAATAGTAGGTGCGGCAATGAATCAAGAGCATGACAAGCCAGAAGAACAATGGACAATTGCAGACGCTGAAAGAGTATATGGTGTATCGAGTTGGGGCGGCGGTTACTTTGAAATCGGTGAAAACGGCAATGTGCACGTAATACCCGAGCCTCGCTTGAATGACGTCCGCATCGACATGAAAGCCGTTATTGACGAAATTCGTGAAGAAAACATTCAATTTCCGGTTGTAGTGCGCTTTCATGATGTATTGCGCTCGCAAGTAGTTACCTTAAATGAAACCTTTGCCGAAGTGATCAAAGAGGCAAGCTATCAAGGCAATTATCGCGGTGTTTACCCAATCAAAGTAAACCAGATGCGCGAAGTTGTCGAAGAAATCGTCGATGCAGGCAAACCTTATCATTATGGCTTAGAAGCTGGTTCAAAACCTGAACTGCTGGCGGTATTAGCGTATAACACGAATGAAGATGCCCTCACTATTTTAAATGGCTACAAAGACGAAGAATTTCTCAAATTAGCATTACTGGGCCGCAAACTGGGCCGAAAAGTGGTTGTGGTAATAGAGAAATTCAGCGAACTAATTATGCTAATTAAAGTATCTAAAAAATTAGGCATATCGCCTATTATTGGTCTTCGCGCCAAAATGCAGTCTAAGGGTCAAGGACGCTGGCAGGGCTCAAGTGGCGAGCGCGCCAAATTTGGTCTCAGCGTGTCAGAAATTATCAAATCTTCCCGCCTTCTAGAAAAAGAAGGGATGGCTGACACACTCAAGCTGCTGCATTTTCACATCGGCTCACAGTTACCTGAAATTCGTGCTATTAAAGATGCGGTAAACGAAAGTGCGCGTATTTATGCTGAGCTCGTTAAGATGGGCTTTGCGCTGGAGTATGTGGATGTAGGCGGCGGTTTAGGTATTGATTACGATGGTAGCCAATCTACGGCTGATTCTTCGCGCAATTACAGCGTAAAAGAATATGTGGCTGATGTGGTATATGGTTTGCGCGAAGTCTGCGACCTAGAGGGCGTTCCTCACCCGCATATTGTCACTGAAAGCGGTCGGGCGATTACCGCCCATCACAGCTGCGTGATTACTGAAGTCGTGGGCGAAATCAAGCCAGACGGCGCGCAAGTTGATACTACTGCGAGTGAGAAAGACCATATACTGCTAAAGAATATTCGTGATTTATCTGAGAATTTAAACGGTGAGCTTAATTTTCAAGAAGTCTACAACGACGCCACTCAATATAAAGAGCAGGCATCGGCGGCCTTTAAGCTGAGAGTCATTGGCCTCGAAGAGCTTGGAAAGATTGAAACCCTGTATTGGCAGATTATGCGTAAAGTTCAGCATTTCTACCGAAATGCTTCGTTTGTGCCGGAAGAAGTGCAGTCTCTGGACTTTTCGTTGTCATCGCAATACCTCTGCAACTTCTCGATTTTTCAATCGGCGGTTGACAGTTGGGCCATCGATCAAATTTTGCCGGTGGTGCCTATCACGAACCTGCACACTCGCCCAGTTAACAATGGTTCATTGGTTGATATTACCTGCGATAGCGACGGTAAAATCGATAAATTTGTAATTGAGCAAGCCATTGACAATGTAATCCCTATGCCTGATTACTCTGCAGATGAGCCGTTTTATCTTGGTTTATTTTTAACCGGCGCTTATCAAGATGTAATGGGCGACATGCACAATTTATTCGGTCGCTTAAATGAAGTGCATATCTTTAGTTATGATGATGATCCACAAGACTTTTACATCGAAGAATTCGTTAAAGGCTCAAGTGTGGAGCATGTATTGTCGGTAATGCAATATCACCCGAGTTCAATGGCTATTGATATTAAAAAGCAGATAGATAAAGAAGTGTCGGCAGGTAATATCAAGCCTAGAGAAGGTGTAAAGTGGACAGATTTTTATGAGCAGTGTTTGGCAGGGTACACCTATCTGAATACTGACGACTAAATCAATCCCTGATGATCGATGCCAAAGGGGCTAAAGGCTTTAACGCGGTTTCGGCCGTCCTTTTTGGCGTCATACAGGGCTTTGTCAGCTTGGTCAATTATATGACTGGGCTTTATTTTCATTACCGGCAGCACTGAGGTTACACCAAGACTAATGGTCACGCTTTTCAAACTGGTGAGTTTGGTGGCTTTGTGCTCTATACGTTGGTTTTGCACGTGATTTTGCAATCTATGCCCAAAAGCTAGCGCTCCTTTTGCATCAATTCCGGGTAAAATCACCGCAAACTCTTCACCACCATAGCGGGCAACCAAGTCTCCCTTTCGATTGGTTTGAGCTTCGATTAAATGCCCGATGTTCACTAAACAGCTATCACCCGCTACATGACCATAATGGTCGTTATATTCTTTGAAATGATCAATATCGAGTAATACCAGTGATAAAGATGTGTGATTTCGATAGGCGCGCCCGAGCTCAACCTCAAGCATCTCGTCAAAGTAGCGGCGGTTAAACAGGCCTGTGAGTGAATCCCGCCGGGAAATTTCATAGAGTTGTCGTTCTACTACTTTGCGTTTTTCAATTTCTTGCTTGTTCTGATAATTAAGCTCTATAGATTTTATAAACGCGCGATTGACCTTGCGAACCAGCAGTAAGTTGACCGCTGCAAACATTATAATTACAAGGCCAGCAATTAATGTTTCTCTTGTGCCCAGAGCCAATATATAAATGGCGGTAATGGCAGAGGCCGGCAAAATCAAAAGGGCGATAGCATAAATACTGGCGGCGTAACTCAGTGCTGTACTGCCAGTAATAAGAAATAGCATAGCGGTAACGCCCACTAGGTATTCAGGTCTCTCGACCGGAGTTACCACAATAAACACATATGCATATGATAGTGACATCATGACGGTCAATACAGACCAAAGCCTTACCCACAATGCTTGTGACAACTTTTCTTGATGGTATTTTTGATAGGCAACAGATAAGCCAAATCGAGCGCCACTGATCACTAAACTTATGATCACCCAGCTCAGTAACAAGCTTCTGTCTACGGCAGGAGAAAGCCAAAGGCCATAAAGACAGATAATTGCCAGGTGCCCGAGCAGCACGGTGCTAGATTGAGAAAACATCAAGTCGATGACATCGGCCTTGGTTCGTTGGCTAATGCTATTTTCATGATTATCGGATGAATGATCTAGGTTCAATTTTCTGCTCGGATTACGTGCTGAATATTTATATTAGCAAAAATATTTACACAATTGTCGATGAACAATATTATCGGCATCGACGACTAATTAATTAGCGCGATAGGCGTCAATGGTTTGTTTCCAAAAATCGGCAGTAACTTCGTTGATCAAATTACTTTCGGCATTCATCAAAAATGCATAGCCTACGCCTAATTCAGGTGAAAATGACACATCTGCACGATAGCCCTGTACCCAGCCGCCATGGTAATTTAACTGCACACCTTCAAAATTATAAACACGCCAGCCTAAGCCATAATGTGCGCTACGCAAGTGTTGTCGCCATCCTCGTCTGCGCATTTCACCTTTTGTTTGCACTCTGGGGAGCGTCATTTCGGTAACCATGTCGGAGGTGATCACATCGGGATACTCTAAAAGCATTGCGCGTAGCCAAATTTCCATATCTTTTGCACTAGCGTTGATACCAGCGGCAGGCGCAAAGCGGTAATAATCGTCTTTGACATTAACCTTCGCCCACTTGTTGCGGGCAATAGCCGCATGCGGTTTCGCCCAATTTGCCGATGACTCTAGTGCGTCTCTGCCTATCGTGGCATTCATTTTGAGAGGCCTTAATATTTGTTTTTGCAACTGCTGTGCGTAAGAGGTGTCGCGCATGGCGTAGTGTTCTTCTATCACTCCAAACAAGGCATTTTGATAGGTATAGCAGTAGCCGGGTTCGCACAAAGGTTCAAGATCTTGAAACTCATCCAGCACACGCGTGCGCTTATAGTTGGCTTCAATGAGGTTGTCGTAGGCGTTTGGCATAAACCCTGTTGATTGGCCAATGATATGCCTTAGCAGAAGCGGTTTATCTGGGTATTTATTAAAGTCATACTCTGGTGTTAGCGCGCTTAATGGTGTCTGCCAACTCAAGGTTGTTGCAATAGGATTTTCCGCAGCAATTAAAGTAGCGGTAAATGTTTTGGAAACCGACGCGAGTCGAAATACGGTATCGGTGTCAATCGCAGTGCCGCGCCTTTCTGTTTTTCCAAAGGCATAAAATGTGGCAGGCTTGCCTCGCTGAAGCACAACAAACGTAAAGCCTGGAATATTCCGCTTTTTGGCTTCGGCCCGCACTTTATTTGCAAAGTCGTGGGTCCACTGCAAATCGATGTCGGGGGTTTGCGCCCAAGCTTTTGCAAAAAAACCGAGACTCAGGTTCAGTGCAATCAAAATTAAAACTATGCGAGGTATGGTCATTTAATGGCTGCTTAATTTTTGCTCTTATTGGTATGCCAATTTTAATCGGCTAATTTAACAATGAGTTCCGAAAACAACGTGTCTTTTTTTATTATCATCGTACACTGTCGACTCATTACAAAAGCATACCACTAAATGATATCTGATGTTAACGATTGAACAATGTCAACGAGCGCGGATGGCCCGCGACCCGAGATTCGACGGCAAATTTTTTGTTTTGGTAAATACCACCGGTATTTTTTGTCGTCCGATCTGTAAAGTGCGAGCGCCCCTTGAGCATAATGTAGACTATGCATACTCTGCCATAGAGGCCATGCATAAAGGCTTTAGGCCTTGCTTGCGCTGTCGTCCCGATAGTGCGCCACAGTCGTTTGCTTGGCAGGGTGTTGAAACGACCGCAAAACGAGCGGCCAAACTGCTTACCGAGGATGTTTGCAGCAGCGTTGAATCAATCGCCAAGCGTCTGGGCGTGAGCCCTCGATATTTACATAAAATCATGCAAACGCATTTTAAAATTGCACCCAAGCAGTTTCGGATTTTCCATCAGGTGTTGCTCGCAAAAAGATTGTTGCAGAGTTCTAGCATGAGCGTTGAGCAAGTTGCACAAGGCGCGAGTTTTACAAGTGCCCGTCAGCTTCAGCATCATATGAAAACTACCACTGGCTTGACGCCTACACAAATACGCAAGGGTTTAAATGCCACAAAGCACAATAGCGACAAGCTGATTGGCAGTGCAAGTGGCAAAGCCAATCGCAAATCAAATGAAACGGCCGCTCCAAGTAAGGACAAAATATCGCTATTGCTGTCGTATCAAGGCGACTACGACTGGCCCTTAGTTCGGGGCTTCTTTGAGCGTCGTCTGATTGCCAACAATGAAATGATAAGCGATAACAGTTTAAGTAAAACGCTAAGCATTGGAAACCAACACCTTAGAGTGAATATGCAGCATCAGCCCAGTAAACATGCTTTTAACGTGAGCTTTGACTCACAGTTTGTTGGTCTAACCGGTCAAATCATCAGTAGCGTCAGTAAAATCTTAGATTTGCAGGCAAACCCCTATGTTATTTTCGAGGCGCTCAAACATACCGGGCTGTCGCCTAAACAAATAAATACGGGATTGCGCATTCCTGGTATTTGTACTCGCTTTGAAGCCGGTGTACGAGCGATTTTAGGTCAGCAAGTTTCAGTGCAAGCTGCGATTACGCAAGTGAATCGTCTGCAGCAAGGGCTGTGCGGTGATTCTGACAGATTTGTAACGCCGCAATTGATCGCGCAATCAGACCTCGCTTTTTTAAAAATGCCGGCCGCCCGAAAATTGGCCCTGATCGAATTTGCCAGCATGATGGCTGAAAATGAAGACGCCGGGTTTGAGCAGTGGTTAGCCATAAAAGGGATTGGCCCATGGACAGTCAATTACGTTAGGCTCAGAGCAAGCGACGATACCGACGTTTGGCTAAATACCGATTTAATTATCAAACAGCAAATTGCGGCATTTGCGCAAGGCGGCCAAGCACTTAATGACGCGCAAGCTGCGCCATGGCGAAGTTATCTTACGCTGACTTTGTGGAATTTATCGTGAGCCTTCTACCATATCACTTGCAAGAGTTTTTAATATGAATCAATTAACGCATACGTCTCCCCAGTTAAACCGCAGCCAACTCAATACGCCAGTAGGATATGTGCAAATATTCGCCAATGCGCAAGCGATTACGGCCATACAGTTTGCCGATGAGCCAATTCAAGAAAACCAAAATCATGTCTCAGCGATGGGTAAGCAGCAACTCACCGAGTATTTTGACGCAAAGCGCATGGATTTTGATTTACCGTTAGCTGCTAACGGCACTGAATTTCAACAAACTGTGTGGCAAGCACTCATGGATGTAAGCTACGGCACTACTGCTTCATATTTAGATATCGCCAAAATGATCGGCAACGTAAAGGCATGTCGAGCCGTAGGTGCCGCAAATGGTAAAAATCCTATTGCTATTGTGGTGCCATGTCATAGAATAATCGGCACCAACGGAAAGCTCACCGGATATGCTGGCGGCATGTCGCGTAAATCCTTTCTATTATCCCTAGAGTCTAACCAACAGAGAATGTTTATTGAAAGCGTCTGATTTTGCCCAATTGCTGCTGCTAAGCGCAGTGTGGGGTTCTTCTTTTATGCTTATGAAAGAGGCGGTTCCTGCCTTTGGCGTGTTCGCTTTGGTTGAGCTGCGGGCATTGGGTGCTAGCTTGTTTTTACTGCCACTGGTGTTGTTGAAGCGTCAGGGAGGGGATATCATTCGTCATTGGCCAAAGCTGCTGCTTGTGGGTGTGTTTAATACGGCGGTTCCTTTTTGTCTATTCAATTACGCCGTACTGCATATGGATGCAGGGCTGGCCGCGATTTTGAATGCCACCGCGCCGATGTTTGGTGTGCTCATCGCCTATTTATATCTCAAAGAGTCGATTGGCTGGGTCGGAATAGCGGGCATTGCCTTGGGTTTTGCTGGTGTCATCGCGATTTCGATGGATCAAACCGATTTGCAAAGCCACGGCGTTGCTTCGTTATTGCCGGTGCTAGCCGCGCTAGTTGCTACCTTTTGCTATGGTTTAATGGCCTCTTATTTAAAACGTTATGTATCACAAGCAAAGCCCTTTGCTATCGCTGCGGGCAGTCAGATATTTGCCGCTATCGTGCTTGCCCCTCTGGCTATTTATCATATGCCCACAACGATGCCCAATGCCACTCAGTGGGGCAGTGCCTTAATATTGGCTTTTGTATGTACCGGCCTCGCATACGTTTTGTATTTTGACTTAATTTCTAAAATTGGAGCATCTCGCAGTATGACCGTGGGGTATTTAGTTCCGGTGTTTGGGATTTTTTGGGGCGTGGTTATTCTAGATGAAGTGCTCTCTATGGCATCAATTATTGGCGGCAGTCTAATTTTATTGGGCGTGATGATGGCAACAAATGCATGGTCGGTAATCAAACGTTTAGTGGCTGTTAAAAAGTCGGCTGACTCCGCTTAAAAACACGAAAGATACTGACAAGTAGCTTCGCTTTGGCTACACTTTGCACTCTTTGATTTTGAGGAAGCTTCATGGCGTTATCCGTGATCATTTTAGCAGCAGGGAAAGGCACTAGAATGAAGTCAGACCTACCCAAGGTCCTGCATACTTTAGCCAACAAACCTATTGTCGAACACATCATTGATACCGTTAAAAGTATCGACTGCGACAGCATCAACCTAGTCTACGGTCACGGAGGCGATTTACTCAAATCGGCTTTGTCGAATCATCAACTAAATTGGTGCTTGCAAGCAGAGCAGCTTGGCACTGGCCATGCAGTAATGCAGGCTGAGTCATTCGTAGGCGATGCCGATGACGTGCTGATTCTTGTCGGCGATGCCCCGCTCATCTCTAAGCAAACTCTCGAGCAGTTAGTTGCCGTCAAACAGTCTTGCGACTTAGCCTTGCTAACCGTAAATTTAGACGACCCTACCGGTATGGGCCGTATTGTTCGTGACCAAAGCAATGGTGACAACATCGTTGAGATTGTGGAGCACAAAGACGCCACCGATACGCAGCGCCTAATCACCGAAATTAATACCGGCATGATGATCATGTCAGGCCAAGACCTCAAGCGCTGGTTGGGCAAATTATCCAACAGCAACGCCCAAAACGAATATTACTTGACCGACGTTATCGCTATGGCGGCGTCTGAAGGTAAACGTATTCAGTCGGCTCAGCCGAATTGGCAAAAAGAAGTAGAAGGGATTAACAATCGTAAGCAGTTAGCTGCTCTTGAGCGCGCTTATCAACTAAAAATTGCTGATGAATTAATGGAACAAGGTGTTCGTCTTGCCGACCCTGCACGCATCGACGTGCGCGGCCAACTGACGGTGGGTAAAGACGTAAGCGTTGACATCAATGCCGTGTTTGAAGGTACGGTAGTGCTTGGCAACAATGTGAGTATTGGGCCTAACTGCGTGCTGAAAGACTGTGAAATTGGCGACGGTACTAATATCGAAGCTTTCTCCCATATCGAACAAGCTAAAACCCAAGCAAACTGCCAGATTGGCCCATATGCACGCTTGCGCCCAGGCAGCGATTTAAGTGCCGGCGTGAAGGTTGGCAATTTTGTTGAAATCAAAAAAGCCAATATTGGTAAAGGCTCCAAAGTAAACCACTTAAGCTACATTGGTGATGCGCAAATCGGCGAAGCCGTAAACATTGGTGCAGGCACCATTACCTGTAACTACGATGGTGTGAATAAATTTAAAACTAATATTCAAGACGGCGTGTTTATTGGCTCTAACAGCTCCTTGGTTGCGCCGGTGACTATCGAAAAAGGCGCGACCGTTGGTGCAGGCAGCACTATTACAAAAGCCGTAGCGGCCGATAATCTAGCTATTGCACGCGGTAAGCAGCGCAATATATCTAACTGGCAAAAACCAAGTAAAAAATAACGCAGACAGGAAGTAAACTATGTGTGGAATCGTTGGCGCAGTAGCCGAACGTAATGTGGTGCAGATATTATTAGAGGGTTTACGCCGCTTAGAGTATCGCGGGTATGATTCGTCGGGCGTGGCGCTCATTCATAATGAGAGTCTAAACGTGACTCGTCGTGTTGGAAAAGTCAAAGAGCTAAGTGACGCGATAAACGATGTGAATGGTGTTGGCGCCACGGGCATTGCGCACACGCGCTGGGCCACGCATGGCGGCGTAACTGAAGCCAATGCACATCCACATATCAGCGAAGACCGCTTTGCAGTGGTGCACAACGGCATCATTGAAAACCACAAAACCTTGCGCAGCGACTTAACTAGCAAAGGCTACGCGTTTAATTCTGACACAGATACCGAAACCATTGCCCATACCATAGCCGAACTCCGTAAAAATACCGATTCACTGTTACAAGCGGTATTGCAAGCAGTGCCAACGTTTCATGGTGCTTACGGCACAGTCATTATTGATAAACATGACCCATCAACCATGGTAGTGGCTCGTTCGGGCTCACCGTTGGTGATTGGTTTAGGCATTGGTGAGAACTTTATTGCCTCTGATCAAATGGCATTGTTGCCTGTTACCCGCCGCTTTATCTTTTTAGAAGAAGGTGATGTGGCTGAAATTACCCGCACTACCGTGAAAATTATTGCGGCCGACGGACAAGAAGCTAAACGCGATATCGTGGAATCTAACGTCGAGCATGATGCGGGTGATAAAGCTGGCTATCGTCACTACATGCTAAAAGAAATTTATGAGCAACCAGCGGTTATTCGTAATACTTTAGCTGGCCGAGTTAGTCCAGACGGTATTGCAGAAGATGTCTTTGGCGAAGGGTCTGAAGCAGTTTTTGCAAAAACCGAACATATTAAAATCATTGCCTGCGGCACCAGTTACCACTCAGGAATGACAGCCAAGTATTGGCTTGAAGCTTATGCTGGAGTGTCGTGCGATGTCGAAATTGCCTCTGAGTTTAGATACCGTAAATCGGTAGTAAAACCTAATAGCTTGTTGATTACCATCTCTCAATCGGGTGAAACTGCCGATACTCTAGCGGCGCTTAAATTAGCTAAAGAAAGCGGTTATATGTCGAGCTTAGCTATTTGTAACGTAGATGGATCGTCATTAGTTCGTGAGTCATCACTATCGTTTATGACCAGAGCTGGTGCAGAAATAGGTGTGGCGTCTACCAAGGCATTCACAACGCAGCTAGCCGGATTTTTAATGTTAGTGCTGGCCATTGGTAAGCATAACAAGATGCCTGAAGAGCTGCAAAAAAGCATCTTACAGGCCTTAGCAGAGTTACCTAGCAAATTAGAAGAAACGCTGACTTTGGCGGACGAAATTGACCAGCTTGCAGAAGAGTTTTCAGATAAACACCACAGCTTATTTTTAGGCCGAGGCGACCAGTATCCTATCGCAATGGAAGGCGCACTGAAACTTAAAGAAATTTCCTACATTCACGCCGAAGCGTACGCTTCTGGCGAGCTCAAACACGGTCCATTAGCCTTAATTGATGCTGACATGCCAGTAATTGTCGTAGCGCCAAACAACGAGCTACTCGAAAAGCTTAAATCAAATGTTGAAGAAGTGCGCGCTCGTGGCGGTATCATGTATGTGTTTGCCGATAAAGACGCCCACTTCGAATCGGATGAAACCATGCGCGTAGTCAACGTACCGCACTGCATGGAATCGATAGCGCCAATTGTCTACACTATTCCGCTGCAGCTGCTGTCTTATTATGTTGCTTTAATCAAAGGTACAGATGTTGATCAGCCTAGGAATTTGGCGAAGAGTGTGACGGTGGAGTGATAGTTGGGGAAGTATGTTTTCTCTTTGTGCGAGTATATTAATGTTTGAAACTGGATATTAATGTTTGAAACTAGACATTAAAGTTTGAAACTCAGACACACTAGCTTCTCGCATTTGCTCTTCGCTTCCTGTAATTAAAAAACGAACCTCTCGGTTCGTTTTTTATACGGCCTACAAATTAGGCTTAACTAATGTTAATTTGCACCCTAAAGGCACCACCCATT